>CAYGKP010000062.1:0-2825 GCA_964350605.1 uncultured Cytophagales bacterium
GGCGTTGGTTTTCAATTGGGTGTCGGGCCCGATCTCAAACAGCCGCATCGAGCAATCGGCCATCCCACTGACTGAAGCAAGTACGCGGGTGGCAGGCCACTGGGCCCAGACGGCTCGGATCAACGGCCAAGTATCTACCTCCAGGCTGCCTGCCATCGGAAGGAACACAAAGAGACTTGAGGGCCGCGAGGCGTTCCAGGTTTGCAGAAACCGCTGGGCAATCGCCTGGCTACCCGCAGAACGCGCGGCCTCGGGCAGGGCTGCCCGCTGGGCTTTGGCCCAGGCGCGTGCTTCGCGCTTATCGGTCCAGGGTGCGGACATAGAGCTGGAAGGCGTAGGGGTCCATCTCGCCGAGCAACTGCGCAAACAGGCGCGGAAAGCGCACCAAGGTTTCAAGGACCGAATCGTGGCGTTCCTGCGGGCTGCCGCCGGGGACCAGTTTCTCTTGCAGGCTGAGGAGCTGGCTCACCTTGGTCTGGTGGCGTTGTTCCAGGGCTTTGCGCACGCGCTTCTCGATGCCTTCCAGTTGCTTTTTCGCGCGGGCGGCTTCGGCCCCAATGAAGCCTTCCAAGCTGGCATCAATGGCTTGCGCCTTTTCTTTGAGGGCCTGGAACAGGGTGTCGATCTGCGCAGCTTCCTGATCGAATTCCAGGGTATCAGCACCCAACCCTTCGACAAATTCAACGCGCAAGCGATCGGCTGATTGAAACAATTTGGCGGGCGATACCCCCAGAGTGTCGAGCTTTTCGGCCTGCCGTTCGTCGAGCAACAGGTAGTGTTGTCGCGGCACCAATTGAGGGAACGGCACCCCAACTTGATCAAACGCCGCTCGAAGTTGCAGCCAGTAGGCCAGTTCGCCCGGACCGCCGATGTACGCCACGTTTGGCAGGATCGCCTGCTGATACATCGGACGAAGCAAGACGTTGGGGCTCAGGCGTTCGGGTGTCTGCTCGATGAGGGAAGTCATCTGGGCTCGCGTGAACCGCTCGCCAGAATCGACGGCGACAAAGTCCTCGCCGGACCGTTCCAAGCGTTCTCGTTTCCCCTCGGAAAGGAGGAAGAAATTAACCTCGCGCACATGGGCCTGGGGTTCGTGGCCGAGGGCTTCCAATCGCTGGTTGGTCGCTTGAATGGCGGAGGCCAAGGTGCCCTCCAGCAAGTCTTCTTTCGCAATGGGGGCAAGTTGCGCCTTCAACTCCGGCTCGTCAGCATCGAGGATCAGAAGGCCCTTCTCGGAGAACCAGGTTTGAAGCAACTGTCGGGTCGCAGCCGAAAGGGTCGGGGCCGACTCGTACAGCTTGGCGACCGAGGCCAAGGACTCATCCGCATCGGCGAACAACTGCGCCACCTCGCGTGGATCAAAGTGCCCCACAGGACCTGTCTGTTCGGTGGGCCAGGTGATGTCTTGGCGGAAATAATGGACCGAGCGAATCTCGTCCACATCGTGGTCTTCGCTGGCCAGCCAAAAGATCGGGACAATCTTTTTGCCCAGTTTCTCGCTGAGCACTTCGGCCAACCGAATGGTGGTAAGTGCCTTGTAGGCCATGAACAACGGCCCGCCGCCGATCACCAATTGATGACCCGTGCAGACCGTGTAGGCATCAGCTTTTAGGGCCGCTAGGTTCTGCTGTTGGGCCGAGCTGAGGGAGAGACCTGAATGTTGTTTCTCCAAGACCGAAACCAGCCGTTCACGGGCTTTCTTGGAAAACGGAAAGGCTTGTTCGAGGTCTGCGAAGCCCTCTGCGTTCGGAGCGATGCGGTACAACGCGCCCAGGCTGGGGTCTTGCGTGGCGTAGGCCGCCATCACGGGTGACCAGAGGCCACAATCGGCGGGGTCCAGCTCAGCGCTGCGCATCGGCCGGCACGGCGTAGAGGTCGAAGGGCTCGGCTTCGACGATGGTCACTTGGTACATCTCGCCGACCTGCCAGTCGGGGCAAAGGGACTGGTCGACAAGCACTTCGTTGTCGACTTCCGGCGAATCGGCCTCGCTGCGGGCGATCCACTGCCCGCCTTCGGCGCGGTCGACCAAAATGCGCATCTGCTGGCCAATCTTCGTCTGGTTCTTTCGGGCCGAAATTTCTTCTTGCAGCTCCATGAGGGCGGCGGCGCGCTCCTCTTTCACTTCCTCGGGAATCAGGTCTTCCATCGTGCCCGCATGGGTCCCGTCCTCGTGCGAGTAGGTGAACACGCCCAGCCGATCAAACTCCTGTTCTTGCACAAACGCCATCAGCTCCTCAAAGGCTTCCTCCGTTTCGCCGGGGTGGCCAACGAGCATCGTCGTGCGGATCGAGAGGTTGGGGACAGCGGCGCGAATGCGGGCAAGCAGGGCTTCGGTCTTCTCACGGGTGATGCCGCGGCGCATGGCTTGCAGCACAGGGGTGCTGGCGTGTTGCAACGGGATGTCCAGGTAGTTGCAGACGTTCGGGTGGCGAGCGATCACTTCGAGCACATCCTCCGGGAAGCCGCTGGGGAACGCATAGTGGAGCCGCACCCATTCGATGCCCTTTACATCGGCCAGCGATTCGATCAGCTTGGCCAGCTCGCGCTTGCCGTACAGGTCCAGGCCATAGTAAGTCGAGTCCTGCGCAATCAGGAGCAATTCTTTGGTGCCACGCGCGGCCAGTCCTTCTGCCTCGGCCACCAATTCCTCGATGGGCCGTGAGACGTGCTTGCCCCGCATCAGCGGGATGGCACAAAACGAACAAGGCCGATCACACCCCTCGGAAATCTTCAAGTACGAGTAGTGGGCCGGGGTCGTGGTCAGGCGTTCGCCGACCAGGTTCTTTTTATAGTCCGCCTTCAGGCGCTTGAGCAAGGCGGGCAA
>CAYGKP010000062.1:2835-10108 GCA_964350605.1 uncultured Cytophagales bacterium
GGAATCTCGCCCATCAACTCCTCGCGGTAGCGCTCGGACAAACAGCCCGTCACGTAGAGCTTCTCGACCTTCCCCTCGCCTTTCGCTTCCGCATAGCGCAGGATCGTGTCGATGCTTTCCTCCTTCGCCGAGGCGATGAACCCACAGGTATTCACGATGACCACGCCACCGTTTCGGTGCGGGGCTTCGTGCTCGGCCTCCATTCCGCTGGCACGCAGTTGGGTCAGGAGGTTCTCGGAATCGACCAAGTTCTTGGCACAGCCAAGGGTGACGAGGTTGACGTGGGGCTGGGCCTTGGTATGCACGGGTGGTGGGGGCGAGCCTAGGTAGATGCAAACAGCGCCTCGGCGAATTGGTTCCGCTCGAAGGGCTGCAGGTCGTCGGCCTTCTCGCCCAAACCGATGAAGCGGACGGGAATGCCAAGCTGGTCGACCACCGAGATGACCACCCCGCCTTTGGCTGTGCCGTCAAGCTTGGTGATGATCAGGCCGGTCACTTGCGTGGCCCGCGAGAATTGTTCGGCTTGGACAATGGCGTTCTGGCCCGTGCTGCCGTCGAGGACCAACAGAACTTCGTGCGGCGCATCGGGCATGACCTTTCCGATCACCCGGCGAACCTTCGAGAGTTCCTCCATCAGGTTGGCTTTGGTATGGAGTCGTCCGGCGGTGTCAACGATGACAACGTCGGCGCCCAGCTTCACGCCTTCGGCCACGGCCTCGAACGCGACCGCCGAGGGGTCGGCGTTCATCCCCTTGCTGACCAAAGTCGCCCCGGTGCGCTCAGCCCACAGGCCCAGTTGATCGACCGCGGCGGCGCGGAAGGTATCGGCGGCGCCGAGCACGACCTTCTTGCCCTCCCCCGCAAAGCGATGGGCCAGCTTGCCGATGGTCGTGGTTTTGCCCACCCCATTGACCCCGACGATCAGAATGACGTGAGGGCGCGCCTGCGAAGGCGGCTCCGAGGGGCTTTGGTTGTCGAACAGGTTGACGATCTCGTCCTGAAGCAGGACGCGGATCTGGTCGGCGTCCAGGTCTTCTTTCTTGCGCTTGGCGCGGTCCTCCAACCGATCGAGCAACTTGGCGGTGGTCGCCATGCCCACATCGGCGGTCAGGAGCACTTCCTCGAGTTCTTCGATCAATTCGGCATCCAGGGGCCGCTTGCCGGAAAATAGCTGTCCAATCCGCCCCAGTAGCCCGGTGCGGGTTTTGGTCAAGCCGCGCGAAAGCACGGTTTGCGAAGCCGATCTGCGTCCGAATAATGCGCTCATGTTCAGGGAAGAAAAACGAAAAAAGGCCCACCTACGGGGCCTTTGAATCGATGTCGGGCCGGCCCGATTACCCTTCCTTCTGGAGGAACAGTTCGACCTGCTCGGCCGGAACCATGTCCTCCCTAAAAGTATAGGCACCTGATTTTTTCGAACGTACAGTGCGAATCACTTTCGCCCAGACGACTTGACTGCCTTCCTTCTTGAGGGTTGCAACTACCTTCTTTGCCATGACCTATTTGATCTCTTTGTGAACGGTGTAACGCTTAAGGATGGGGTTGTATTTCTTCAACTCCAAGCGTTCGGTGGTGTTCTTGCGGTTCTTGGTGGTGATGTAACGCGAGGTGCCCTTCTCTCCGGAAGTTTTGTGCTCGGTACACTCCATGATTACCTGTACGCGGTTGCCCTTCTTGGCCATTGCTTTGCTTGATTAGGGGGAGTTAGATGTTAACTCCCTTAGCGCGGGCTTCTTTCAGCACCGCGCTGATGCCTTTCTTGTTGATCGTCCGGATGGTCGATGTGGCGACTTTCAAAGTCACCCAACGGTCCTCCTCGGGGATGTAGAAGCGTTTCTTCTGCAGGTTGGGCAGAAAACGACGCTTGGTTTTGTTGTTGGCGTGCGAAACGTTGTTCCCGGTACGGGGGCGTTTCCCACTGATTTCACAAACGCGAGCCATGAGTGAATGCAGTCAGTTCTTCGAGGACTTCCAGTAACCTATTACCGAAAAGGACTGCAAATATCACAAGAAGGCTCGAGACCGCCAAGTTTCCAGCAACCTTATCTGAATGACTGGGGTTTGATTTATTGGTACCTTCGTGGTCCACCCCAATTGAAACGAACGTCAGAAGCGAAAAACGCCCTCTATCCTATGTCTGCCACTCACCAAGATCTCCTCACCGAATTGACCGCCACCGAAAAAGCCATTGCGCTGGAGGACCAGTACGGCGCGCACAATTATCACCCCTTGCCCGCCGTTTTGAGCCGCGCGAAGGGTGTGCACGTGTGGGACGTGGAAGGCAAGCAGTACTACGACTTTCTGTCCGCCTATAGCGCGGTAAATCAAGGGCATTCGCATCCCAAAATTTTGCAGGCCCTCGTCGACCAAGCCGGTACGCTGGCCCTGACTTCGCGTGCGTTTTACTCCGACATGCTCGGCAAGTGCGAGAAGTACCTGACCGAAGTGTTCGGCTTCGACAAGGTCCTTTTGATGAATACTGGCGCGGAAGCCAACGAAACGGCCATCAAGCTGGTGCGTCGTTGGGGCTACGAGAAGAAGGGCATTCCCACCAACCAAGCGAAGATCGTCGCGGTGGAAAACAACTTCCATGGCCGGACCATCGCCATCATCTCGGCTTCGACCG
The DNA here is from genome assembly GCA_964350605.1 of uncultured Cytophagales bacterium. Classification (GTDB taxonomy): domain Bacteria; phylum Bacteroidota; class Bacteroidia; order Cytophagales; family JAAEPT01; genus CAYGKP01. The sequence goes on from CAYGKP010000062.1 coordinate 5,462, forward strand.
ATCCGGTTTCGACCAAAGGCTTCGGTCCCTACCTGCCCGGTTATGAGATCATTCCATACAATGACTTGGAGGCCCTGGACAAGGCCCTTTCGGACCCCCATGTGGCCGGATTTTGGGTCGAGCCCATTCAAGGGGAGGCAGGTGTCTACGTGCCCGAGGACGGTTACCTGAAGAAAGCCAAAGCGCTTTGCGAGAAGCACAACGTGCTGTTCATGGCCGACGAGGTGCAGACTGGCGTGGCCCGCACGGGTAAGATGCTGGCTTGCGACCACGAAGGCGTGCGCCCCGACGTGCTGATCATGGGCAAGGCCATTTCGGGTGGCATGTACCCTGTCTCGGCGGTGTTTGCGGACGATGACATCATGCTGGTCATCGGCCCTGGCGAACACGGTTCGACCTATGGTGGAAACCCCTTGGCTTGTGCTGTCGCCATGGCAGCCGTGAAAGTGATCGAAGACGAAAATCTAGCCGAACGTGCCACGGTGCTCGGCGAACGATTCCGTGCGCGGATGAACAAGCTGAAGGACGAACGCCCCGACCTGATTCGCTTGGTGCGTGGCAAAGGCCTCTTGAACGCGGTGATCATCGAGCCTACGAACGACGGCCGCACGGCTTGGGACGTTTGTGTCGCCTTGAAGGAGAACGGACTTTTGGCCAAGCCCACGCACGGCGACATCATTCGCTTCGCGCCGCCCTTGGTCATCACCGAGGAGCAGCTCGACGAATGCTGCACGATCATCGAGACGACGATCGCCTCGTTCTAATCAACAGTTAGCGGACGCGGTAGACGCGCACAAACGAAGTTCGATCGACCCAACCAAAAAGGTTGAGGTTAGTTTCAACCCAACGTGGAAAACTCTGGTAGACCAACTCGAATTGGTCAGTGGGCAGGGTATAGTCCATTGAACTGGCTCTCCGACTGGTTAACAGGTACGTGGGCCCATCTTGTCGTTTGGCCTGAGCGGGGTCCTCAATCTGGATCTCGGTGATGGCTGTTTTCGGGTCGTCGTAAAAACTGCGCACCAGTCCAACGGGGTGGTACCCATCGGGCTCCATGACGTAAAGGGTGACGGGTTTTCCCTGGTTGCTGCATTGCACGTACTGTTGCGCTTTGATGTCGCCGCGACCGGAAAAAAGAAGTGCGCCAATGAGCAGGATTGAATTGAAGGCAATCAATAGGCCCCCAAACCACTTGGCCAGGGCAGAGCGACTGAACTTCTCGGGCAGGCTTTCGGCCAGAAAAACCAACCAAATCGGTGCGAAATAGGCCAGTGGAAACAAAAATCGCATTTCCTTGTGGCCAATCATCGAGTGAATGAGTACGAAAGGCACAGCGATCCAGGTGATCGCATGGCTGGGCTTTCGATAGGTCCACCACCCAAAGCCCAGAAGGGTCAACACGCCCCAAACCACATGGGTCTTGTTGATTAAGTCAACCGCATAATGGTACCAGGGCGAGACTCCATAAGTCGCCGCACCACCCTCCAGTATGTTGAACTCGAGGTATCCATAGGCACTGATCACCCAGTTGCCGTAGTAGATCCGATCCAACACGATCCCAAAAACTACCACCACCAAACCCCCCACGACGAAGGCCCCGGTGGCCTTCCAGCCCACCCGCTTGATGATCCAAAGCCACAACAGCAGGCCAACACCTGCTACGCCTGTCTGGTAGCGAAACAGAAACGAGAGGCCCAGCCAAACGCCAACCCACAGCCAGGAAAGAACGGCCGGTTTGTCCAGTGCTTTTCGGGTCGCCAAATAGGCCAGCAGTAGGCCAAATGCGCTCCATGTTTCCGAGCCAAATCGAACCGTGATGAACGGCAGGAACCACAACAGGCACAGCACCCAGCGATAAACTGGTTGCCACTCGGGCTTCAACTCTTCCTTTGTGTGCTCGAAAAACCGCCGAAGGATTAGGAATCCGATAAAGCCGGAAAACAAGCGCATGAGCTCGACCTGCCAAAACGGATGCATGCCGAGGCCACCGAACAGCTTGGCGAATCCGAGTGCCATCCAGGGTTGAAGCGTCGGACGAATCTGCTCGGAAAATTCCCAAGGCATAGCCCCTGGTTGGATCCTTCCCAGCTTTAGGGCCGCAAATTCAAGGATTTGATAATGCTCGTCGGGCCTGTAATACCCCACCGAGTAATGCGCGGTAAGTAGCAACAAAAGTGCAAGTAACCCCCAGCTCCAGCGCTCACTTTGCGTTTGACCCAATTGGTTCATTGCCGGCAAATATGCGTAGAAGGAAACGAAGTAGGTTGGCTACCTTTCGTCCATGCTCACACGCCCCCGCCGCAACCGCCGTACGGAAGCCCTGCGCGCCCTGGTCCGCGAAACCCGCCTTTCGGTCGATGATCTGATCTACCCGATGTTCGTGTGCGAAGGCAAGGGACAACGCGTGCCCATCGCCTCGATGCCGCGCCAGTATCGCCTCTCGCTCGACGAGCTGCTTAAAGAAATCGGCGATTGCCGCAACCTGGGCATTCAGGCGATTGCCTTGTTCGCCGCCCTGCCCGACAGCAAGAAAGACTCGCTCGCCACCGAAAGCATCAACGAGGACGGCCTCTACCTGACCGCCATTCGGGAGATCAAGCGGACCTTCCCCCAACTCGTGGTGATGACCGACGTAGCGATGGACCCCTATTCATCGGACGGCCACGACGGTTTGGTCAAAGACGGCCAGATCGACAACGACGGGAGTTTGCCGATTCTTGCTGCGATGGCGGTGGCCCAAGCTGAGGCCGGTGCTGACCTCGTCGGCCCTTCGGACATGATGGACGGCCGTGTGGAATACATCCGCGAGGCGTTGGACGAAGCGGGGTATGAGAACGTGGGCATTCTAAGTTACTCGGCCAAGTACGCCTCGGCGCTCTACGGCCCATTTCGCGACGCTTTGGATTCGGCCCCAAAATTCGGCGACAAGAAGACCTACCAGATGGACCCGGCCAACGCCCGCGAAGCCCTCACAGAGCTAATGCTCGACGAATCAGAAGGCGCCGACATGGTCATGGTCAAGCCTGCGGGGATGTACTTGGACATCATCTCGCTGCTGCGCGACAACACAACATTGCCCGTCGCGGCCTATCAAGTCAGCGGCGAGTACGCGATGATCCACGCCGCCGCCGAGAAAGGCTGGCTCGACTTGGAAAAAACGATGATGGAAAGCGTGGTGGCAATCAAGCGCGCGGGCGCGGACCTGATCCTGACCTACTTCGCCAAGGACCTCGCGAAGCTGCTTTAGACTAATCGCGTCGCTTAGTTGTGTGTCGGCACGCCGCCCTTCCCTTCCGACATGCTGCTTTTCTTGCGATCAACAATCGCCTGGGCCAACTGCTCAATCGTATCGACGATCCAGTTGTGGGTAAGGGTCCCGGCCCGATAGTCGGCCTCTCCAAACGCATCGACGCGGTTCTCGTCGTTCAGGGCGCGTGCCTTCCCGAAGGATTTCCGCTCCGCGTCGGGCTGGTAGACCGCGAAGGTCTTTCCGCCGTTGCGCTTCACGACCGAAAAGGCCGGTACGTCACTCGGCCCGTCGGCGATGTAGATCATGTTCTCGAAGGGAACCCGTCGCTTTTCCTCGGCGATGCTCTGGTTCACGTTCACGTCCTCGGGAAACTTGTTCACCCCCTTGTTCACCTCGAACAGGGCGCGGGTTTTGGTCGTGTTGTCGAGCGAGTAGGCGATGGACGAAATCAGCGCGGGCGCGTCCTCTTTCTCCTTCAAATGCGCTTTGCCGGACTGATCACCGGGGATGAAGGGACGCTCGATCAGTTCGCAGGCCCAGATGCCATCGGGCTCGATGTAGGGATGAATGGCTGAACCCTTGACCATTTCCGCGAGGCCCGTCGAGACCACGTAGTGCTCCAAGCTGATGTCATAGGCCCGGTACTTGGGGCTTTCGAGCACTTGCTTACAAATGGCGAAGAAGTCCGGCAAGCCGGGAAAAAATTCAATCTGCGCCCCGAGTTCGCGGAGTTTGGCGTTCGAGAGATTGGGCAAGCGACCTTCCTGCACATAGGTCAGCAGGTGGTTCAGGTAGACCGTATCAAGGTTCGCGCGGACGCCCTTCTCGGCGTAGCGACGGGGCAGGTCGTTGACCTCCTCCCAGAACGCCGCCTCGTCAATGCCATAGGCGCGGAAGAGCGGGGCTTGCATGTAGGCAGGGACCAAGGTCTTGTCAAAATCCCAGACCAGGGCGATGACGTCTTGCGAGAAAGTGGGCGCACTCATGCCTCGCAAGTTAGGCCACCCCGAGGTTCCGTGCCCGCACCATATGGCGTTTCCCCGAAGGACCCGCCAGCCGTTCGATCTGATAGCCCGCTTCGGCGAGGGCGGGTTTGGTGGTGCCGCTGGAGCTGTAGGTCACCAGGATGCCGCCGGGCACTTGGCTCGCGCGCAGCTTGGCGAAGAGTTCGGGGGTCCAGAGTTCGGGTTGTTTGCTGGGTGCGAAGGCGTCGAAATAGATCAGGTGGAACTGCGCTCGGGGCAAGACCATCGCTTGCAGCGTATCGAGTTGTTTGGTCAACGAAAAATGCGCCGACAGCTGGACCTGCTCGCCCATCGGGACTTTGTGAATCGCTTGTTCAAGCTCGACAGCTTCTTTCGATTCCATCAACTTGGCGTAGCCCAAACTGTCCACCT
>CAYGKP010000062.1:10118-12389 GCA_964350605.1 uncultured Cytophagales bacterium
GTCCACCTCGACCAGCGAACGCGGAAAGGGCTCCAGCGCGGTGTACTCGACAGAAACGTGGCGTTCCTCGGCCCAAATCATCGAGAGCAACGCGTTGAGGCCCGTGCCCAAGCCGATTTCCAGCAGGCGAATCGGTGCCCCAAACTGCTTGTGGGCGAAGGCCAAGCCCGCTTCGAGAAACACGTGCTTCGATTCGGTCAGCGCGCCGCGCGTGGAATGATAGGTTTCGTCCAGGGCCGGGACGTAAAGCGTCGCCGAACCGTCGCCAGAGGCACGAAGCTCGCGCTCCATTACTTTTTTCGACGGACGATGAACGGCGGGCGTTGCTCGACCCCTCCGATCAGGCGGGCGAGGTATTCCCCCAAAATGCCCAGCGCGAGCAGGATCATCCCCGTCGAGAACAAAAGCACCGTGAACAGCGATGCCCATCCGGGCACAGGAATGCCAACAGCCAATTTTTTGACCAGAAAGAACACCCCCAACCCGAAGCTGCCCAAGGCTAACAGGAAGCCTAACCCCGCCATCCAACGGAGGATCTTGCTGGAATTCCCAAAGATCAAGTCGAGGAAGTACCGCCACCGCTTGCGCATCGTGAAGCCCGAGCGTCCCTCGCGGCGTTTTCCATGCGGGACGGTCACGTTCACCACATCGCGTGTGCAGTAATAAAGCAGCGCGGCAATCACCGGGCGGGCCGAACGAATGGACAACATCGCCTCGGCCACTTCGGCTTTCATCACCATGAGGCCCGTGGTCTGCAAGCCTTTGGGCCGTCCGAGCAACAGACGGTCGATGTGGTTCTTCAAGCGACTGGTCAAGCGCTTGAGTGGCCCGTGGTTCTTTTTCGGGAAGCGGGCCATGACCACGTCGTGGTGCTTTTCCTTTAGGAGGTCGGGCAAGGTCTCGGGCAGGTGCTCCAAGTCGTCGTCCATCGTGAGGACCCACTCACCTTGAGCGACTTCAAACCCGCAGAGGATCGCCCCTGCACGGCCAAAGTTTCGCATCAATTGAAGTGCCTTGACGTTCGGATCGGCGGCGGACACCGCCTGTGCAGCGGGCCAGGTTTCAGGGTTCGGCGACGCATCGTCGATCAGCAAAATCTCATAACTCTGCCCCCGTTCGGCAAAGACGTTGCCCACGCGTTCGCACAACTCGGCCAGCGAGGCGACGCTGTTGTACACAGGAACGACGAGTGAATAGGTGGGCTTAGGCATGACGAAGGGCCGCGTAGGCCTGCGGGTGAATATACCACCGCTCGGCGGCAGACTCGCTCAAGTTCGGATGACCAAGCAATTGATAGCGTTCGCGCTCCCAATGAATGTGCGCGGGCGACGAGCTGTAATCGGCGGCGAACCCCTTGGCCTGGACGGGCACGGGTTCGGGCACTTCGCCCCATTGGGACGACGGCAATTCGGCGGCCCGTAGCTCGTAGCCCAAGGCCCGCAGTTCCGCACCGCAAAGTGCTTCAATCAAGCGCAGGTGTTGTTCACTAAGCTCGGTCTTCTGTTCGGACGCATTGCCTGCCCACACCTCGCCACGCGGGTCGACCAATGGCCCATCAATCGGTGGAAAGCCCGCTTTGTCCACTTGCAGCCAGTTGGCAACAAAGTGGGCCACGGTGCTCGTTTGGCCCATCAGGTCCTCGTATTTGAGGTAGCGAAAATTTGGGTGACCCTTCCAGCGCAGCAATTCCGCCACGCTACGCCGCCACCTGCGAAGGGTGTAAAGCATCGGCCGAAAGGCCCCCACATGCGCCTGGCCGCCCCCCACCGTAGAAGCGAGCACATCCGCCGGATGGCGCACGACGAGCAAGACCTTCGCGCCTTGACCCAAGAGGTGGGCTGCGAGGTCTTCGCTCACGATTTCTTTTGCGCCGATCACCGTCGCTTCGGGCTTTGACTGGGCAGCTCGCTCGATGAGCTGTTGCCAAACCTCGAAACTGGTGCCCGCCTCGGGTCGCCAGCCTTCGTAGAGCCAAGGGGTGCCCAAGCCCGTGTAATCGACTTGGCGTTCGACCAGTTCGTCCAGTTTTTCTTGGGGCCAAACGGCCGAGTGGAGAAAGTGCGCAAAGGCCCGAGGATCGTCCCACTCACCTTGCACTTGGGTGCCGAAGGGAAAGTGCCGCTCGATGCCTTCGAGCAACTGGAACTGTCGCTTGGCTTCGATCCACAGAAACGGACTGGGCTGCGAGAAAATCGCCACTTGCGGATGGCTCGACAGCCAACGATCGGTCAGCGTAGTGCCCGAGCGATATAAGCCAGTCAGGAACAATTG
>CAYGKP010000063.1:0-12232 GCA_964350605.1 uncultured Cytophagales bacterium
GTTTGAACTGGCCGGGGCCTTCCTCGAACGGACCGTACACTTTTCCGATCTGTGGGCCTTCCAATGAATCGGCTTTCAACGCCGGAGGCAACAGCTCTTTGGTGTAGCCACGAATCTGGGGGTTCTCCGCATAGCTGTTGACGAACGTCGTGTCGTTGGCGGTCTCTGCGAAGCGACCCGCCAATGCCTTGAACGAGATCATGAACGCCTCGCGATCCGCCGCACTCGGCAGGACGTTAAAGACCACGTACTCGACGCTGCGATTCGGGTAGGCTTCAAACTCGTTTGGGTGGGCGGCCAAGTAGTCGGAAAGCTCGTCCTCGCTAACGGCAATCATGCTGTCCTCAATGGCCGTGAACGGCAGGTAGAAATAATCGATCACCGCCGACGAGCCCGCTTCGCGGTGTTCGCGCTTGGCTTCCAATTCGGTCACGTAGGCCGTTTTCGAATAGAGGTCGAAATACTTGGTGCGCAGGCGTTCCTGGACCATCGCCTTCTCGCGCTGGAACCAAATCTTCTGGTAGTATTCGGCCTCGGGCGTCTGGGGGTCAGCAATTTGGCTGAGGAACTGGACTACGCGCTCGGGCGAGAATTGTCCGGTCACCGGATCGAGGAAGGTCTCCTCCTGGGTCATCTGCGAATGCACGGTCAGGCCGCGGACCATGTCCACCTGCTCACAATCCGGTCCTTCATTAGTGACCATGATGCCCAGCTTCGCGTACTGCGCGCCATAGGCATGCTCGAACACCAACTGGTCCCAGGCCTGTTGGCGTACTCGTGGGCGGGTCTGCTCGTCCAGCGGTTGGCCAGTGGCCATTTCGTACTGTGCTTCCATTTCGGAAAGCACGGTTTGGTAGTCCTGAAGCGAAATGTCCACGCCAGCGATCTCGCCGACCGGCTTGGGTCCGCCGCTGAACAAGCGCCCGCTGGTGAAGAGGTCTTGCAGCAAAAACGCGACAATCCCGAGCAGGATGATGATGAGCAGCAGCCCGGTGCGCTTACGAATGGTATTGATGATGGCCATGGATCGGTGGTTGTCCGCCTGTGAAAAGCGGCGCGAAAGGTACAAAGGCTACCCGCGGGGCGCAACCCGTTCGCGGGCCTCGCCGCGACGTTCGAGCCGCACGTGGTCGATGCGGTTGCCGGCCATCGCCAGAACGGTGATGGCGGCTTGTTCGGTTTCGATGACTTGGTTCTGGCGCGGGAAGTCGCCGAGCAGGGCGAGCAAGTAACCGCCCAGCGTGTCGTACTCGCCCTCCGGCAAGCCGAAGGCGTACTTTTGGTTGAGGTCCGCAACCTCGTGGCGGGCACTCAAAAGAAAGGTGTCGTCGTCCAAAATCACCTCCAAGAGGGCCTCGGTGTCGTGCTCGTCCTGGATTTCGCCGAGGATCGACTCGATGACGTCTTCCAAGGTGACAATGCCGCTCGTCCCCCCAAATTCGTCGACCACCAGGGCCAAGCTGCGGCGTTTCTCGATCACTTCCACGAGCAGTTCGTTCGCCAAGGCCGCCTCGGGCACGATGGGCAACTCCTGAAGGATGTCCTTGATGCGGGCGGGTTATTTGAAGAGCTCCGAGCTGTGGCAATAACCCGTCATTTCGTCGATGGTCTTTTTGTAGACCAAAATCTTTGAGTGGCCACTGTCAATGAACGCCTTGCTCAGAACATCAATCGAATCGCTCAGCTCGACGGCCACAATCTCGGTGCGCGGGATCATGCAATCGCGGACTTTCACCTTGCGGAAGGCGACTGCTTTCTCGAAAATCTCGGTATCGACGGCGGGGGCTTCGGGGCTTTGCTGGGCGCGGTCCATGATGCGGCGTACGTAGTCGTTCACATCGGTGAGTGCAAACAAGGCCGTTCCTTCCTCCGCCCCGCCGCGCAGAATCATGCGCGAGAAACCAACGATGACCACCACCACCACGTACAGCACACCATACATGATGGCAAAAGGCGCGGCTAACGCCAGCAGCAGCCCCTCGGGGTTGCGCAGGAATAGGCTCTTGGGCAGAAACTCGCCAACGAACAGGACGAGCAGCGTCGCGATCAAGGTTTGGCAGAGCAGCACGCCCACGTCGTTGAAATGCGTGGCGAGCCAGGGCTCCAGAAGCGTGGCCATCAGCGAACCGTAGAGCACCAGCGAAATGGTGTTCCCGATCAGGGTGGTGCCGATGAAGTATTCGGGCTTGCGCGTCAGAGGTGCCAGCAACCGCGCGCCCCACGACCCCTCGCGGGCCAACACTTCAATGTGCAGGCGGTCGGCGGAAATGAAGGCAATCTCCATTCCCGAGAAAAACGCCGAGGCTAGTAAGCTCAGGCCGATCCAAAGACCGAGGTAGGGGTCCATCGCCTAGCGTTTCTTTTTCGGCCCGGAGCTGGACTTGGACTTCTGCGCGTCGCACTCCCCTTTCATTTTTTTGTCCTTGTCCTTGCCGTGGAAGTAGAGCATAAGCCCCGCGCTAACCAAGGCAAACATGAGGAACGGATAGCCCGCCCCGATGCCCGTGCGGACCCATTGGTGGATGCCGATGGCCAGAAAGCCGATCAGAAGGGCGGTCAGAAGCGCACTACGCAGTGTCATACCACGAAACTACAAAGGAATTGCGCGGCCTAACGCAGCCTGTTTTCAGGTTAGAGCACCTCGTCGATGTCGAACTCGCCACTCACCTTGGTGATCCGGTAGGGGTTCAGGGCCGAGGTGGTTTCCAGGCCCGTGCCTTTGACGATTTGATGGGGCGTATCGATGCGGACCTTTTGGTTGGTGTAGATGCGCCCGTTGTCAGGGCGATAATGCAGGATGTGCGAGCGCAACCTGGTCTGTTCCTTGAAGCTGAAGTAATCCACTTTGCCCTCGAAGGTCCATTCCTCGGTGACCGCATCGTAGTTGGCACAATTGGCCCGAAGGGCGCTCTGCTTCACGCCTTCTTTGTCGAAGAACGTGGCCAGCATGCCTTGGGGAAACTCGCGTTCGCCATTGGCAAACTCCCATTGAACTGGGGCCTTTAGGGTCAGGAGCACCAAGCCGGAATCCGAATAGATGCCATCGACCTCCTCAATCACAATCGGCGGGCCATCGTACACTGGTGCGCCGTCCTCGCCGTCGCCACAGGCCCCCAAAACACCAAGGAGCACGCAAAGGCATGCTCCTTGGGCCCACCGCTTTCTCAAGCGGGGAAAGGTCGGTTTATCGTTTGCGAATCGTGACACTCTCGCCAATCCAACAGCCGGTGTTCATCACATCGCCCACCGCTTTGCCGCGGGCGAAGATGGTTTCCATCGACGGGAAATATTTCTGGGCTTCGGCCATTTTGCTGGTGGCCCCCGCCTTCTGGAACTGCTCGTACGCAGCCAGGTACGGCAGGGAAGTCTCCAAGGCGTCGGACGAGCCACAGCTCGACCCGCTGCGCATGTACAGGTTTCCGATCAGGATGTAGGCCGCGCCGTACCCCGGGCGTTTGCCTAAGGCTTCGCGGGCCAACGAACGGGCCTCGCCGTATTTTCCTTTGGTCGACAACAATTGCGCGGCGTCGAGCAGGTACTCGGCTTTCGCGCTGTCGGCAGTCGCCAGTTCGGCAGCTTTGCGGTACGCACCAATGGCCTCCTCGGTCTTTCCAGCGTTGTCGTAGACTTTCGCTTGGTAGACGTAGAGGTCTGCATTCGGCTGGTCCTCGATGATGATGGCCAGCGCGTCGATGAACAAGGGGTCCTTGATGCAGGCATCGGCTTTCATCAAGGTAAAGACCCGCTTGGCCAAGTTTACGTCCTTCGAGGCGTTCAGCTTCTCGGCGTACTTCTGGCGCACGAACTCGCAATCAACTTTCGCGCAGCTGGTCAATTGGCTGACGATTTGCTCTTCGACTTGGCCGATGTAGGTCAGCGTCGCCGCATCCTTGGTCTTCGCCTTCTGGGCTTCCAAGGCCACCGACAGTTTATCGAACAGATCGAACACTTCGCTTTCGGACATCCGTTTGGCCTTCGTTTTGGTCGCGGCGATGGTCATCAGAATGCCGAGCGAATAGGGGTTCGTCTCCGCCCCGTTCAATTCATAGTTGCGGGTATAGAGTTGATCGAGTTGATCGAAGGTGCCCGGACGGCCCGCTAGGTAGGAGTAAGCCAAGCGAGTTTTTTGGTTAAGCACATAGGCCTCGTCGCCGTACTTCTGCATCCAGATGTCGTACATCAGAAGGGCAGAATCCTGCAACGCCATTTTCTTGGCTGGAACAGTTTCTTGGTACACGAGTCCCTCGAACAACTGGGCCCCGTAGTAATAGAGGTTCTTGTTGAGGTTGGGGGTGTTTGCAAGCAGCCACTGGATGGAAGCCCGACCTTCGGCGTATCTGCGGCTTTCGACCGCGCTTTTGGTCAGGATGTAGTTGCCTTTGGCTTCTGCTTCGTTTTCGCCCCAGTCCCAACCGTCCTGCGCATGCAGCGTAGGAACGGCCAAACAGAGCAGCACGAAGGCGATGGTAAGTCGTTTCATGGGAGAATTCGGTTGCGTGATATCTCTAGTGGTAAGCTAGATTTGAAAAGAGTGGACCTCTCGGGGGAAAGTTACGCAGCCCGACCGATTTTCCCCCGGACTACAAGCCGCGTTCGCGCTTCTGGAACCAGCGGGCGTTGAGCGTGAAGCCCACCGATAGCCGCCAATAACCGTCGCGGATGCGACCGTCCTGGTCGTCGCCCATCCAACCGCCTTCAAAGCCGACATTCAGCAGGCGCGGCAGGTTGAGCGCTTGGTCAATCGGACCAACGGGGATACCCAATCCAAGATTGATGCCAAAGGCATCAATGGGCTGGCCACCCAGCTGATAGGGCATGCGCTGATAGCTCAAACCGCCGCGATAGGCCCAATGACCCAGCTTCGCGGCGAAGGTTTCGGGGCGTACCATAATGTTCGGCTGGATCTCACCACCCAGAGCCACGCGGTACCCATCGTCCAACCCCGTTGTAGTGCCCGCCGACGCATCGTCGAAGGTCGACCAAGCGGTGTAGGTAAGGTCAAGCCCCAACGACCAGGCCGCTGTGCGTTGTTTGCCATTACGACGCACACCGCGGGGCTGCGGGCGGTCGATGGCGATGCCCACGCCAATTTCCCAGGGTAAGAGGGTCTGGGGTTTGATGTCGCGCGCGAGGGTGTCGGCACTCAATACGCCGCCCGCCAGGTCGCGGCGTTGGACCGTCTCGGTGATCTCACCATTGATGGGGGTATTCAACTGCCCGGTTAGGCCAAAGTTGAAGAAGAGGCCCGAACGATCGCGGACGTGATCACGAACCATCCGGCGGCGTTGGCCCTCGGACCATTCTTTCTTGGGTACGACCGCTGTACGCTTTCCGAAGTACACATCGCGGAGCGTACGCAAATCTTCTTGGATCGCCCGCGGCTGGACGTCCTTGGCCTGGCTGCGGATCACGATGCCATAGTCCACGCTCTCGTAATCCTTCGCAATGCGTGCCAAACGGTCGATTTCTTCTGGGCGAAGTTGATCGGACACGGTGATGCCCGAATGGCCACGGATCAGCAAGGCATACTCGCCCAGAATCAAGCTATCGGCCCAACGCTCGTAAATCCCCCCATCAAGCAACACCCGCTTGTTGTAGGTGGTGTCGGCATAGTCGATGAATTTGTCTTCGGGCTTCACTTGCTCCTGGCAGCGGCGGCGGCGCTCGCGTTCGGGCAACGAATCCGGCTGGGTTTCCATGCACACGGCGATCAGCTCATCGTAAGGCAAGTAATCTGGGTTCGGGCGGCGCAGCGAACCGCTCACGGGCTTAGTCGAGAAGCGAAGCTCCTTGCGGAAGGCCATCCCCGGGCGAAAGATGAAACCACTATAGGACGTACTGCTGTTATAAGCAATCTTGGTGATGTTCGGCGAGGTGCCCCCCAGGAACAACTGGCTGATCGACTCGTCCTCGCGCTCGCCGAGCAAGAAGCCGGCTTCCAGGCCGACCATCCACCGCTCGGTGATTTTCAGGCCACTGGAGAGAAAAAACTGATTGATCCCACCGGAGCCTTCGTAGTCGTTGCGCGAGAAAGTACCGTCGGTGCCTACGGGTTGGTCGATGGTGTAGCGATAGGTGACTTGGCTGTAAGGGCGAAGCCCCAAGGCCATCGACCAGCGGGGCGAAAGCGGCAAGGCCAACAGAAAGCCGGTCAAGCGGCCGTCGGTCGTCGTTTGCTCGGCGTTTTCGGTGCGCAGGTTGTGGTGTTCTACCTGATAGCTGACATCGAAGGCCGTGTACTTGGTGCGCGGCAACAAGGCGGGGTTCACCAAGTTGGGGTACCACACATGGGCATGGGCGTAGCCCGTTCCACCCATCGATTCGTTGCGAACCACGCCCCGGCCACTCATCTGGCCCAAGGCGAAGCGCGAGTAGGGAACGTTCAGTTTGCTTTGGAGCGAGGCCTGCCCAAGCAGCTCTCCACCGGAGAGCGCCACTAGGAACGAAAAGAGCAGGCTAGCCGCGTACGGCAAGCCACGCAAGAAGGCGCGACAATCCAACCAGGATCAAGTTTGGGTGGGCAAAGAACGGGGCTTCCAGATGGCTTTCCAAGCGCGAGGCATCTCCGCCGGTCAACAGGGTGTGCAGATGGGGGTAACGACCCGTGTAGCGATTTCGCATGCCTTCGATTTCCGAGACCAAGCCAAAGAGGCCCCCGGCCTGCAACGCATGTTCGGTAGAATCGCCGATGTCTGAAGGCGGAAACTCGGCGGAAACCAAGGGCAACGCCGCAGTAAACTCGGCCATGGCCCGCATGCGCAGGCGCAAACCCGGACTGATGGCTCCCCCCAAATAGCCTTCAGAAGCCGAATACAACTCATAGGTCACACAGGTGCCTGCATCAACAATCAAGCAATCTTCACCCGGGTACAAGAAGTGCGCCGCCACAGCGGCCGCCAAACGGTCAGGGCCCAAGGTGGCGGGCGTGGCGTAATGATTCTGGAACGGCAGGGGCGTGGTGTAGTCGAGCCACGTGAGCGCGCCAGGCCAAGCCTCAAACGTGGTGCGCCCGCGGGTCGAGCACAGCAAGGAATGCGTCGGATTCACGCCCCGCGCAAAATCATACAGCTCGGTCTCGGTCTCGAAAAAATGGGTGTCGCCCATCTCGGCCCCGTCGGTCCAAGCGGTCTTGATGCGGGAATTTCCCAGGTCGGCCACCAAGGCGTTCATGCCCGCAAGGTAGCCGATCTTGCGGTGGCTGTTGCGGAGCATAGGCATCGGCGTAACTTGCCGCCCATGACAACACCCACCACGTTTCGCGTTCTCGGCCTGATGGCTGGCAGCTCGATGGACGGCCTCGATTGCGCGCTTTGTGACTTCTGGAACGACGGCACGTGGCACTACCGAATTGTCAAGGCCCAAACGGTTGACTACCCCGAGGGTTGGGCCGATTGGCTGGGCACCCTAAACAAGGGAGCCGCGCAGTATTTGATGGAAGCGGACCGAAAATACGGCCAATGGATCGCCGAGACGGCTGCCAAGTTTTTGGGCGAGGATCGCTGCGAATTGATCGGCCTACACGGCCACACCGTCATGCACCAAGCAGACAAGGGCGTCTCGGCCCAGTTGGGTAATCCGGCCGCGCTGTACGCCAAGCTGATGATTCCGGTGGTCACCGATTTCCGCTCGCTGGATCTTGCCTTGGGCGGTCAAGGCGCACCCCTGATCCCCGTGGTCGACGAACTGCTCTTCAACCACTATGGGGCTTGTTTGAACCTGGGGGGCATTGCAAACGTGTCGCTGACCCAAAACGCGCAACGAGTCGGCTATGACGTATGTGCTTGCAATCAATTGCTCGACGAAGTGGCCCACCAGCAAGGCATGCGCTATGATGAAGGTGGTCAACTGGCTGGGCAAGGCCGGGTGATTCCCCGCTTGCTCGACCGACTGAACAACTGGAAATTCCTCTCTACCACCGGGCCCAAGTCCCTGGGGACCGAGCACATCGTCGTCGATTTGCTGCCCTTGTTGCGCCACCGCAAAGAACCCGCCGCTGATTTGCTTTACACCTGTTGCGTACACATCGCCCAACAAATCGCCCGTTCGCTGGCGGGGGTCGAGGGGAAAGTCTTGGTCAGTGGTGGGGGTACGCACAACAAAACACTCACCCAACTGATTGAAAACGAGGGTGTACCAGTCGTACTAGCCGAACCAATCCTTATCGACTTCAAAGAAGCGATGGGTTTCGGACTGTTGGCATTGCGCCGCGCACTGGGCGAAACCACCAGCTTACCGTCAGTCACGGGGGCCCGCTCGGCCAGCAGCGGCGGCCAGATTACGGGCGGTAGGATCATTTTTTTGTAACGCAGGACAAAACCCAGCCGTATTGGGCCTTGGTCGTCCAGAGTTCCCTCTATATTTGCCCCCGTTCGACCACCCGCCCTGATGCGAAAACTTCTACTCCTTATCGCGCTCGTCCTCCTGGGCCTGCGCGCTGTCCCGGCCCAGGCCGAAGCACCCGTTTCCACCGACCACTTGGTCGCCGAAGCTGCACCCGCTCACGATGAGTCCGCGGGCGATGCGGCGGATGTTCACCACGACGGTGCGCATGTTGCTGCAGCGCATGATGACCATGAAGAAGGCCACAGCCCCGCTTGGTGGGCTGTTCTACCCTTTGTCGCCCTGCTGCTGATGATCGCGACCGGGCCACTGTTCTTCGAACATTTCTGGCACAAGAACTACCCGATCGTCGCCATCATCTTGGCGGTCGGGGTGGTGGCCTACTACCTCTTCTCGCTCCACAACACGGGCGCGCCAATCCACGCAATTGCTGAATACATCCAGTTCATCGCCCTGCTCGCCTCACTGTTCATGGCCTCGGGCGGCATTCTAATAAAAGTCGACAAGGAAGGGACCCCCGGTGTCAACGTAATGCTCCTGTTGATCGGTGCTTTGGCGGCGAACATCATTGGGACCACCGGTGCTTCGATGCTCCTGGTTCGTCCGTTCATCCGCCTGAACAAGAACCGCATCCGTGCCTACCACGTGGTGTTCTTCATCTTCATCGTCTCGAACGTGGGCGGCT
The DNA here is from genome assembly GCA_964350605.1 of uncultured Cytophagales bacterium. Classification (GTDB taxonomy): domain Bacteria; phylum Bacteroidota; class Bacteroidia; order Cytophagales; family JAAEPT01; genus CAYGKP01. The sequence continues at coordinate 9,026 of CAYGKP010000063.1, forward strand.
CGCTGACGCCAATTGGCGATCCTCCGCTCTTCCTGGGCTTCCTGAAAGGGGTGCCCTTTGAGTGGACGCTGATCCACAACTTCATTCCCTGGGTCTTTGCCATTGCACTGCTCCTGCTGATCTTCTATCTGGTAGACAAGCGCAACAAAGCCGACTATGACGGCCCAACGGTTCAGGAGAAATACTCGGGCAAAATCTCGATCATCGGCGGGAAGAACTTCCTTTGGCTCTTGGTCATCATCATTGCGGTGTTCATTGACCCGAACGTGATCGACGGAGTGCCTTACATTCCCTTTGAATCGCACGGTTCGCTACACAAGATTTCCTACCTGCGTGAGATCATCATGTTCTCGGTGGCCGGTCTATCCTATGCCTTTGCCAGCAAGGAGGCCCTGCAAGGCAACGAGTTTAGCTTCGAGCCGATCAAGGAGGTGGCCTTCATCTTCATCGGGATTTTCATGACCATGATGCCCGCCCTGGAAATGGTGGGTGCTTTCGCGAAAGGCGAGGGTGCGGCGCTGATCAACCCCAGCTCGCTGTATTGGGGAACGGGGGTGCTCTCTTCGTTCCTTGACAACGCACCGACGTACATGAACTTCCTGACCGCCGCGATGGCGGGCGTTGGGGGCGACATCTACCAGATCGACCAAGTGCGCGACTTTGCCTATGGCAACGGCATCTTCGCCGGGCACCACACGCCGCTGGAACTGATCGCCATTTCGGTGGCCGCGGTGTTCTTCGGGGCGATGACTTACATCGGCAATGGCCCGAACTTCATGGTGAAGGCCATCGCCGAGCAAGTTGGGGTGCGCATGCCGAGTTTCTTCGGCTACATCCTGCGCTACTCACTGGTCTTCCTGCTCCCGATCCTGATCGTCGTCTGGCTGATCTTCATCGTCGGTGGGGTCATGGAGATGATCTTCCCTTAAGCCCCAGGGGTTATCCGGATGGAATGGTGACCTTTGCCCCATGGCAGAGGAACCCTTAGACGTAAACGCAGAGGAAGAAGAGGAAGAACTCTTCGAGCACCACCGCGTGGTGGTCGACAAAGGCCAGTCGCCCCTGCGCGTCGACAAGTTCCTGCTTGACCGCCTGGAAGGCACCTCGCGCAACCGCATCCAGAACGCCATCGGCGCGGGCTTCGTCCGCGTCAACGAAGCGCCCATCAAGGCCAACTACAAAGTCCGGCCCGAGGACCAGATCGTGCTGGCTTTCCCCAAGCCCCCGCGCGACAAGGAACTCCTGCCCGAGAACATCCCGCTCGAAATCGTTTTCGAGGACGAGCACCTGTTGGTGGTCAACAAGCCCGCCGGGCTGGTCGTCCACCCGGGCTTCGCCAACTGGGAGGGCACGCTGGTCAACGGGCTGATCTACCACTTCCAGAACCTGCCCTCGGCCGTCGACGGCGCGCCGCGTCCCGGCCTTGTCCACCGCATCGACAAGGACACCTCCGGTCTCCTGGTCGTCGCCAAAAACGAAGAGGCCCTGACCTTCTTGGCCCGCCAGTTCTTCCACAAAACGGCCAAGCGCACTTACACCGCCCTGGTCTGGGGCCACCCCGACCCCGCCGAAGGCACCTACGCCGGGAACATCGGCCGCAGCCTGCGCGACCGCCGGATCATGCAGGTCTTCGGCGACGAAAACGTGGGCAAGAACGCCGTCACCCACTACAGCACCCTAGAGCCGCTGACCTATGTCACTCTGGTCGAATGCCGCCTGGAGACGGGCCGCACCCACCAGATTCGCGTGCATTTTCAGCACAACGGCCACCCCCTGTTCGGCGATCCGATGTACGGCGGCAACGTGGCGGTCAAGGGCCCGGCGTTCACCAAGTACAAGCAGTTTGTCGACAACACCGTGAAGCTGCTGGCGGGCCAAGCCCTGCACGCCCGCACCCTTGGCTTCGTCCACCCCGTCACCAAGCAGGAGCTCTTCTTCGAGGCCCCGCTTCCCCCCGCCTTCGAGCAAGTCCTAGAGAAGTGGCGGCGGTTTGCGCCGAATCATGGGGAGCAGGAGGAAGAAGAGGCGTAATCGAGTTTCCGCTCAGTTGCTCATGGCTCGTACGTTTGCTGCTTGACTTCAAGCTGTCGTTCGCTTTTTGTTCATTCTTTTGCTTCGCCAAAAGAACGAACCAAGAAAAGGCGACCCTCCGATGCGCAACGCTTGCGCGTCGACGCATAGTCGGGACTGGCCCAGGAGCAAGACTTCTTTCTATCTGTCCAATTGAGTGGTAGCCTAACTTACACCTACGCTACGCCTTCAAAATGGCCAAAGTGCACGTTTTTACGACGGTTTTGGGGTAACCTAAAATTTGTTAGCGCACCTTCTCTCCACATAAACGCAAAACTTCTCCACGCTAGATACTTCGCAAGTAGCTAGTTTTCAGCATGTTAAAAAAATTGTACTTAAGTCTGTTGGTCGAGTTATGCACAGCCGATATACCCCGCCTTGCGGGTACAATGGTAAACCACGACATTTGTAATAGAGACGGCCGAGCCTATGGCCCGGCCGATAGCTAAGTCCGAGCGGCAGACGGGGCGAGTCTCATTAGCTCCAGTAGGTTTTTACACAACCTCCGTTTCCCCCTCCGTCTCGGCAAAAGAGGCCTCCAAAGATTCATTTCTAGGAGGCCTTTTCTTTTTGCTTACACAAATGTCTTAACAATTTGGATGCTGTACAACTCTCGGGCGTTGATACATAATAAAAACCTTTTTATTATGTATCAAAATTTTCTCGTAAAGTTTTTTTCTTCGCCTCCCCCCAAAGCGCCTCCATCTCCCCGAGGGTCATATCCTCTAATTTCTTGCCTTGGGCTTTGGCCTGGGCCTCCACGTAGTTGAAGCGCGTCATGAACTTGCGGTTGGTCAGCTCCAGGGCCTCCTCGGGGTCGATGTTCTCGAACCGCGCCAGGTTGATGAGCGAAAACATCACATCGCCAAACTCGGCCTTGCGCTTGTCGGGGTCGGTTTCGGCCTGCCACTCGCCCAGTTCTTCCTGCAACTTGTCCCAAGCGCCTGATTTGTCGGCCCAGTCGAACCCCACGGCCCGGACCTTCTCCTGAATCCGCAGGGCCTTGATCATCGCGGGCAGTCCGCGCGGCACGCCACCGAGCACGGTTTTCTCCTGGACTTTCTGGCCCAGTTCGGCTTTCTCCTTCAGTTTGATTTGCTCCCAGTTGCGCTTGACGGCCTCTTCGTCGTCTGCATT
>CAYGKP010000064.1:0-12228 GCA_964350605.1 uncultured Cytophagales bacterium
TGAGTGCCGAGACACTCAGCCGTTTGCGGGCGCAGCGTGACTAGGATTTCTTGATCTGCGTCAAGGCAGGGGCGAAGGGTGGGTCCGTCCTTTGTGTCAACCAATCTGAAGCACCATGGCACAACGCACCATCGCCGCCTTTCAAAAAGAAGCCTTAACGGCCCTCGAGACCCATCGCACTCAAGTTCGCCGCTGGCAGGCCGAACTTTCCGAAGCTCAGTGGACTCGGCGACCCACCCCAGACCAATGGAGTCCGATCGAATGCCTGTCCCACCTCAACCAAAGTATGGGATTATATGTCCCTCGCCTGGAAGCTGCGGAGAGGAATCTGCGCAATTCTGCTGATGGACGGTACGTCAGTGGTTGGTTGGGTGCCTATTCGGCCAAGTCCATGAAGCCCGACGCGCAGGGCCAGATCCGAAAACGGATGAAAACATTGAAGGTATTCGAAGTGCCAAGTGAAGCCCAGCGCCTGCCGCATCGGGTGTTGGACTGCCACTTTGCCTTATTGACGAGTTTGGAGAGCTTGGTCAACCGATCGCAGGGGAAAGCACTCGGAAGTGTGCGGGTCAAAACTGCCCTGCCCATCGTGCGCTTGCGCTACGGTGATGTGATCGAGTTCATGATCGCCCATAATGAGCGGCACGTGCTCCAAGCCCGAAAGGCGTTTCAAAGCAGTGGCACCAAGGCCAATTAGTCGGACGAGCCCTCCAACTTGGCGCGGGCGAGCAGCAACAAGTCATGCTGTACACCCCAATCCTTGGCAAGGCGGAGCATGCCGGTCGCTTCGATTTCGGTGATGTAGCCCTTGTCGTTACTCGCTTCCCAGACCACATCGAGGAGGAGCATCTTTTTCTCCTTAGGCAATGCGACCACATTGTTTTCTCGGAAATAAGTGCGCGCACGCTCGAAGCCCGTCAATTCGTCTTCGGCCACAAAGGCGATGGCCCACTTCAACTCTTTTTCGGCACCCAGACCTGAAGCCGTTTCGACCAGCGAGGCGAGCTCTTCCTCGTCCAGGCCGTGGTAGTAAAAAATCACGGTCTGCAGCAGCAGCAGAATGCGTTTCTCCTCGGCGCTGAAGTTCTTCATGTTAGAAAGATACGGAATCGAGCCAGAGCGTTTCAATGATCGAATCGGCCACCAGCAGACCCGATTCGCTCAGGCGTAGGTGCTGGGACTCGTCAACGAGCAGGTCTTCAGCCACCAAGGTTCCGATGGCGGGTCCGTGATGCTCGCGAAGGTTTAGGCCAAAATGAGCGGAAAAGTGGACCAAGTCCAGGCCCTCGGCCGTCCGTAGACGAGTGAGTAGCCATTCGTTGGCCCTGTCCCGTGGACTGAGGGCTTCGCGTTCGGTGGGCAGTTGGCCACTCGAAAGTGCCTTTAGATAGAAAGCGTTGTTCGAAGGGTTGATGCTGCGTACCGCCCCGATGGTTCCATGTGCGCCGGGGCCGAGACCGAGGCAATCCATCGCGTTCCAATAGCCCGAGTTGTGCTGGGCACGGTGGCGGGGCTTGGCGTAGTTCGAGATCTCGTAGTGCTCATAACCCGCAGCTTGCAAAGCCCCTCGTATGGCAAGGAACTCGTCGGCATATCGCGTTTCGCTGGCGGCTTCGAATTTGCCTTGCGCCTGCCACTTGCCCAGGGCGGTCTTCTCTTCAATCGTCAAGCCGTAGACCGAAAGGTGCGATGGCTCATAGGCGAGCAGGTTGGAAAGGTCCGCTTGCCAATGCCCTTCTGTCGTGCTGGGCAGGGCAAACATCAGGTCGGCGGTCCAGGTGGGGTAGTCGCTTTTCGAAAGAAGTTCGAGTGCCCGGTGGGCTTGACCAGAATTGTGCGCTCGGTTGAGACTGGTAAGTGTGGCCTCGTGAAAAGTCTGGATGCCCACACTCAGGCGGTTGATGCCCAGGTCCCGCCATTGGCGCAATCGGCCCGGTGTCACGTCCTCGGGGTTGGCTTCCAGGGTGATTTCATGTACTGAATCGAGTAAAAATACCTGACCGAACGTTCGGAAAATAGAAGATAAGTCCTTGATTGATAATAGGGAAGGGGTTCCCCCGCCCAAGTAAATCGTATGTAGGGGTGTGCCCTCCAATTCACCCGCCCGAAGCCGGGCTTCCGCCTCAATGGCCGCCATCAGTTCGGACATACCACCGAGCTGCGTACTGAAATGAAAGTCGCAGTAATGGCAGGCCCGACGGCAGAAAGGAATGTGAACGTAGAGGCCGGCCAAGAAATCGGGAGTCGGTGCGTTTGCAAAGGTAGGGGCAGGGGAGGTTCTTTGATCGAAATGCGAAAGCGAGGGGACATGAGGTTGTGGGCGATGGGCCTGCTTTGGGTACTGGGGATGACTCCGTTGGCGGCCCAAGTGCGCTTGGAGCTGAAGCCCTATTGGCCCGAGGAGCGCGCCCAGATCGTACGCTTGCAGTACCGCGAAGACCACGGCGATTCCTTGGCCGCGCTTTCGGCCTTACAGGACATCGTGATCGACTTGCACCGCCAGGGCTTTCTGCTCGCCAGCATCGACAGCCTAGTGATCGGGCCCGACACGGTCGAGGCGTTCTTGGTTATGGGCGATAGCTGGAAGTGGGCCGAGCTTCGGGTGGGCAACGTGCCCGAAGACCTGCTTTCGAAGGCAGGGTACAAGCAGCGCTTTTACCAAGACCGCCCGTTTCGGTTCCGCGAATTCGCCCGGATGGAAGAAAACATCTTGCGTCTGAGCGAAGCACAGGGCCACCCCTTTGCCCGTATCCGGATGGATTCCTTAGCCCTCGATCCGCCGCGCATTTCGGGGGCCTTGCGCTACGAACCCGGGCCGCTCTTTCGCTTCGACAGCTTGCGCACCATCGGTTCAGCGAACGTCAAGTCGCGCTTCCTGATGCGCTACTTGCGCCTGAAACCCGGCGAGCCTTTCGACCAGCGACGCGTCAAAGCCGCCGAGGGATTGCTTCGCCGCTTGCCCTACCTGAGTGTGAAGGCCCCGCCCAACGTCGATTTCATCGAGGAACGGGCCTTTCTGAATCTTTACATCGACCAGCGGAAGGCCAACCGCTTCAATGCCATCGTCGGTTTGTTGCCCGGCGAAGGCGACCAGGAACGACTGCTCTTGACTGGCGAGGTGGACATGGTACTCCGCAACCTGTTTCAAACCGGGAAACGCCTGATGATACATTGGCAGGCCGTACAACCGCGCACCCAACAACTGGACTTGGGCTACCTGCACCCCAAACTAGCGGGTTCGCCGATTGACGTGGAGTTTACCCTGGGCCTCCTCAAGCAGGATACCTTGTTCCTGAATGTGGACCGCAGGTTGCGGATGGCCGTCAGCGTGGGTCGCTTAAGTGAAGTGGAAGTCACGGCCCGCATTCGAAGCACCCGATTGCTTTCCACCATGCAGTATGAAGCGGCAACCACCCTGCCCGACAACGCTGATGCCACGTACACAGCGTACGGGTTGGGCTATCGCTTCCAGGGGCTGGACGATCCGTTTTACCCCCGACGCGGGTGGGACTTCTATTTGGGCAGCCAGGTGGGCAACAAGGTCATCACCCGCAACACGGGCATTCCCCAGGAAGCCTACGCGGGCATCGACCTGCGCTCGCTGCAAGTGACGATCGAGGGTTCGCTCGAACGATTCCTTCGCACGGGCAAACGAACGAGCTTGCGACTGCGGGGGGAAGGGGGCGTGATCGAATCGGACAACTTGTTCCTGGGCGACCAATTCCGGGTTGGCGGCTTGCAGTCGCTGCGCGGCTTCAATGAGAATTTCTTTTTCGCCTCGCGCTTCGGACTGGCCACCGCCGAGCTGCGCTTGTACACCGACCCCGAGACCTATCTATCGGCCTTCTTCGACCAAGCCTACATTCAATCGCGCACCAGCCTGGGTACCATCGATGATTTCCCGCGCGGGCTTGGCATCGGCATTAACTTTGCGACCCAAGGCGGCGTATTTAGTTTCAACTACGCGGTCGGCCAATCGGCCGAGCAGCCCATGAGTGTGCGCTTCAGCAAGATCCACTTCGGGCTGGTGAGTAGTTTCTGATCCCACTGACCTAGCAAGCAGCAAAATTTTCTGACCTTCGCCCCTGATGTTTTCGACCACCTTATATACGGTCATCATCGCCGTGCTCTGGGCGTTCCTGGTCACGGTGTTTGCCATTCCCTCGATCATCTGGGTTGCCAAGGAAAAGCACCTGTTCGACCGGCCCGGTACGCGCACCTTTCACAAATCGCCCATTCCACGTCTGGGCGGTCTGGCGATCTACGCGGGCTTCGTGTCGGCACTGACCATTTTCCCGGAAATCGACCTGACGGCCAAAGGCATCCAACAGGTGCTGGCCGGAACGCTGCTCATCTTTTTCATCGGCCTGAAGGACGATGTGGTGTCGGTGTCGGCCTTCAAGAAATTCTTTGTCCAACTCTTGGCCTGTGGCATCGTGATGTTCATGGGCGAAGTGCGGATCACCCAGTTCCACGGGCTGCTCGGCCTCTATGAACTGACCGATGAAGTAAGCTACTTGATCAGTTTTGTGGCCATCATTGGGTTGACCAATGCCATCAACCTCATCGACGGCTTGGACGGCTTGGCGGGCACCATTGTGTTGATTGCCTCGCTGGTCTTCGGTTCGTTGTTCCTGATGCAGGACTCGTACTACGCCATGGTGGGCTTCTGTTTGGCGGGCGCGGTGGCGGGCTTCCTGCGCTACAACCTTTCAAAGGCTGTCATCTTCATGGGCGACACCGGCTCGCTGGTCTGTGGGTTTGTGCTCTCGGTCCTGGCCATCCAATTGGTCGAAACCTCCCCGATGCCAGCCCCACCAATCGTGGCACTTGCTGTACTCATTATTCCTGTGGTGGATACCCTTCGTGTTTTTGCCCTTCGGGCCTTTATGGGTCGTTCCCCCTTTTCTCCCGATATGCAGCACATTCACCATGTTCTGGTGCGGGCGGGGCTCCGTCCGCTGGGGGTTGTGAGTGTCTTGGCCCTGTTGAACCTAGCTTTGATTTCGGCCACTCTTTTGCTCCAGCACTACTTGCCGATCAATCAACTACTGCTGGCCCTATTGGGTGTCTGTCTTGTGGTGGTCATCATCATTGAGGTCTTGCGCCGACGCTATCCGTATGTCGAGAAACCAACAGAAGCAGTCGAACCGATCGAGTCGGATGCAGTGGCGTAAGCTAGCCGTACTACTGAGTCTACTGGCCATCGGAGGTCAGGTGAGCGGCCAACGAGTCCAACATTTCCTACGTGATTGGCAGACCTTCGACGACCAAGGTCGTTTGCAGCCCGTTGTCTTGCCAGCTCCTCAAGTCACAGCGGCCCACTTGCGCTTGTCGACCGAGGGACTCGAAACCTTTGCGATCCAAGTGCCCGTGCGCCCCGGAACCAGTTTGTGGGTAGGCAACCGCCTCTGGCGGAAAGCGACCGAGTCGGAGGTTTGGGTCGTTCGACTCGACAGCGTAAGCCGGGCGTTTGGTGGTGAAGACCTTTGGATTGGTCTCTACCACAGCGAAGGCAGCCTACCGCTTTCAGAAGTGGTGTTGATGGACCCCTTTGCCGATGCCACACCCCCACCAGCGTTGGCCGGCTTGGTCGCTCCTGGACCCCTGGATCCATTGGCGCGTCACCAACCGTACCGCGATTCGCTCGTTACGGTCTTGGTGCTGTTGGTGCTCGTAGGCTTTTCGGTCATCAAGCTGTACCGAGCCTGGACTTTTCGCGCGGTGTTCGACATCCGCTCTTACCTCTCGGCCTTCGGCATTGATCCGCGGTTGTTTGCTCAAGGGTTCTTGCGAAACCAATTGCTGCTGGCAATCCTTCCGTCCTTGGGCTGGGGCCTCTGTTGGGTGGTCATTAACGAACAGCAGCTTTCGGCAACCAGCGAGCACTTGTCGGTCGGCCAGTTTCTCTGGCCGTTTCTGCGCCAGGCGGTGTTGGTTTACGCCTTGCTCGTGCTCAAGCTGTTTCTCCTATATCTATTGTGTGCCTTCTTGGGCGAGAGTGATCTGTACGAGCGCCACTACTTCGAATTTCTGCGTGCCCTCTCGGTGACCATTGCCTTGGTCATGTCCGCGTTGATTCTTACTCGCGTTCAAGGCATCGACAGCAGCCAGTGGCTGCCCTATGTCGGCGCGGTGCTGTGCGTGGGGGTATTGCTCAGGTTGGCCTGGGTCATTCGTCGGAACAGTTCGCTCGCAGGGCTTTACTTATTTTCCTACCTTTGCACCACCGAAGCCTTTCCCTTGCTAATTGCCTGGAGAAGTGCCTTTTAATCGTCTTTACCGTTAAGGTCCCCAAACGCCCGAGCGCATGCCGAGCCCACAAGTGGACACTGCAGCCAAGGCCGACCGCCTCCAACCGGTCGCTTCGCTGCTGATTTCCCAACCCAAACCCAGCGCAGCGAGTCCCTACGATGCCTTGGCCGAGAAATACGGCCTTCGCCTGGACTATCGCCCTTTCATTAAGGTGGAGCAAGTTCCCTTCAAGGAATTCCTCCAACAGAAGATTCATTTGCCGGACTATGGCTCGGTGATCCTCACCAGCCGCAACGCGGTCGACAACTACTTTCGTGTCTGTAAGGACGCGCGGTTCGAGCCGTCGGCGGAAACCAAATATTTCTGTGTCTCAGACCAGACAGCCAATTACCTTCAGAAATACATCCAGGTGCGCAAGCGCAAGTTGTATGTTGGTGAGCGCACGGCTTCGGACCTGTTTCCGTACTTCAAGAAGTTCAAGGGCGAGAAATTCCTTTACCCCTGCTCGAACATCCGCAAGGAAGACATCCCTGCTTTCCTGCGCGCCCAGAATTTCGAGCACGCCGAGGCCGTGCTGTACCGCACGGTCGCCAGTGACCTTAGCGACCTGAGCGGTATAGACTACGACATGATTGCATTCTTCAGTCCTTCGGGGGTCAAGTCACTGCTAGTGAACTTTCCGAACTTCGTTCAAAACGGCGTTCGCATTGCTGCGTTCGGGCCGACGACTGCACGGGCAGTGCGTGAAGCGGGCTTGGTCCTTGACATTGAAGCACCACATCCCGATGCGCCGTCGATGAGCGGGGCGATCGAGTTGTACCTCAAGAAGGCCAACCAAACCAAGAAACGCCCGTAAAACACGGTGGGATGTCACAGGTTGAAGGGATCGGACAGAAAAAAGCGGCAGATTTGACTAATTTGGGACAATTGTTGCTTACTGCATTGACCAAAACCCGTCCGCAACGAGTTTCCTTCCTACCCATGAACCTGCGTCCGCTTCTTGCCTGCCTGCTGGCACTCCTGTCTTTCGGCACCCTTCGGGCGCAGCAGGATGCACATTACAGCCATTTTATGTTCAACCAGCTGTACTTCTTTCCGGGGTACGCAGGGATTGAACACGGCACACGCGCCACCTTCCTGCACCGTTCGCAGTGGCTGGGCTATGACGGAACGATTGATGAAGGCGGTGCGCCTTCGACCCAGATGCTCTCGGTCTCGCATTCAATGAAGTCATTTACCGGCAACCCGGTGGACAACGATTATAATAGTGGTATCGGCCTTGTCTTCGAACGCGACAAGTTGGGACCTGTGCGCAACCTCAAGGGAATGCTCAGTTACTCCTATCACTTCAAGTTCCGCCAAGGGGACATCCTGGGTGTTGGTGCTCGGGCTGGTTTCTTCAACCAGAGCATTGATGGGAGTTTGTTGCGAGCACAAGACCCGAACGACCCGACTGTCGCGGCCTTCGGTTCGAGTACTAACAACCAATTCCAGCCAGATTTTGCTCTCAGCACCTGGTACCAACGGCCTAAGTGGTTCTTCGGAGTTACCCTCAACCACTTGTACCGAGCCAAATTCCAGTTCGGCGATGATGCGGTGAACACAGCCATCGAACGCCACATGAACTTGACGGCGGGCTACCTGGGCCGTGTGGGTGCGAACATTCGCGTCGAGCCATCGGCCATCTTCTTGACCGACTTTAACCAGTCGGTGTTTAATTATGGGGTGGTTGGTACCTATGAAACGGTCAAGAACGATTACTGGGTGGGCCTGACCGCGCGCCAGTCGATTGTCGAGAAAGACATCCAACAGGGGGGCAAGAAGTTCTCGAACGACGACCTCACGATCCTGATCGGAATCTCCACGCTGGAGCAAAAACGCTTGCGGATTGGCTATGCCTTCGACGTAGTGACCAGTGGCGTGCAGGCCAAGAACCCCACCTCGCACGAGATCATGATCTCGTATTTGTTGCCCGTGGGGCCAGAATTCCGCGATCCGCCACTGCGGACGCCACGCTATCGACACGAAAATTAATCGTGGTCGTTGCGTAGGAAGTAGAAACTTGCCATCTTTAGGAGATTTTGTGACTTTACCGAGATACGGTATTCACTAAACAATAAGTCTCTTTCCCTGGCGTTCAGCCTTTGAGAGAATGTGTTGAGCAGTGGACTTAAAGCGAGTTGCAGGGTCAACTGGTTGTAATAAAACAGCTAAGTAAAAACGTGTTATGAGGAAGCTAGTGGTATTTAAACATGCAGCCGGTGCCCTGTTGGTAGGGTCACTGGGGCTGCTTTCTGCATGCGGCGGAGGTCGCGGAGGCGAGTATGATGACGGCGGTGAGCTGGTCGGAGTCGGCGGCCGCGAAGGCTGGGTGCAGACAAATCCGTTGGGCATGGTAGTATGTCCCTCGGGAACCTTTCACATGGGTCAAGCCGACGAAAACCCTACGGGTTCGATGGTCAACTTGAACCGTCAGGTCACCATCGGTGGGTTCTATATGGACGACACCGAGATCACCAACAACGAGTATCGCCAGTTCGTTAACGAAATTCTGGAGGACTCGGTCAGCGTGTTGGGTGAAGAGTACGTAATGGCAGAGCTGTATCCCGACACTGCGGTGTGGGTGAAGGATTTCTCCAACCACATGGGTGACCCCATGATGGAGTACTACTACATGCACCCTGCCTTTGATGACTACCCTGTGGTAGGCGTCGATTGGTACGCGGCCAAATACTTCTGTGAATGGCGCACCATTCACCTGAACACCTGGCGTGCTGAGAATGGTTTGTTTGCCATGCCTCGTTTCCGTTTGCCTTCCGAGGCCGAGTGGGAATACGCCGCCCGTGGTGGTCGCGACATGGCCAAGTACCCATGGGGTAACCCCTACATCCGTAACGCGAAGGGCTGTATGCTGGCCAACTTCAAGCCAGGCCGTGGTAACTACTACGATGATGGCTTCATGTACACTTCGCCCGTTGCCTCCTATTTCTCGAACGACTACGGTTTGTTCGACATGGCCGGCAACGTATCGGAGTGGTGTGAAGACGCCTTCAACCCCAAAGCCGTGCCTGTGGTTTGGGATTTGAACCCTACGTATTTTGACGAAACCGAGCCCCGCAAATTGATCCGCGGTGGTTCTTGGAAAGACGTCGCCTTCTACTTGGAGACTGGTACACGTGACTACGAGTACCGTGATACCACCAAGTCGTACATCGGTTTCCGCACCGTAATGACCTACTTGGGTCGTTCGTCGGGTGCCGAGTTCTAGAAGAACCCAGTTAACTACTGGCGATCGCTTTCTAAATACACGTTATTGGAGAACGGCTCGGGTCTCTAGGGTCCCGAGCCCTCCGAAAAAACCAACCTAGATTTACTTTACCTAACCTAAACAACTGTAGCAATGTCAAGCAAAGGCGGATTCATGCAGGTCTTCGAATACAAGATCATGCCCGTAGTCTACGGACTCGGAGCGGCTGTCGTTATCATCGGCGCCCTCTTTAAAATTCAACACTGGCCCTTCGCCAACGCTCTTCTGATCGTTGGTCTTGGTACTGAGGCGTTGATTTTCGCACTCTCTTCGTTCCTTCCGATCCACAAGGATCCAGATTGGGCGCGTGTCTATCCTCAATTGAGCGAAGACTACGATGCCTACTATCTGGAGGATAACTACAGCGGCGAAGACGCAACAGCAGGCTCGACTGTCAAGCAATTGGACGACATGTTCCAAACTGCTGGCATCGACCAAGATGCGATCAACCGCTTGAGCAAAGGCTTTTCAAGCCTCTCGGAGTCGGTGGTGAAATTGGCTGACGTAGGAGATGCTGCGGCGGCTTCGAACGATTACGCGTCGAACTTGAAGCAAGCTTCGGGCTCGCTGACGGAGATGAGCAAGTCGTATGCGGCTACTGCTGCTGCGATGTCGGGCATGTCGAGCGCGGCAACCGATGCGGCCGAATACCACACTCAGGTTCAAACCATCACCAAAAACCTCGGTTCGTTGAACGCGGTGTATGAGATGGAGCTTCAGGATGCCAACAACCACCTGAAAGCCATGAACAAATTCTACAGCAACCTCTCGAGCGCGATGGATTCGATGGCCGAGGCAAGCAAAGACACCGAGCAATTCAAGAACGAGCTTCACAAGTTGACCTCGAACTTGACTTCGCTGAACAATGTCTATGGCAACATGCTGACAGCCATGAAGGGCTAGGCATTCGCCAGAACATTGACAATTATTTTAACACCATAACCTAATACCACAATGGCAGGAGGTAAGGAAAGTCCCCGTCAGAAGATGATCGGGATGATGTACCTGGTCCTGACGGCCATGCTGGCACTCAACGTGAGCGCTGAGATCATCGAGAAGTTTCTACGGATCGATGAATCTCTCGCAGTGACGGTCGATGAATCGATCTCACGCGGTGAAGCCAAGCTTGGCCAAATGGCCAGTCAGATCAAAGAGAACGGCAACAACCCCAAGGACATCAAAGTCCTTGACGACGCAAAGGCCTATTGGAAAGAAGCGATGGACATGATCGCGGTTCTTGACGATGCGCGCGAGAAGTGCATTGGCCCAGACGGTCGTGACGAAACGGGGAAAATTGCGAAGCCGGATAAAAAAGATCTCGTGGAACAGTATCTCTTGAAAAAAGGAGGTCTTGGCTACGAGCTCCAAACCAAGCTGAACAAGTTCACCGAGCGCAACAATGCGATTCTTAAGGGCTTCGGCGCGAAGGAATCGGAGTTGCTGGAGCCGTTGGCTGCTAATCCAGAGCCCAAAAAAGGCGAGCCCAAGAAAGACTGGGTCTTCTTCAACTTCGAAGAGACTCCGTTGGCCGCTGTGTTGGCAACCCTTCAGGAGCGCAAGCAGAAAGTGTTGGAGCAGGCTTCCATCGTGCTGAGCCGTTACGGCGAGCAGGTTGGTATCACTCAAGTTAAGTTCGACAAAGTCGAGCCCGTCTTGGTGGCCGACTCGAAGACTGTGACTGCGGGTACTGAGTTCAAAGGCAAATTGTACCTCACGGCGTTCAACAGCTCGTTGGATCCTGAGATGTACATGGGCGATACCAAGCTGCCAGTTTCTGGTGGTATCGGTACCGTTTCGTTCCGCGCATCGGGTGGAGCCTACAACTCGGACGGCATCGCTACTGCGACTCAGAAGTTCAAGATCGTGTACCACGGTCAGGAGTTTGAGAAAATTGACACTTACTACGTAGCCAAGCCGGTCATCGCCATTTATGGTGAAGCGATCTCGCAGCTCTACATGCAGTGTGACAACAGCCTCCAGGTTTCGTGCCCATCGCTGGGTAGCGGGTTCAACCCGAGCTTCAGCGCAACGTCAGGTGCCCGTGTAACCAGAGGTGCGAAAGCAGGCGACGTGGTCGTGTATCCCGTTAGCCGCAGCCCGGTAACCTTGAACGTCAGCAACTCGGGCGCAGCCTTGGGTTCGGAGACCTTCAAAGTTCGTCCGGTACCTGCACCTGGTTACGAAATCAGTCTTGATGGTCGTCCGTGGAACCCCTCGCGTCCAACCCGCCCACCGCGGGCCTTAGGCATCAAATTGGTGCCTGACGCAGGTTTCTACAGCGCACTTCCGAGGGAGGCTCGCTTCAACATCGCCAGCGGCGTAGTTGAGCACATCCGTAACGGTCGTGTCGTCGGCTCGGTACCCTTCTCGGGTACAAGTGTCAACCTTGGTCGCCTTAACGGTGTCAAAGGAGATCGCTATAACGTGAAGATTCTACGTGTGGTCCGTGCGACCGGCAAAGGGGAAGTTGTTCCCGCCGATCCAGGATCGAATACGATTTTCGCAATCGCGATCGATTAAAGAGTAAAGGAGTTTTAACTAAGTACAATATCATGCGAAAGGTAAGTGGACTGTGTGCTGGCTTGTTGGCGGTTGCTTTGGCAACCCCGGCAATGGCCCAGGACGGGTACAATAAGTACTCGTACCGTCCGATTCATGAATCGGAC
>CAYGKP010000065.1:0-12164 GCA_964350605.1 uncultured Cytophagales bacterium
GGTTTTTAGTGCCTTTAACACCTGGAAGCAGGTGCCTTCAAACCCAGGGGTAAAGGGCTTCTACAGTTTTTGCGGAAACCAAGGTGGGGGCTACCACTCCGCTTTTGTTTGGTTTGACCAAGATGGCCTAACAGGCGGCGACCCTAACAATCAATCGGTCTCGGAAGGGATGGGGTACGGGATGTTGATGACTGCGTTTACCGCTCGCAACGTTGATTTTGACTCGAAGCGACGGTTTGACATGCTTTGGCAGTTCTATAAGAACAACCGAAATGGTAACGGTGTGATGGACTGGAAGCAGCGGGGCTGTGGCGGGGTCAATTTGGGCAACAACGGTGCGACGGATGCTGAGTTGGATGTAGCGATGGCACTCATCATTGCAGACTGTCAGTGGCCAAACATGACTGGATCGGACCCCGGAAGCGTTTCGCCTTCGGATGGCTCTGCGCTAGGCGACGACCCACACAATTACCGAGCAGATGCCCAAGCACTGCTCAACGCGATTCGAATTCACGAGACCGCCAACTGTGGCGCAACAAAAGTGCTTAAGCCAGGCGACCAATTTGGTGGATGCAATTGCACCAACGCCAGCTATTTTGCGCCGGGCTACTACCGTGCATTTGCGCAGTTCGACCCGGCAAACGCCGCATTCTGGACTGACTTAGCCAATGATACCTACACGACGCTCGAGTTGCTTGACAACAACACCACTGGCCTGGTTCCAGACTGGGGCCGTGGTGACAACGGGAACCCCGGCGATGGTGGGTGTCCAGATAATTACGTTTTCGGTGGTCAGCGGTATCACTACGATGCCGCTCGTACGCCTTGGCGGATTGCCCTTGATTACCTCTGGTGGGGTACACCCGAAGCGAAGGCCTATTGCGAGCGATTGGTGAATTGGGTTGAAACACTGCCTGGGAATATTGCCCACATCCGTGACGGGTATTTCACCAATGGAACTCGTTATGGCACGAACGTAAACTCCACATTCGTCGGACCGTTTGTGCTGGCAGCCATGTGCATGGATGACGTTGGAGCGCAGGCGCGTTTGGACAACTGGGCCACCTATTGGTCGGCGATCCCCATTGGAACCAGCGATGCGGATGCGGATTACCGCTATTTCCAACGTTCGCTGCGCATTCTTTATGGCTTGCTAGCCACTGGAAACTTTTGGTATCCCTGCGCGACTTGTGCGGAACCCAACTTGGGTCTGTATGCGTCGCTTTGCGGAACTGGTGGAACGGTAACGCTCGACTCACAGCTTCCTGCCGCTGGAGGTACACAGAGCTATACTTGGGAACGCAACGGAACGCCCCTAGGCGGCGCGAATCAGAACACTTATGTTGTTACGTTGCCTGGTACTTATCGTGTAATTTCAAACAATGATGGCTGCATCACCTCCGACCAAATTGATGTAGTCGGTACCTTGAACGCCGATCTTGGTTCGGATGTAACGCTGTGCCGCCCTTCGAGCGTAACACTCAATCCGGGTGTTTATGGCAACGGTTTCACTTATGCTTGGGAATGGGACGGCAACCCAACCACCATTACTGATTCGGTGCTCACGCCGGTTCGTGAGCCGGGTGTCTATGAGGTCACAGTTACTTCGCCGAACTGCGGATCGAGCGTCGATGCAGTAACTGTGAGTTCCGAAGGGATTCGCATCGACGAGGGCTGCTCGCCAACCGGTCCAGCGGACGTGACCATCCAAGCCATTGGAGGCTCCAACTTCCATTGGTTCGCCGCCGATGGCATCACGCCCGTGGGTAGTGGGCCATCGATCACACCGAATGTGTCAAGCACGACAGCGTACTTCGTTTACGATTCGACTTCGCGCACCGCGAATATCGGTCGTGCGGCAAACACCATTACCACCCCTGATTTCTCCGGACCCTACAACGTTACAACGGCTGATAATGCGATGGTCTTCGATGCGTACGAGGACTTTACCATCGATTCGATGACCGTAAACCTGATTTGCTATTGCAACAAGCCATATGATGTTCGTTTCGAGGTGACCGAGCCAAACAATGTGAAGCTCGCCCCCCGGGCACTGAGCGCACGAACAGCAGGTGTCTGTCCGGCCATGAACTGTGGGCCTTTCGATCCCTTCCTCTACACGATTCGAGTGCCTGTTGGTATCGACGTTCAGGGCGGTGACCCAAAGACGTATTGGCTGATTTACGAGGACGACGATGCAGATGGGGACATGAGCCTTCACATCGAGCGCCGCTCTTCCAATAACTCAGGTACACCTTTCCCTTGGCCATATCTTGACAACACGATTGTCCCGGGTGCAGCGATGCGACTCACTGGCGTGTACGCATTCACTGGAACACCGAGCGACGTGTACCCGATGTTCTATGACATTGACATCAGTTATAACTCCTACTGCGAACCGACTCAGGCGAATGCCTACATCGGTGGCTGCCCGCCTCAGGTGCTACCCGTCGAACTCGTCAGCTTTAAGGCGACTCCGCTGAACGGCCAAGTGAACCTCGAGTGGGTCACCGCGCTGGAAGAGAACAGTGCCTACTTTGTGGTCGAGCGTTCCTCGAACGGGAACGACTTCTCGGCCCTCGATCAAGTGGGTGCAGCGGGCACGACCAGCCAGACGAGCTACTACTCGATCCTTGACCCCGAGCCTTTTGCGGGCCAGAACTACTACCGCCTGCGCCAAGTCGACAACGACGGGGCCGCTCACCTTTCTCAGGTGGTGGTCGCGACCATCGGAACGGTTGTGGGCCATGACTTGAGTCTGTACCCGAACCCAACCAACGGTGTGCTCTATGCCCAGCTTGGGGGCCAGGAAGGGCAGATGGCCAAGGCGCAAATCTTCGATATGCTCGGTAGCCCGATCAGTGGTTCGATGCTTGTACCTGCCGGTCAGGAAATCGCGCTTGCAAGCGGACTGCCCGCCGGGCTCTACGTGGTTCGCGTCACGTTTGCCGATGGGGTTACGGTTTCGCAGCGTGTGATGAGCGCTCGCTAGGCTCGCCCGACGGCCTGGATTGCCAGCATTTTTTAGGCGACGTGTAGCAATCACTGTACCCAGGCGGGAACTTGTTGGACAACACAACGGAAGCGACACTCGGGCATTGAGCCTGGGTGTCGCTTCTCGTACTTTTGGCGTGTCTTCCCTTTTTCCCATGAATAACGTCGATTTTTTGAATACGCAGCGTCGGCTGAGCGGCATCCACCAACAGACCGCCGAAGAGCTTTCGGGCCAGATGCGACGCCTGCGCGACTTGGTGCGCCGCGTCTCGGACGATCCTGCCCATGCCTCAGACTATTTGGCCTTAATGCGCGGCTCGCTCGGCGAAACCGAAGGCCTGCTCGACTACTACGCGCAAGCGGCAAAGGTTGAGAACCTGGAGGAGCTACGCTGGGGGGTGTACCCGCTTGAGGATGTTCTGGCTGAGGCACTCATCGAGGTGCGGGCGAGCAAAAAGAATCGCCTGGAGCTTGAGAGCCAATTGGAGGCTTTGCTCTATGTGCGGGCAGATTTGTTCCACTTGCGAACCGTCCTGCGCGAGATGCTGATTGCTTCCCTCACGCGTCGCGGCAACGGCCAAGACACGCACAAGGTCCGACTGTTGGCCTGCTTGGACGATGAGGTGTTGACCCTGACTTTAGCGGACAACGGCCACCAATGGCCGGGCCACACCCTGAGCCTTGGGCCAGGGGAGGTGGCCGATCGTTTGCCGCTGCTCACAACGGCCACCCGCAGGCTCGGCGGAAAGGTAGTACTGCAACGCGAGGGCCTCGAGGTCCTCTTGCCGCAACGCGCCTGGGCCAGCTTTGGCTAGTCCATTGCCTCGTACTGAGTAAGGCTAGAGGGCGTAGTTGATGCCGTTGAACATTACGTGACCACCTACACCGACTAACGGATCCGAGAAGTCCAGATAGTCGCTCATTGTTGTGACGGAACCGCCGGTGCGGTAGGCCAGTTGGACGTAGTCCTTCACCCAGCCTCCATCACACAGAACGACGTGAACAGGTACTGTAACCCGGCTGACCAATGAAAGGTCACGCATGGGGCTGTTGTCGGCGATCAGGATGACGCCTTTCCCGTTGTTGTACGCATCGAGCCCCGCAAGGATCGCCTCGACGTCGTTCTCGGTGTTGTCGCCGCCTCCGCCCGCGTCAACGGCTGTTTCGACTTTGCTCAGGAAGTCATCGAGGTTTAAGGGGTCGACATGATAGATGCCGCCCGTTTCGCCGATGACCTTCGGTTTGCCGCCGCGCAGTTTGTCATCGCCGTCGTTAAAGAGCACCAGATGGCCAACCAGTCCTTGGTCGATGTGGTCGCGGTGCCACTTCATGACCTGGCCTGTGTACGAGTACATTGAACCGGTCCAGTCAGTGACCACCAACATGTCCTTCCATTCCTTGTGTAAGTCAAAGGCTTTAAAGATGACCGAATTAGCTTCGTTCACTTGCTGCCCACCAATGCTGTGTGGGGCAGTGCCGGTGGGGCGTGTGCTTGAGGTCTCTGAAGGGTGGAGCAACTCTTTGGAATCGAGGGAGGAGCCGTCAATGTCGTGCTCAACCCCGCCGCTTGAAGGAGAAGGGGCGGCCAGGTAGCGTTCCATTTCGTTGCGGACCTTTTTACCCTGAGCTAGAGCCGAATCGGGAAGGAGTAGGAGTGCGGAAATGCCCAACGCGAGGGCATAGGGGAGAGAAAAAGCAGAAGTCTTCATGGGAGGAGGATAGAGGTTGCCTGATGGTTTCCTCTAGGATGCGCGGAGCACCCGGATTCCACATCCCAAGACTATTCCACCACAATCTTCACCACCCGACGCGAGCCATCTGCCCCTTCCAGACGAAGTAGGTAAAGCCCTTCGGCCAGCTCGTTGAGTCGAAGTTGGGTTGGTAGCGTGGTGATCTTAAAAGCCAAGTGAGGTCGCCCATCGGCGGAGTAGACGAGGACGGTAAGCGGTAAAGCCATCGCGCCATCGAGGGTCAAGAGGCCCTCGGTCGGGTTGGGGTAGAGGTTGAACGGACCCGCCGGAGCATTGGGTTGTGGGTTGGGTACATCGAACAGCAAGCCCGCGCCTTGCCGGCTTAGGCCATAGCTGCCCCTTGGTACACCAGCAACCAGTCTTAGACCATCACTTGCCATGGCAGTTCCAATTTCAAGGCTTGCCTGCGCGCCCAGGAAAGAGGTCGTACCTGTGTGCGTTTGTGACGAGGCACTGAAGCGATAGATCGCCCCCGCGTCATTAGCCCCCGCGTCCTCGCCGGGTGCGCCGACAAACAACGTGTCATTGCGAAGCAGAAGGGTCTGTCCAAACTGATCATCGGCCGAGGGGAGCGGCCCAACTACCTGTGCGAGCGAATCGAACGAAAGCCCCAAACTGTCTCGTTCAAAAACCCAGACCAAGCCCGACTCGCTGCCCAAGGTGTCATCACCGGGTGCCCCTATCAATAGCAACGAATCGCTCACTGCGATACTGGCGCCAAATCGATCGCCTGCGAGTAACGAGCTGGGCTGGATCTTGGCCACCAGTCCCCAGGCATTGGCACCCCCTTGGTCGCGGCTGAAGTAGTAGGCCGATCCGCTGCCGGGCGTAAAGATTGAGCTGCTGCCGTCGAATGGCGAACCAATCACAACCGTCGTGCCGTTGAGCGCCAACGCGGCACCAAAGGTGTCGCCCAAGCCAGGGTCGAAGGCCCCAAACTGGCGAACCAGGCCCCAGATGTCAGGCCCCCCTTGGTCTTTGGTATACAGATAGGCCGATCCGCCATCGTCCAGCGGACCGAAGGGCTCGTTCGGCCGACCAACAAGCAACAGGGTGTCCCACAGGGCGATGGTCGTGCCGTAGTAGTCCAGCGGTGCGGGATCACCGGCGACCAACTTGGCGACAAAGCCCCAGTTGTCCGGGCCGCCTTCGTCTCGCTCAAAAATGTATGCAGCGCCAGCTTGTTGCCCCGCCTGCGAATCCTGCGGTGCGCCCACCACCAAGCGGCCGCCTTCCATCGCAATGCTTGCGCCAAACCTGGCATTGATTACTCCATCAGGCGCGACGAGCTTGAGTTGGAATTGAAACGTCCCGTCAGCGTGGCATTCGTAGAGGTAAACAGCCCCAGCTTGATCATCTACCTGGTCGTCGCCCGGCGCGCCGAGTGCCAACCAGCCATTGGCCAAGCCTACCCCGCTGCCCAGTTGGTCTTGGGCTGCGGGAATGGGCGCAAGAAGTGTGTCGCGAAGCGAGAGGAGTGCTTGGCCACGAAGGTTTGCGCAACCAAGCCCAGTCAGCAGGAAGAAAAAAAGAAAGAGAGGGGCCGATCGGTTCAAAATGGGAAGGGCTTGTTTTGCCCTGGCGTTGCCATATGGATCAACGTCAAAAACGCACAAGCGTTGCGACGTGATGCCTAGCTGGCTAACTTACCAGTCCAAAGCTATGAAACGTTACCTCCTTCTCCTTCCGGCCGGGTTGTTTTTGATCGGCGGCCTGCGTGCCCAGTCGATGCAAGCGGTCGGTCTTGGGGTGTTTTCCGGTGCCATGGGCGTGGATGAGAACCCCGCCATGATGGCTGCCTCGCCCTACAAGCTTGACATCATCCCCTTTGGGGTGAATGCCTTTGGTGCCTCCAACCAGGTGGCCATCCGCAAATCGGGTGGTGGGTTCGAGCAAGTGAGCCTGACCGGACAAGGCGAGCGGTACGCTGACCTGCTCGTAGAATTCAAGGGGCCTTCGGCCATTTACCGAATTGACGATTCGCAGACAATCGGCTTTTCGACCCGCTTTCGCCTTTACACCAACATCGACGGCTTAACCGACCGATTCGGTGACGATTTGGCCACCGAGTTCGATGACCCTGCGTACTTTAATAATCCCGCCAGCAACCAGTCGGCCTTTGTACGCCAACTCGGCTGGCAGGAGTTTGGGTTCTCGTACGCCCGGGTGCTGTTCGAGAACGACCGCTTTCGCATCAAAGGGGGCGCGACCCTTAAGTTCTTGTTGGGCACGGTCGCCTCGCATATTCAGGTAACCAATCTGTCCTATAACACCCTTGCAGAAGACCAGACCTTCCTGACCAACTATGATCTAGACATTCGTTTCGCGAACGGAATGGAGGATTTGCAGACATCGGCGGACTACAACCTGCGTTCGTCGTTGGGCTTGGGCGGCGACATCGGTGGTGTGGTTGAGTTTTACTCGGCAGGCGCGAAGGGTGAAGACATCATCTCAATCACCGAAGATGAAACCGAAGTCTCGAAGGGCATTGACAAGGTTGCTGCCTACAAATTACGTTTCGGGTTGGCACTCCGCGACATCGGCCGCGTGACCTTCAATAATGGTAACTACTCGGCCTCCAGCTCGTTCAACGGGAATACGCTGGTCGACATCGAAGAGAAGTTTGACACCGATAACATTGAGGAGTTCTACGATTCGCTTGCGTCGATTTCGCCGCTATCAGATGTGGGTGGGAAGTTGCGCGTCGGACTCCCCACCACGCTTCAGGCCGATTTGGACTTCAACATCGGGAAAGGGTTCTATGCTAACGCTGTCATGTCGTTGGATATGAGCGGCTTGAAGTCTAGTGATTTCTACGTGAAGCGCACCTCGTTCTACGGCATCACCCCGCGCTGGGAAATTCCCAAGTGGGGGCTCTACCTGCCCGTTGTGATGAACAGCGAAGGGGAGGCAAACTTGGGCTTCGCCGCACGGCTGTTCCCTGTGGTGGTTGGGATTCACGACATCCTGCCGCTTTTCAGCCGCGACGAGATTCGCAGTACCGGTGCGTACTTCCTGATCCGCATCCCCATTCGCTCGAAGCGCTACGGGGTCTAGCCAAGCGTTAACTGATGCGCTGGATTTGCTGCTGGAGCATTCCCAATTGCTTGGTGAGCAGTTCGATGCGTTCCTGGAACGCGCTGCGTGAGGAACCCAGGTTGGTGGTCAATTTCCCTTTCACCAACCAAAGCCGGCGGATCTCGCCAGTCGGTAAGTCATAGGTTTCGTAATTCTCGTTGTCGGAAACCAAGCGGACGAATTTTGGATCCTCGTGCCGATGCAGTCGCTTGACGACGTGCCCGTCGGGCGTATCGAGGAAATAGACATCGCCAAAGCGGATTAAGTGGGGTTCGTCCACCTGTTTACAGATCACTAGGTCACCGTTCGAGATGGTGGGGTACATGCTGTCGCCCATCACCGGGACGATTAGGTCACAGTCCTCAAACTGCGGAATCGAGAAACGCGGCAGGTTCGAGAAGCCACCGCTCTCCTCTTGACCCTGCGAGAGGTAGCCAGCTACCGCGCCCATGGGCAAGAAGATGGTTTTGGCTTGGCCCATGCGGCCAAGCTGGCTTAGACCCACGTTCGATTCAATGGCTGACGGATCGCTATCCAACACGGGTAGCTCGCCGCGTAAGAGGTAGTCGGCGCGCACGCCGAGCATTTCACTCATTCGTTGCACCATCGGTAGGCTCACGTGGCGGCGGCCACTTCGAATGTCGCTGAGCGCTTGTGGGGTCGTCTCCAATAGCTCGGCTAACTCCCGCTGGGTCTCGAAATGCCCGTTCCGATGCAGGTACATGGAAGCCTCGATGAAACGCTGGGTTATGTCGTCCTTCACTTGCTAATAATATTTTATATAAAGGTACGAATAATAAGTATGAATTGCGAAAACTGCGTTGCCAGTTCGCAAAATCGGATATATATTCGCATTAGAGTTCACGGAAAACGAATTTAATTCAGGAATCATGTCATACCACTACCTCCACACTACGCTCCCTTCTTTTATCTGCGACCTGAATTTTTGGATCGCTGACTCCCAATTGATCTACTCGCCACACGCGCTGCATTTGCGCTTTTATGACGAGCGAATCGAGGCGCATTTGGAGATGGCTCTACAGGATTGGAACCGTGTGCAGACCTGGGTGGAAGAGAACGTCGCCTTGCCGCCGTTGGAAGTCCGGGTGGGGGTGGATCGGACTGCCCGTCGCGCCGAGCAAATCTATGACTACGTGGATGCGCGCATGCTCGCTACTGAAGCCTACCGTTTGTACTTGGATGTGACCGCAAACAGCACAGGCACACCCACTTTGGGCTCAATTTCCACCACTTCTCAAGCCGCATAACCATGTCCAGCCAACACCGACTTCCGAGCCTTTCGGCCAGCCTTGGCCCACACACCAGCGAGCCACCCGATTACGACGAAAAATTCCGAACCAACTATTGGTTCGACCCCCTGCTTGCGGGCGTGGACAGCGAAGGAACCCTTGACGAACAAATCGAACGCAGCGTAGCAAGCATCGAGGCACTTCTCTCTGCGTATCGATACCAGCGTTCCATAGAGGACGAGTGGGGCATTCTACGCCAAGCAGCCTAGTTCTGATTTTGCGAACTCAAAGAGTTACAGGGGCACTTCGAAGGGGCTGAAAAAAGTGTGAGCCCCACCGGAAAGGCAGGGCTCACTGGGTCCACTCGTGCGAATTCAACCAAGAAACACTTCAGGATACCACCAATCCGTGTTGCCTTGACGTTACGTAAAGGTAACAATTCGGAAACACTGGGAGCAAGAGGGCCTGGGAAATAATCCCGCATCTTGTTGGTCTGTTTGCCGCGAGGCAAGCCTTCCTCCCACAATCAAAGCCCATGCGCGGTCGCCAACAAGTCCTGATTTTATTCCTCCTGCTCGCCATAGGGGGCTATTTGATCGTCTGCCTTGGCTTTCGAAATCTTACCACGGCCACCGATGGCTACGATGCTGTTCTGGTGCTCGGTGGCATGCGGCGTCAATTGCTGCTCTATTCGCTAGTACTCTGCGGGCTTTCGGTGTTGGGCACCTGGTGGGCGGTTCGCCGAAAGCGCTTTTCGGCGGCGAGCGGCTTTCGAGTCGCGATGGTGTTCTCGGTGTTGCTCCTCAGCGCAGTGTTGCTGATTTTCTGGGTGCTCTTGTAGTAAAGCTGTTGATAACTCCCCGTAACCCAAGGGGGTACGATCTCGTATGAATCTCAAGGTCGGGCCGATGAGCCTGGGTGAAACCAGGTTCCATTTTTGGCCGCCCTGACAGAGTAAGATGCGAGTGACTAGCCAAGAGAATCAGGACAAGAAGTTGGAGCGCGCCGTCCCGGCCATTCAACATCACGAACACCCCGGCGCGCAACTGCCCACTTTGGTCGAGCGATTCGCCAACGTGCAGTACCCACGACTTGATGTACTCGGCGACGAGGAAGCTCGGGCCTTGCGCGATTGGAGCCTGCAACGTGCCTTGCGCTTGGGGAATCTCTACAAACACAAAGTGCGCATCTGGTTCTGCGACTCGGCCCGCGAGCTACAATCGGTCGATACAACCATATGGGATGTCAGCCGCCAGCACATTGCCCTGAAAGGCGGCGTGAAGGTGCCCATTCGTGCCATTGTCAGCCTAGAATTCTAGCCTAGCCTCGGCAAACAAGAGCAGTCGATTGAACCAGCGGTTACCATTGGCAGGGCGGGGGAATTCTTCGTAATGATCTGCCTTTTAACACGCGCGCTTCTCATTCTGATACTTGGGGTTGGGCTGTCTCCCATGCTCAGGGCGCAGGAGTTGGCCTGTGAGTTCGCCCACCGCCAACAGGAATTTCGACTTGACATTCCTTGCAATTGGTATGGCCAGGAAGACCGCCGAACGGTGCTATTTTATGCCCCTCGGAAGTATTCGGAGACTTTGCGCTTCGATGTGAACGACCACTTGAGCCGCAGCGAAATGGAGGACCACTTGCGCGCGCAACAGAGCCGGATTCAGAACCACTTGCGCCAAGCTTTGGATGTGCGCGTTGAGCTGCGCGATACAACAGCCGTGCTCGATGGCCTCACATTTAAAGGTTGGGCCTTCAATTTCATTTGGGAGGGCGAACCCATGGCTGGGTTCTACTTGGCGGCCTATCGCTTTGATCGGTTGGTGTCGGTGGACTGGGTCGCTCCCACGGACTGGATCCCAACGGCCCAGGCGATGCTGGCTAGCTTTCGTTGGGTGGGCAGGCCCTAGCGTTCGCTCCGCTTTTCTGGTAACCCTTTGACAAAAAGAAGCCCCGGTCATCCACTGGACAACCGGGGCTACTCAACGCTTCACCGAGAGAACGCTTCCCTGTGGTCACACGACCACACGTAGTGTCTCTCAGTAGGATAACGGTTCAAGTGGGCGTTTCGTTTATTGAATCGGAGAATTTCGTTCGGGGTCGAAGGCTTCGCGCAATTCAGCGGCCACGCGGCGTTCGAAGGCCCGGTGTTTGGGGAAGAATACCGTGAAGTATACCGCCACCGTGATGGGCAAAAGTGCAATCAGAAGCACCGTGAAAACGCCCATGGCACCGACGGTCGGGAAGGTCCCCGACACCTGAATGCGCCGGGGGCGTAAAATGACATTCGCTGCGACCACGCCGTTTTTTCGGACCACGAGGAGCGCGGGTGTGCGGCGGCGCAAGCCATGTTGCGGGAAGCGGTTGGATAGCTCGGTTTCGAGCCAGGTTTCGCTGACCGAGCCTTCTGGAATGGGGACGTTCATTGCGGGTCCGCAAGCTAGCACATGCGGGGCAAACCTGCGGCCCGTCAGCGGGTTGGCTGATGCTAGGAAGCGCGAAGTTTTTCGCTTTCAGCCAAGGCACCCAG
This sequence comes from uncultured Cytophagales bacterium, assembly GCA_964350605.1. Taxonomy (GTDB): domain Bacteria; phylum Bacteroidota; class Bacteroidia; order Cytophagales; family JAAEPT01; genus CAYGKP01. Next base: position 11,604 of record CAYGKP010000065.1, read on the forward strand.
CCAGGCGGTCGCCCGGGGACGGGTGTCGAACCACGCGCGGGCGATGCCCAAGTCGGGCAAGCGGCGGGGAATCTGCTCCTCAAGGTCTTCAAACGGTAGGCGAGCTGTCAACAGGGTGGGGGGCAAGACAGCCACATAGGCTAACCCCGCTTGGCGCGCCGGGCGCCACCACTCACGAACCAGCCACTCTACCAACGGGGCAGCACTGGTCTGCAGATCACGCAGGTCAAGCAGCAAGTTCACACAGCCGTGAACTTCCAACAGGTGGAGTGCTTCGGCATAGAGTCCCCGCAGCGACTCGGTGTCCATCTGCTCGGTGGCGTGGATGTCGACCAAGGGCACCGATGGATCGAACCGGGTACCGGAAGACAAGGGGGCGGTGGTAGCTGTGGTGGCACTCATGCGAAGCAGTATCCACAAAAGTACATGTATTCTTTATTCAATACAATTTCTTTATCCACAGGAAAGCTCGCCCCGCGGTGTAGTTTCGCTGAATGGTTCGCGTGCGTGTTTTTCCCTGGCGAGTGGTTTGTGCCTTTGGGGGCGTCTTTTTGATGGCGG
>CAYGKP010000066.1:0-11291 GCA_964350605.1 uncultured Cytophagales bacterium
AAGTGGACTATCTTTGGGGGTGGGGCAACTGGATGCGAAACAACTGACCGGGTGGCTGAAGGCCAAGGTGGAGGGCGACTTGCCCCCCCACCCGATTCGTCACTTGGCGACCGACACGCGCCGCTTGTCCGATCCGTCGCACTGTTTGTTTGTGGCGTTGCGCGGGCCCAACCACGACGGACACACTTATTTGGCTGACGCAGCCCGAGCCGGAGTTCCCTTGGCTCTCGTCGCCGACGACGACCAAACCGCCCAGCCGAAGGGCATGACCTTTCTGCGCGTGGCGGACCCGTTGGCCGCGCTCCAATCCTTGACCGGGCAGCACCGCGACCAGTTTGACATCCCGGTGGTGGGGATCACGGGCAGCAATGGAAAGACCATCGTCAAGGAATGGCTGGCCGGGCTGCTTTCGCCGGACCGCTCGGTGGTCCGCAGCCCCAAGAGCTACAATTCGCAAGTCGGTGTGCCCCTTTCGCTCTGGCAAATCGCCGACCACCACCAAGTCGCCCTGATCGAAGCGGGCATTTCCGAACCGGGCGAGATGGCCAAGCTGGCCGAGATCATCCAGCCGACGGTCGGGGTATTCACCACCCTGGGCCCCGCTCATCAAGAAAATTTCAAGAGCCTGGAGCATAAGCTGGCCGAGAAGCTCAATCTTTTCTCCGGCGTGCAGACCCTGGTCTATCGCCGCGACCGCGAGGCCATCCACCAAGGCATCGCGACCCACTTGCCAGGGGTCAAGACCCTCAGTTGGGGCCAGCATTCGGAGAGCGACATCTATGTAGCGGGGGTCGACAGCCTGTGGTCAATTAGCGAGGCGGGCGAGAAGACGAAAATCGAATTGCCCTTTTCCGACAGTGCATCGGTCGAGAACGCCTTGCATGCGGCGGTGGCGGCGCGGGTGCTCGGCCTGTCCTGGTCGGTCATTGCCGAACGCTTGCGGGGGCTGCGGCCCATCTCCATGCGCCTGCAACTGAAAACCGGGCGGCGCAGCCTTCAACTCGTTGACGATTCGTATAACAACGACTTAGTAGGCCTGACCTTGGCCCTCGACTTCCTCGCAACTCAAACGGCCCGAAAGGAACGGGTGGTCATCCTCTCTGACCTCTTGCAGGACGGACGGCCCGCCGCCGAACTCTATCCTGAAGTGGGCGCACAACTCGTCGCGCATGGCGTGACCCAGGTGTTGACCATCGGCCCAGAGACCGGGAAGGCAGCCCAGGCCTGGGGCCTCCCCGTCCAATGCTTCGAGACGACCGAGGACTTGCTGACCAGCGGGGCAGTTGCCGAACTGCGCGAGGCTGCCGTCTTGGTGAAAGGCGCGCGCCGCTTTCGCTTGGAACGGGTGGTGGAAGCCTTGGAAGCCCAGCGCCACCTCACGGTTTTGGAACTGAACCTGGATGCCTTCGCCAACAATCTGAGTCACTACCGCCGTTTGGTGGGTCCGAAGGTTCAAATCCTGGCGATGGTCAAGGCCTTCGCTTATGGAAGCGGGGCGCAGGAAGTCGCGCACCTGTTGCAATTCGCCCGCGCCGATTGGTTGGGGGTCGCGTATTTGGACGAGGGCATTGCCCTGCGCGAGGCGGGCATTCAGTTGCCGATCATGGTCCTAAACCCCGACCCCGAGCGGCTGGCCGAGTGCATCCACTACCGCCTGGAACCCACCATTTTCTCCGAGCGATTGCTGACCGCTTGGTTGCGCTGCGCGCCGAAGGGCGAGCGTCCGCCGCTGCATTTGGAGTTCGACACGGGCATGTCGCGCCTGGGCTTTTCGCCCGAGGCCGCCGGCCGAGTGGCGCACCAATTGAAGGACACCGCCCCCCACGAAGTGCGCGGGGTTTTCTCGCACCTGGCCGTTTCGGGCGATCCGAAGCAAGACGATTTCACGCGTGGCCAGATCAAGGCGTTTGGCCAGATTGCGGACTTGTTGGAAGCGGAGTTGAGCCACCCCCTCCTCAAACACCTGGCGAATTCGTCGGGCATCACGCGGTTCCCCCAGGCCCATTTCGACATGGTCCGCCTGGGCATCGGCCTCTACGGTATTGGCACCGACGCGAGCGAGCACGCCCAATTGGAACGTGCCGGGCTGCTGCGCACGACCCTCTCGCAGCTCCGCGACCTGAAGCCCGGCGACACGGTTAGCTACGACCGCACGTTTACCGCTGTGAAGCCCATGCGCATCGCGACCCTGCCCATAGGGTATGGCGATGGGTACAGCCGCCGCTTTTCAAATGGGGTGGGGGAAGTGATCGTGGCTGGGCGGGCCTGCCCGGTGGTGGGCCGGGTGTGCATGGACATGTGCATGGTCGATGTGACGGGCCTCGAGGTGCAGGAAGGCGACAGTGCCATCGTCCTGGGTCCGGGCATGGACTGGGCCGAAGCCGCCCGCCGGATCGGGACGATTTCCTACGAACTTCTCACCTCGCTGGGCCCGCGTTTGCCACGGGTGTATTATCGCGAGAGTTAGGTAGGCGAAGCTGACGAAAATCACTTGGGAAATACCCCCCGCGGTCGTAGCTTCGTGATTCTGGAATCAGTCTAGATAAGACGCTTCCGTTTCGAATCAAGATGCCCGCCGCACCCCGCCGTACGCTCGCCGACCTGCCCGAAGGGCAATCGGCCACCATCGCCCGCTTGGAGGACAAGGGCCTTGCCCTCAAGTTGATGGAGATGGGTGTGCTGCCCGAGTGTTACGTCGAGATGCGCCACAAGGCCCCCTTCGGCGATCCGTTGTGCATCCATGTGTGTGGCTACACGCTCTCGATGCGCCGCAGCGAGGCGCAGACCGTCATCCTTCACTAAGCGCCCATGAGCGCCCCCCGGCCCCTCCAGGTCGCGCTGGTCGGCAACCCAAACGCCGGCAAAACCTCGCTCTTCAACCGCCTGACTGGCATGAGCCAGAAGGTCGGCAACTTCCCCGGCGTTACCGTCGAGCGAAAGTCCGGGCAGTTCCTGTTGCCTAACGGTCAACCCGTCCGCCTGACCGACCTGCCGGGCACCTACAGCCTCTACCCCAAAAGCTATGACGAGCGCGTGGCCGTCGAGGTACTTCTCGAGGCCCAGCACCCCGACCGCCCGAAGGTTGTCGTCGTCATTGTCGACGAGTCGAACCTGAAGCGCAACCTGCTGCTGACCCACCAGCTCTATGACCTCGGTTTGCCCTTGGTCATTGCCCTGAACATGGGTGAGATGGCCGACAAGAAGGGCAGCCGCGTCCCGCTGGAAGCCATTGAAGAAGCCCACCCGGGGTCAAAGGTTGTGGAGATCAACGCCCGCGATGGCCGGGGCCTCGACGAACTGAAAGCCGCGATTCAGGCGCAACACTGCGAGCCACCGAGGACCGATGTACTGGTCCCGTCCCTGACAACCGACGACCGAGCACGAATCGGGCGGGTGCAAGAACTTTTGTCGCTCGACAATCCCTACCAAGCGCTGCTGACCGTCCACCACCTGGACATCCTCCAATTCCTGCCCGAGGAAAAAAAAGCGGGGGTGTTAACGGAGATGGAAGGTGCGGGTTTCGATTCCTCGGAAGAGCAGTCGAAGGAGACGCTCTACCGCTACCACCGCATCGACCACGACCTGGGCGAGCACCGCGACGAGTCGAAAATCGCCACCGAGCGGTGGACACGCCGCCTCGACAAAATCTTGGTCCACAGGGTGTGGGGCTTCCTGATTTTCCTGCTCATCATGGCCTTGATGTTCCAAACGGTGTTCGCCTTGGCGGCCTACCCGATGGACTGGATCGACCAGGGGACGGGCTGGCTGTCGGTCAAATTATTGGAGGTCATGCCATCCGGTTGGGGCACCGACTTGCTGGTCCAGGGCTTGCTTGCGGGCATCGGCGGAGTGGTGATTTTCGTGCCGCAGATCGCGTTGCTGTTCCTGTTGCTCGGCTTTTTGGAGGAGAGCGGCTACATGGCCCGCGTCATGTACATCACCGACAAACTGATGCGGCCCTTTGGCCTGAACGGGCGCAGCGTAGTCCCGCTGATTTCCGGGCTGGCCTGTGCGATCCCCGCCATCATGGCCGCGCGCAGCATCGAGAACCGCAAGGAACGTCTCTTGACCATCTTTGTCACCCCGCTCATGAGTTGCTCGGCGCGGCTGCCGGTCTACGCCGTGCTGATCGCCTTGGTCGTTCCGAACGAGCGGGTGGGTGGAGTGTTCTCGCTCCAAGGCTTGGCGATGATGGGCATGTACTTGCTCGGCGTGGTCTTCGCGCTGTTGACCGCGATTGCGTTCAAGGGCTTCTTCAAACGCGGACCGGGCAGCCTGTTTGTGATGGAGATGCCCGATTACCGCTGGCCGCAAGTTCGCAACGTGCTCCAGACCATGTGGCTGCGTTCGCGGGCCTTTGTGTTCGAGGCCGGGAAGGTGATTGTGCCCCTGGCGATTTTGCTCTGGTTCTTGGCCAGCTACGGACCCGGCGACAGCCTGGAACGGGCCGAGGCGACCGTCATCGAACAAGCCCAAACCACCGAATGGGACGAGGGCGAGGTGGACAACCGCATCGCCGCCGCCCAGATGGAGGCCTCGTATGCCGGGCGTTTTGGCAAGGCCATCGAACCCGCGATTCGACCGCTGGGCTACGACTGGAAAATCGGCATCGCGCTTCTGACTTCGTTTGCGGCGCGGGAAGTGTTTGTGGGCACGATCAACACGATTTATACCATTGGTGCCGACGTGGAAGAAACCTCGACGATCAAGGAGCGGCTGGCCCGCGAACGAGATCCGGCGACGGGAGAAGCGCGCTTCACGGTGGCGGTGGCCTTCTCGCTGATGGTCTTTTATGCCTTCGCGTTGCAGTGCATGAGCACCGTGGCAATCGTCTGGCGCGAGACGCGAAGCTGGGCCATCGTGACCCTGCAATGGCTCTACATGGCGGCCCTGGCCTACGGCGGCGCCCTGTTGACCTACCAGTTGTTGAGCTAGGCCCCGTCTACTTGTTCACCTCAATGAACTTGTCGACATCGAAGGTCTTGCCAAGCAAGATGATGATGTCCGACTCGAGGAGGACCGTGTCGCTCTTCGGCACGCCGATGATGTGCTCGACCATCTGCTTCTCACCGTTTTTCATCTCGGTGAACTTGCGCTTGATGGTGATCAGGTTCAAATCGTAACGCTGGCGCAGGCCAATCTCGTTGATCGACTTGTTGGCCACCTTCTTCGGCGTTTGGATCTCGATGATCTCGTAATCGTCGGGCAAGGGCAAGAAGCCGCGCATGTTCGGGTGGATCAGCATCTCGGCCACCGTCGAACCAATCTGGTCATCGGGCGAGAACACCTCTTCGATGCCCACCTTCTGAAGAATCATTTTCTGCTGGGCGTTGGCCGCCCGGGCAATCACGCGGGGCACACCCAATTCGCGCAGCAGCACACAGGTCAACAGCAGGCCCTCGTAGTTGTGGCCAATGGCCACGACCACCGCGTCGGTGTCCTGAATGTTCTGGGCCCGCAAGGCGCGCTCGTCGGTCGAGTCCAAGGCCACGGCGTGGGCCACCTCGTGCTTGAGGTTCTCGCACTTCTCGGGGTCCTGGTCGATCGCTAGCACTTCAGCCCCGCGTTCGGCCAAATGTTTGGCGATGGAGGTGCCCAGGTAGCCCAGGCCAATGACGGCAAACTTTTCCTTCATGGACCGTAAAGCTACGAGTTCTGAAGATGCGTACGCAGGAAGGCCCCGAGCTTTGCCACTGCCCGGCCCCGGTGGCTGATTTGACCTTTGGCCTTCAGGCTCATCTCGGCAAAGGAAAGCGGGTAGCCCATCGGCTGGAAAATTGGGTCGTACCCAAATCCGCCGAGGCCTTGGGCTGCCTCCAGGATGTCGCCTTCGACGATGCCTTCGAAGGTGTATTCCTGTCCATCGAGCAGTAAGGCCATGACGGTGCGAAAGCGGGCGCGGCGATAGTCCTGCCCTTCGAGGTGTTGGAGCAGGAGCTTCACATTGTCCTCCGACAAACAGCCGACCCCCGCGTAGCGCGCCGAAAATACTCCGGGGGCACCGTTTAAGGCATCGACCTCCAGGCCCGTGTCGTCGGCGATGACTGCGCCGCCCACGCGTTCATGCACAAAACGCGCTTTGAGCAGGGCGTTGCCCTCCAAGGTGGCCGCCGTTTCGGGAATTTCGGTGTCGAAGCCGATGTCCTTCAGGGTGCGCACGTGGAGCCCTTCGGAGAGGATGGCCCCAATTTCTTCGGCCTTGTGGGCGTTGTGGGAAGCCAGGAGGAGTTCAAGTGGCATACTCTTTGTCTTTGGAGCGGTACGTCTTACTGTCCGACCGCCATGAACCTACGAAAGTTCGCCTTTGCCTTTTTGTTTCCCTTGGGACTCAGTGTTGTTTCCCCGCTTTGCGCCCAAAGCGATTCGGTGGCCGCCGACCTGCGGGTGTTTACCGAAGAGGGCCAGCGGTTTACCCTGTTCCTGAACGGCAAAATGACCAACGAGGCCCCCGCCGCGCAAGTCGAAATTGATGGCATTCCCGCCGATTACGCCCACCTGCGCATTCAGTTTTCCGATGGCACGCCCCAGCTTCAGCGCATCATTACCCTGACCCCCGGCAAGCGCACCTTATACATGGTGATCCTGACCGCCACGGGCGAGCCCGACCTGTATTTCTTTGGCGAGGAGGCCATTGTAACCAGCAAGCCTGTCCTCGCCGTTGAGACAGACCCGAAGGATACCGTCCCTTCACAGTGGATTGAACCAGCGCCGGCAAAGGTCGAACCAACCCCCTCGAAAACACCAGAGGTCGCTGCCTGCCTGATCGCGCCGAGCGACTTTGACAACATTTATGCAAACGTGCAGGCCACCCGCATGGAGATGTCCAAACGCGAAGTGGCCTGGAGCGCCATTCGCGAAAGCTGTCCGATGGCCGAACAAGTCGCGCAACTCGTCAAGCTTTTGGCCTATGGGCCGGACCGATTGCAACTGGCCCAGGACGCCTTTGGCGTGGTCGCCGACCGCCGAAATTATTACTTGGTCGAGCAAGCCTTGGGCAATCCCTTCGACCAAGAAGCACTGCGCGAGCACATGGATTCCTTCCCCGCCCGCTAGCATCATAGGCCAAGAACTCTATCTTTACCCGCCTCAAGTCCGCCATGACACGCCGTACTGCCTTTTTCTTCTCCTGCCTTGCGGCTGTCGCGTTCGCGAGCTGTTCCGGCCCTTCGAGTTCTTATTCCAACCAAGGCCAACGCCTGGAAGCCGAAGGCCACCACCAGGAGGCCGCGCATTTCTACATGCAGTCGCTGCGCGGCGATATGAACAACGTCGATGCGCGCTTGGGCCTTCGCGGCGCGGGCCAAAAGGTCTTGGATCAGAAGCTCGGCGAATTCTGGCGGTCCCACTCAGTCGAGCAGCACAAGCAAGCCCTCGCAAGCTATCAAGACGCTAAGGCTTATTACGACGAGGTCAATTACTATAACATCCAGCTCAACTTCCCGAGCCACTACGAGGGCTTCTATCAGGAGTCGAAGAAGGCCTACTTGGACGAGTTGTATGAGGAAGCCCAAGGCTACTTGGATGCGGGCGACTACGATTCAGCCGAGGAAATTTTCATTGAAATGGCGGCCATCGACCCCAAGTACAAGGACGTCAAAACCCTCAAGCGCGTGGCGAACCTCGAGCCGCTGTACCAGCAAGGCTTGGAGGCGATGAGCCTCGACCACTGGCGCCAAGCCTACAAGGCGTTCGACGAGATTTACCAGACCGACAAGGGATACAAGGACGTGGCCCAGAAGCGCAACGAGTGCAAGGAGGAAGCGATCCTCAGTGTCGGCGTATTGCCCTTCATCAATGAAACCAGCACGACCGGCATCGAGCGGGACGTGTCGGGCTTTGTGATTTCCGAATTGGCAGGGGCCCGCGGCTCCATGCTCCAATTGGTTGATCGCGAGCACATCGACAAAGTCATTGAAGAGCAAAAGCTCGGCCTTTCGGGACTGGTGGACGAAGCTTCGGCTGCCCGGGCGGGTGAGTTGATCGGTGTGAAATCGGTCTTGATCTCCGAGGTGACCAGCTACAACGAGCAGCCCCTTCGCACCAATACCCAAAACAAGACGGCCTACATCCCCCGTCAGGTGCGTCAGTCGAATCCCTACACGGGGCAGACCTTCTTCCAGACGGTATATGACCCGGTAAGCTATCAGGAGACTACCAGCAGTGCGCGGGCAGAAGTGACGTTGAAATACCGTCTGATCTCCTCGGAGACGGGCGAAATCCTGACCACCGGTACGGTGAATATGGTTGAGACTGAGGAGGTCCGCTTCTCGAAGTACGACGGCGATTATCGCCAGCTCAGCCCAACAGCCAACCCGGCCAGTGGCAGCAGCTTCAGTCGCACCACCCGCGAATTCCAAGAGCTATTCACCACCAACCGCACGACGCGCAGCCTCGAGCAAGTGCGCTCGGCTCTGTTCAACAAGCTGGCGCATAAAGTATCGGAAGACATTTTGAGTTATGATGCCTCGCGCGAGTAGACTTCTATTCCTGGCGGCAACGCTAGCTGCTTTCTTGACCGCGTGTGGCGGTTCGAAGCCTTCGGGTTCGACCACGCAAGCCGCCAACCCCAAGCCAAGCTGGATCAGCGAGCGGCCCATCAGCAGCATTTATTACGTAGGCATCGGCCAGGCCTCCAAGCAGGTCTTTGGCCCTTCGGCCTATGACATGGCCAAGCGCAGCGCGCTGAACGAAATGGCCTCGGAGATCACTGTGAAGATCGAGGGTACAGGCGTGCTCTCAACCATCGAAAGCAATTCGGGCTTCCAGGAGGATTACATCCAATACATCCGCGCCAAAACGAACGAGGAGCTGGAAGGCTACGAACTCGCGGGCAAGTGGGAGGACGAGAACGAGATTTGGGTCTATTACCGCCTGAGCAAGGCCGAGCACGAACGCATCAAGCGCGAGAAGCGCGAGAAGGCCCAGAAGATTGCCTTTGACCATTTCAAGGAGGCCAAGAGCTATGAACGCTCCGGCGACCTGCAATCGGCGACGACCAGCTACGCCAACGCGATCTACGCCCTGCGCGATTATTTGAACGAGCCGAACGAGATGCTCGACGTGGACGGCGGCGGACGTGTCCAATTGGCCACCGATTCCTATCAGGCGATTTACTCCTACGTGACCCGCACCAAGCTGACCGCTTCGCCCACTGGGCTCACGATGAAAAAGGGCATGCAGACCCAAGGGATGGTCGACATCCAAGCCACATACAATGGCGTGCCAGCCACCAGTTTGCCACTCCTCTACAAGTTTTCGCTCGGCGATGGAAAGCTGAACGAAGGCCAAACCACCGATGCAGCGGGCCATGCCCAACTGATCGTATCGACCCTGCGCTCGAACCTCAAGAAGCAGGAAGTGGAAATTTCGGTCGATCCAGCGGCGTTGACTGCGGGCATTCCTAAGGACCCGATGATCCAGAAGCTCTTCGCCGAGATGAAGCCCTCGCGGACCACGGTGCCCATCACCGTGCAGATGCCAAGCGCCTACCTAGTGACCTCCGAAAGCAACCTGGGCGGCTACATGGATGGCAACCCCTTGGGCACGCACTTCAAGAAAATTCTCGCCGAGGAAGGCTTTTCGTTCGCCACGGACATTTACGCGGCCGACCTGAAGATCTACGTAGAAGGCCAGACCCGCGAGGGCTCCGAGATGTCGGGTATGTTTACCTCGTTCTTGGACGTGACGGTCACCGTCACCAACCTTTCGGAAGGTAGTGTAGTCTACAAGGGAGCGGCCACGGGCCTCAAAGGTTCGCACCTTTCCTACGAACGCGCCGGAATCGAGGCCTATCAGAAGGCCGAAAAGAAACTTCGTAGTGATCTGATAGACAAGATGTTACGTGCTATTCTCTAGCTGGGCCTAGAAGTTTGGCACACTATCTGTAAACTGTATCCTGAAGTTTTTGCTACCATCATCAAAGACGAGAACAAGTCACCAATCTCATGAAACACCTTCGTACCACCACCGGCCTGATGCTTGCCGGTCTTTTAGCCCTTACTGCTTGTGGCAAAGAAAAAGCACCGAACAAAGCGCCTAAGGGCGAGACAGAGATCAAACTCTTGTGCCACGGTAAGGAGTACCAAACCGACAAGAAGAACTTCCGCGCCAGTGCCATCGGCGAGAGCTTAGACCAAGCGACTGCCAAGAAAAAGGCCCGCGCTAACGCCTTGAACGAATTGGCTTCGTCGATCAGCACCACCATGAAAGGGGTGACCGACAACTACGTCAACTCGCGTGAGTTCAATAACCGCGAAGAAGTCGAGGAGCGTTTTGAGAGCCTCAGCCGCGAGGTGATCGACCAGAAGCTGTCGGGCATCGTGACCAACTGTGAGCGTCACGTAACGACTCCCGAAGGCAAATGGAAGACCTACATCAACTTGGAGCTTTCGGCTGACGAACTCGTCATGGCCCTCAACGAGCGCCTCTCGAAAGACGAGCGTCTGAAAATCGACTACGACTACGAGAAGTTCAAAGAGACCTTCGACAAGGAAATGGAGAAAATGGAGTCTCGCTAGGCCTACTGCTTTTCACTACGTACCGCGAGAGCCCGGCCATTGGTCGGGCTCTCGCTTTTTCTGGCCGATGGGGCGAGTGAAATTGCGGGGAGTCCACCTGTATTGCAGGAGTGCGGGAATCGAGCTACTTTTGTGGCCCTCTTCGAAAACCGGGGAGGCACAACTACAAACCAACTCGAACGACGCACGGGATGCGTCACATCGACTGAACCTATGGCAACTCGCATTCGCCTGGCCCGCCGCGGCCGCAAAAAACAACCCATCTACGACATCATCGTAGCCGACCAACGCGCTCCCCGCGATGGCCGCTTCATCGAGAAGTTGGGCAAATACAACCCGAACGTTCACCCCGCGAGCATCGAAATGGACACCGAGCGTGCCTTCGATTGGGTGATGAAAGGTGCACAGCCAACCGAGACCGCACGCATGCTGCTCTCGAAGTCGGGTGTCATGATGCGCAAGCACCTCCAACAGGGTGTCAGCAAAGGTGCCCTCACCCAGGAAGAAGCCGACAAGCGCATGACCGCGTGGCTCACCGAGCGCGAGAAGGGCGACCAGAAGGCCATCGACAAGCGCGTCAAGGACGCAGAAGCGAAAGCCAAGGCCGCCCAAGACCTGGAAGAAAAAGTCCTGAAAGCCAAGCAAGAAGAAGCGGCCGCTGCCCTGGCCGCTGCGAACGCTGAACAGGAAGTCATTGCTCAAGCTGCGCAAGAGGCGACAGCCGTTGCCGAAGCTGCGGAAAACGAGCTGCTTTCAATTAGTGTCGCGCCGACT
>CAYGKP010000066.1:11301-11757 GCA_964350605.1 uncultured Cytophagales bacterium
CCTGGGCCAATTTGGCCGCAGCAAAGGCCTGAACGGAGAAGTCCGCTTCAACTTGGAAGTGGACGATCCGAGTGGGTACGAGGACCTCGACGTCCTGTTTCTGGAAGAGAAGGGTGCCTTGGTTCCCTATCTGATCGAACGACTGCACCTGGGCGACCGGGGCGCAAGCGTCCTGAAACTGGCCGAGGTGGAAACTCAAACCGACGCCGCAGCCCTGAGCGGCCGCATCGCATTCCTGCCCCTCTCGGCGTTGCCGACGTTGGGGCCGGCACAATTCTACTACCATGAGGTCATCGGGTTTCAAATCGTGGACTCAGTCCGGGGCACGATTGGCCCGGTGAGCTCGGTGGTAGAAGGACCCGCCCAGGATTTATTGATTGTCGACTATCAAGGCACCGAGGTGCTGATCCCCATCGTCGAACCGCTGGTGGGGGCCATCGACCGAAAGAACAAGGT
>CAYGKP010000067.1:0-11738 GCA_964350605.1 uncultured Cytophagales bacterium
GTCCCAGCGGTGCGCGACGCGATTTCGATCCCGGTGATTGCGGCTGGGGGGATCGGGACAGGGCGGCAAGTCGCCGCCGCGATGGTCCTGGGGGCCGACGGCGTGCAGGTGGGTTCGCGCTTCGCGGCCTCCAAGGAATCTTCAGCCCATCAGGCGTTCAAGCAACTGATTGTCGAGACGGATGAGGGCGGCACCGAGTTGCGCCTCAAGCAACTGGCCCCAGTTCGCCTGATTAAGAACGAGTTCTACCAGCAAGTCAAAGCCGCCGAAGCCCGAGGTGCGAGTGAGGAGGAACTGCGCGAACTGCTGGGCCGGGGCCGGGCGAAACGGGGCATGTTCGAAGGCGAATTGGCTGAAGGCGAACTGGAAATTGGCCAGGTCGCCGCGTTGATCTCGTCCGTCCAGCCCGCCGGAGAGATCCTTGCCGACTTGTGGGCGGGCGCACAACTCGCCCTTCGTTCGGTTTAGGTTGTAGGGGGCTGCGCGGGGCTGTACCTTTGCGCCTCGCTTATCGCCCCGCCATCCGCCCCAGTATCAATCATGCAGCGCGACACCGCCATCTTCGACCTCATCGATCAGGAACGCCAACGCCAGACCCGTGGCCTAGAACTGATCGCTTCGGAAAACTTCGCCTCGCCCCAAGTGATCGAGGCAATGGGCACCGTGCTCACCAACAAGTACGCCGAGGGCCTACCAGGCAAACGCTACTACGGCGGCTGCGAAGTGGTCGACGAAATCGAAACCCTGGCCATCGAACGGGCCAAGAAACTGTTTGGCGCGGTCTGGGCCAACGTTCAACCCCACTCGGGCGCGCAAGCTAACGCGGCGGTCTTCCTCGCTTGCTTGAAGCCAGGCGATACCATTCTTGGGTTCGATCTCTCGCACGGTGGGCACCTCTCGCACGGTTCGCCCGTGAACTTTTCGGGAAAATACTTCGACGCGCATTTCTATGGCGTGGAGAAAGAAACCGGCCTGATCGACTTCGACAAAGTGGCCGAGCAAGTCCTGAAAGTGAAGCCGAAACTCCTCATCTGCGGAGCCTCGGCGTATTCGCGCGAGTGGGACTACCAAAAACTGCGCGCAGCCGCCGACAAGGTGGGTGCAATCCTGCTGGCCGACATCTCGCACCCCTCGGGCCTGATCGCCAAGGGCCTCTTAAACAGCCCGATGAAGGACTGTCACATCGTGACCACCACGACGCACAAAACCTTGCGCGGCCCCCGCGGCGGCCTCATTATGATGGGCCAGGATTTCGACAACCCGTTTGGTGTGACGTTGAAAGGAAACATCCGCCCCATGTCGGCCTTGCTGGACATGGGTGTGTTCCCCGGCACCCAAGGCGGTCCGCTCGAACACGTGATCGCCTCGAAAGCCATCGCTTTCCAGGAAGCCCTGACTGACGAGTACGGCGCCTACGCCAAGCAAGTACAGCTCAACGCCCAAGCGATGGCGAAGGCCTTGGTCGAGCTCGACTATCACTTGATCTCAAACGGCACCGACAACCACCTGATGCTCATCGACCTCTCGAACAAAGAGATCACCGGTAAAGTGGCCGAAAAAGCCCTGGGCGAGGCGGACATCACCGTCAACAAAAACATGGTGCCCTTCGACGAGCGCACGCCGTTTGTCACCTCAGGCATGCGCCTGGGCACAGCGGCCTTGACCACCCGTGGCCTGAAAGAAGCCGACATGCGCCGGGTTGTGTCGCTGATCGACAAGAGCCTCCAGAACACCGAGAATGAAAAGATCCTCGCCGAGGTCCGCTCGGAGGTGAACGACTGGATGGCCGGGGTGCCACTCTTCGCCCAATAAGCCATGTCTGAGGACAAACCGATGTCCTTCCTGGAACACCTCGAGGTGTTCCGTCGCCACATCATCCGTGCGGTGCTGGGCGTGCTCATTTTCTCGGTGCTGGCGTTCGTCTTCAACGAAATCGTCTTCGACCAGATCCTCTTGCCGCCTGGCAAGGCAGACTTCATCACCTTCAAGGTGCTGTGTCGCTGGGGCGATCAGATCGGCGTTGATGCGCTATGTTTCAAAGAGATGCCCTACCACTTGATCAACCGCAAGTTGCACGGCCAATTCGCCTTGCACATCAATTCGTCGATCACCGTGGGGATCATCCTGGGCTTTCCCTTTGTGTTCTGGCAGATCTGGCGATTTGTGCGCCCGGCCTTGTATGGCAAAGAGGCTAAGAGAATCCGCGGGACGGTGTTCTTCGTCAGCCTGCTGTTCTTCCTGGGCATCCTGTTTGGCTACTACGTGATCGACCCCTTGGCCATCCAGTTCCTGGTCAATTACGAAATCTCCTCGGCCTTCCCGGTGCCCAACGAGATTGACATCTCGAACTACCTCTCGGTGGTCACCAAGCTGCCGCTGGTCACGGGCATCATGTTCCAGCTGCCCATCGCGGCCCACTACCTTTCGAAAGCCGGGGTCATCGGCCCGCAGATGATGCGCAAATACCAACGCCACGCAGCGGTCATCATTCTGATCGTTTCGGGTATCCTCACCCCGCCGGACCCGTTCACACAACTGTTCGTGGCCCTACCGCTTTATTTGCTCTACGTGGTCAGCATCCGCATCGCGGCCCGTAACTTCCGCAAGCGCGAACGCCGACTGGCTTTGGCCAAAACTGACGACCTGTAGTCATGACCTACCGCATTGCCCTGGCCGGCGACCACGCTGGTTTCCTTGCCAAAAACGACCTGAAGACTTTTCTGGAACAGGAAGGCCACACGGTCAATGACTTTGGCCCGTTTTCGACCGATTCGGTGGATTACCCCGATGCAGTGCACCCTGCGTGTGAGGCGATTGAGAAGGGCGAGTTTGACTTCGGCATTTTCATTTGCGGTTCGGGCCAAGGGGTGGCGATGACCGCCAACAAACACCAAGGCATCCGCGCGGCCCTGTGCTGGCAAGAAAAGCTGGCGATGCTCGCCCGCTCGCACAACAACGCGAACGCCCTCTGCCTACCGGCCCGGTTTGTCGCCATTGAAGAGCTGGTGGCCATTACCTCGACTTTCCTCGCGACCGAGTTCGAGGGGGGCCGCCACCAAGGGCGCGTCCAGAAGATCTCCTGTTAGGTTTTCCTGCTAGTTGCGCCGCTGGTAGACGCCAGGACTCGTCTGGCGATAGCCGCGTTCAACCCAAGGCAACCGCTCGCCAAGTGTGGGCATTAGGCCCGCTTGATCGAACACCGTCAGGGGTGGGTCCAACTTCCACGCTGCGTCGATCGCAAGGACCGATTCGTACTGATCCAACCGATTGAACGTGCGCTCGGCCACCGGCCAATCCAAATAGCACGTGGCGGCAGGGGCCCGCAAGTAGGGGGCTGGGTCCGAACCCAAGACTAGGACTGGTTGAGTGGCAAGGGGCACGTCGCGTTTGGGACGGAAAGCTTGCTCACGAAGTTCATCACTCACCCCACCATAGAAATTTAGTTTCGGGGTCATCGCGCCGAGGATCGCCGCACCCAGAATCAGCAGGCCAACCGACTCGCGCCAATACCATTTGCGCACAGCCACAAAGCCGTACCCAGCGAGCAACGCGACAGCCGGCAGGGCAAGGACTAAGCGTTCGGGCCCAGCCAAGGGATCAATCAGAATCGAAGTGCCGACACCCGCCAGCCAATAAACCATCAGCCACATGGTTTGGCGTTGGCGCGGCAACCAGCGACCCGCCGCTTTTCCGATCCACAGCGAGGCAATCATGGCGGCCATCAGGGGAAACAACGCGAGCAACCACCCATCGGGCGAAACCGAGAAATTGTGATCGACCGTCAGGTACCAACGCAAGGGCCGAAGCACCGCCCAGCCCGCGCCGACCACTTCGTAGGCAGCAGCGGTAAACAAAAACGGGAAGGCAAAGCCGAAAAGTAGAATCGCATAGCGGCGAACCACGGTGCGCGATGAAAGCAGGAAAGTCAAAAGGATCGAGCCAACAATCACAGCACTCGGGAAGTCGAACAACCCGGCCAGTCCGCATTGGATGCCTACGGCAAACAGGCCCCGGTCGGTATTCCCCTCCGCCAAGCTGCGCAGCGCGCGGCCCAATGCCAGGATCAAAAAAAAGAGCGCCAGCTTCGGCGCGGTCAGCGGTTGGAACAACAGCGAGCCACTGCCCACAACCAAAAACAACATCGTGGGGACCATCGTTGGCTCCTCGAACAGGCGGTTTTTTAGTACGAGGCGGTGAAACAGCGCGGTTTGGCCGATAAGCGCGAGTGCCCCCAATACCCGCAACATCCCCACCGAGCGGCCCCACAGCCCATCAAGCATCCCAAAGAAGAAGGCCGTCAACGGCGCATGAAGCGTCTCCAGGTCCAAGTAGGGCAAGCGGCCCTCGGCCACCGATTCGCCCAGGACGAGTAGGCGCAATTCGCTGAGTTGCCAATGGCCCCCGTCGGTCCAAGCAGGCAACGCGAGGAACACCAAAACCAGGCCTAGCAGGCCCCAGCGCAGTGGGTCGATCTTGGCAAATAGGCGGATCACGAGTCGAGGAGAATTGGGAGGGCTTCGGGGGGCGACGGCTTTGCGTACCTTCGCGGAACCGAGCGGCAAGTTACAACGCCCAGCCAACGCCACCTTCCCATGCCCAGCCAACGCCAACAACAATTTGCCCGATTGCTCCAACGCGAGCTCGGCGACATCCTCCAACGCGACTTTCGCCACGTGGCCCCGGGCCGCATGCTGACCATCACGGACGTGGAAGTGACCCCCGACCTTCAGGTGGCGCGGGTCTACCTGTCGGCCCTTCCGGTGCTTGATAAGCCGATTGCGCGGTTGTTTGACGAGGATCTTTCCGCCCAGCGCGGCGAATTGGGCAAGCGGATACGCAACCAGGTGCGCAAAGTACCCGAGCTTCGGCTGTTCGACGACAAGTCGGGCGAGCACGCCGACCAGATCGACAAAGTGCTGCGCGGCCTCGACATTCCGCCCGCCGACCCCGACGAGGACAGCCCCGAGAACTAGATGAACACCCCCCTGCTCCTGGCGCGGCGCTATTACGCCTTGTTTCGTGGGCGGGGCTTGGTGCACACCATTTCACGAATCGGCGTGGGCGCGGTCGCCTTCGTAACGATGCTGCTGGTGCTGGTGCTCTCAGTAGTGAACGGCTTTTCGGGGTTGCTTGGCGACCTGTACGGCACCTTCGACCCGGATTTGCGGATCGAAGCCGCCGCAGGGAAAGTTTTCGTCCTCGACAGTGCGATGCGTGAAAAAGTCGCCGGGTTGGAAGGCGTTGATTTTCAAGTGGAAGTGTTGGAGGACAACGCCCTGGCCCGCTACCGCGACGCGCAGAAAGTGGTCACGGTCAAGGGCGTAAGCGACAACTTCTTGAAGCAAGCGGACTTCGGCAACTCGGTGGTCGAAGGCATATTTGCGATTGAGGAAGGCGGCAGCCCCCGGGCCTTGGTGGGCAGCGGCATCACCTACGAGCTCTCCATCTTTTTCCCCAGCCCCAACCGCGGCATCGAGTTTTGGTACCCGAACCGCCACCAGAAATACCTCTCGGGCGGCAACCCCTTGACGGCCTTTCGCCAAGAAATCGTCCGGCCCTCGGGCTCGTTCGCGATTGAACAGCGGTTCGACCAGCAGTACGTCATCGTCCCCCTCGAAGTGGCCCAACGCCTGTTCGATTACGGCGACGAACGCTCGGCCCTCGAACTGCATGCCCTGCCGGGTACGAACCTCAAAAGGATGCAATCGGAATTGAAAGAACGCCTCGGCCCCGACTTTCGGGTCCTGACTTCCGAGGAACTGCACGGCAGCTTGCTGCGCATCCTTCGAATCGAAAAACTGGTGGCCTTCGCGATCATCAGCTTCATTTTGGCCGTGGCCTCGCTGAACATTTTCTATGCCCTCTCGCTGCTGGTGATCGACAAGCGCCGGGATTTGACCATCCTGCGCGCCCAAGGCGCCACCAGCCGCCAGATCCGCGCGATCTTCCTTTGGGAAGGCCTGCTGGTCGGCGTAACGGGCACGGCCATTGGACTACTGCTTGGCTTTTTGATCGGGTACAGCCAGGTGCGGTTCGGGTGGCTGAAGATGGGCATGGAAACTGCCATTGTCGATGCCTATCCCCTTGAGCTTCAATGGACGGACTTCGCGGGCACCGCCTTGGTCGCCATTCTGGTGACGATGCTCGCCACCTTGCGCCCCGCCCGCCAAGCCGCCCGGTTGGGCCAGCCCGAGCGGCTTTCGCGCTGAGCCGTCAATAGTATTCCACAAACTAGGCCCTTTGGCCGGGGCACTCTATCTTGGGGGTTGCGCCGCGCGCTCAGGCCATGAAAGTTTCGCCAAACGAGCCCTTTGAACTGGTCTACTCGCTTTTTCAGCACGAGTATCTGGGCTACCTGTTCGAATCCTTCGTCGTTCAACTCGACGAGAAAGGACGCTTGTCGTTCAAGCACCAAAACATCTCGTCGAAAAACGCCGACGAATTTGCCGCGGGGCTCGATGCGCGGGACTATCAATTGATCGAATTGATGGACCAGATCCAGCAGGATCCCATCGCCCACAAATTCATGCGCAAGCGCCTGACGGCCTCGGAATTTTTTCTGCGCACCTACAGCTCGGACCGTGGCGACCAAAGCCTCCAAGACCTGATTGCCCAGCACGTCGAGAGCCGCAAGCAAGACATCCTGCCCCTTTTGGACGGCAAGCGCATCTTCATCATGGGCAACGACGGCGAACCTGCCTGGCAGGAAGTGCGCTTCGAACCCGAGGCCGCGCACGTTCGCTTCAGTTTGAATCGAGGCCCAGAGGAAACGCATTATTCCATGCAGATGCGCCTGGGCGAGCAGATCATCGACCACCGCCAGGGCGACCCCATCATCGTGGCCTTCGACCCCGCGTGGCTGATCGCCGGGGCGGTGCTGTATCATTTCGACGGGCCGCTCGAGGGCGCGAAACTGAAGCCTTTCCTCGACAAACCGTTCATCCGGATTCCCCGCAAAGTGGAGGACACCTACTTCCGCAAGTTCGTCGCCCCGCTGGTCGAACATTACGACGTCACGGCCCTGGGCCTGCGCATCGAGACCGAAGCCCCAAACCGCCACGCGCAATTGATTTTCAGCGAGGTGGAGGCGGGTGTGCCCGTTGACCTGTTTGGCGAGACGAACGTGGCCGTTGCTGACGACGACGAGGACAACGAGTCGAAACTGTTGTTCGAATTGGTGTTCGCCTATGGGGAGTACAACTTCCGCACGACCAACGGCACCAGCGCATCGGTGAAGGTCGAGAAGGAGGGCGACAGCTACGTGTTCCACAAAGTCCAGCGCGACTTGGAGTGGGAGAAAAGCCTGGTCAAGCAACTGCGCGAGTGGGGCCTTGAAGTTCGCGGACTGCGCGTGGTCCTGCCGACGGGAAAAGCCTTCAGTTGGCTCGAACGTTATCGCGATTCGTTGGAGGAAGCGGGCATTTCGTTGCTCCAGCGCGAGAAGGGCGGGCGGCGTTATTTCATGGGCCATTCCTCGATCGACATGGAGGTGCAAGAAGCGGGCGACTGGTTTGACCTGAAGGCCGTGGTCCGGTTCGGACCCTACGAGATTCCGTTCCTGCAATTGCGCGATCTGATCATGGCCCGCAAGCGGGAATTCACGTTGCCCAATGGCGAGATCGCCGTAATCCCCGACGCCTGGCTCAGTCAGTATGGCGAGCTCTTGGCCCTCTCGGAAAAGGAAGACGGCCAGGGCCTGCGCTTGAAGAAGCACCACTTGGCCTTGGTGCAAGAATTGGAGACCGGCAGTCTGGCCCGAGTTTCGATGGACCAGAAGTTGACCCAGCTTCGCGACTTCCAACACATCGAGGAAACGCCCCTGCCCGTTGGCTTCAAGGGCACCTTGCGCCCTTATCAGAAGGCCGGTTACAACTGGATGCAATTCCTGGCGCGCTATGGGTTCGGGGGATGCCTAGCCGACGACATGGGTTTGGGTAAGACGATCCAGACCCTCGCTCTCTTGCAATCGCAAAAGGAACAGGGCTTCGTCAACGCTTCGCTGCTCATCCTGCCGACCTCGCTGCTCTACAACTGGGAAAAGGAGGCCGAGAAGTTTGCGCCTGACCTGAAAGTATTCCTCTACACGGGCACCTATCGGGAGAAGAACATTGAGCAGTTCGAGGGCTATGACGTGGTGATTACCTCTTATGGCATCGCGCGGCTCGACATCGAACTGCTGACGGGCTACTACTTCAACTACGTGATCCTCGACGAGGCGCAAGCGATCAAGAACCCCTCCTCGAACATTGCCCAGGCGGTCAAGCAACTGCGTTGCCGCCAACGCCTGACCCTGACGGGTACCCCGATCGAGAACTCGACGCTCGACCTCTGGTCGCAGGCCGACTTCCTGAACCCCGGCCTGCTGGGCGACCAGAAATTCTTCCGCCGCCATTTCCAGGTGCCCATCGAAAAGCACCAAAGCGCCGAACGTTCCGGGCGGCTGCACACCATGATGCGGCCCTTCCTGATGCGGCGCACCAAGTCGCAAGTGGTTACCGAATTGCCCCCGAAGGTGGAGCAGATTCGCTACGTCGACATGACCGAGGCGCAGGCCGAGCTCTACGAGCAAACCAAGTCGCAGTACCGCAACCTGATCCTCGACGAAATCGAGCAGCGGGGCCTGGGCGGCTCGCAGATTCTGATCCTCCAAGGCCTCTCGAAACTGCGCCAGATCGCCAACCACCCCCGCATGGTCGAGGCCGAGTACAAGGGCGACTCAGGCAAGTTGGACGAAGTGATGGGCATGCTGGAGGAGGCCATCGAATCGGGCCATAAGATTTTGATTTTCAGCCAGTTCGTCAAGCACTTGTTCCTGCTGAAAGAACAACTCGACAAGCTGGGGATGGAATACGCCTACCTCGACGGCTCGACCAAAGCCCGCCAGCGGCAAGTCGAACTGTTCCAGAACGACGAGCGGGTGCGCGTCTTCCTCATCTCGCTGAAAGCCGGCGGCTTGGGCCTGAACCTGACCGCCGCCGATTACGTCTTCCTGCTCGACCCCTGGTGGAACCCCGCCATCGAGGCGCAGGCCGTCGACCGGGCGCACCGCATCGGCCAGACCCAGCAGGTCTACACCTACAAGTTCATCTCGAAGGGCACCGTCGAGGAGAAAATCCTCAAGCTCCAGGACCGCAAAAAGAAGCTGGCCGAGGACCTGATCTCGATCGAGGAAAACTTCGTGAAGTCCCTCAGCCGAGAGGACATCATGGAGCTGTTAGGCTAAGGTCAACTCTCTTATTTCACCCGCCGATACAGGCGTGAGGCGTAGAGGTTGCGTTCGCCCGCACCGAGGCCCGTCAGGTCGCTAATCCAGCGACTGTGGGAGCTGGGGGTCATGCGCAAGTCAGCGACCCAGACGAGTTTCGAATGGTCGAAATACCGCTCGACCATCGCACTGTCGGCGGCCCAGGTCGTTGGGCTGACCAAGAGGTAGTCATAGTCCCACACCTCGCGTTGGAGGCGTTCGCGCTCCTCCTGGGTGTTGTAGCGCAGGAGCAATTGCATCTCGCTGCCCGCCTGGCGGATGCCGTAGTACGCGTGGTCGTCGGCCACCACTCTGCTGCCCTCGGGCAAGTACGTCGTACAGAACTGGTTGATGTGGCGGACGTTTCGGCCCTTGTCGCTGATGACCTGAAGTGACTTGGCGGCCAGGAACGCAAAGTTGAAGAGCAGGAGCAACGACACAGCATAGGCCCCGCTGCGCCGCCAGGTCCAGCCCGTGACGGCCAGCGAACGAAGAATCAAGAGGTAGACAAACGGCAGGATCAAGACCGAGTAGGGACCCCAGTCGAGGACCAGGAGATAGAACACCGCAATGCCCAGGGCCGCGATCAGGACCAAGGTGTGCAGGTAGAGAATCCCCTGGCGTTTGATGGCCCCCAGAAAGAGGAACACGCCCGTGGCCAACAGCGGCCACTCTTGGCGGGGGATGTAGCCGCGCCCACCCAGGAAGCCGTGAACGGCCGTTTCGTTGCCGCCGGAGATGGATTGGTAGTAAGCCCACCACTCCTTGAAGCCGCTGAAGCCCCAGAAAATCCAGCCGATGTAAAGTGCCGCGAAGGGAACCAAGGCCCAGAAAATGACGGCGAACTTCCGGCTCACCTCGCGGCTGCCGATTAGGAAGAGGAAGATCAGCGCGGCGGGCAGGTAGAGCACCCCGATGCGCAAGGTAAACAGCACCGCGATCCCCGCGAAGAGCGAGCCGAGGGCCACGCGCCCCAGGTGGGGAATCGCGAATTCTCGGCGAATGCCGGACATCAAATAGAACAGCGAAAGCAGGAAGAAAAAGATCGCCGGGGTATCGGGCCGGCCCGAATGCCAGCCGTTGGAATAGAAGGGGTCGCTGGCCAAGAGCAAGACCCCTAGCAAAGTCAACCCCGGATCGACGCGCAGGTAGAGCAGGATGCGCCCGAAAATCACCAAACTCATGATTCCGAAGAGCAACCCAATGATCCGCACACTGGCAGGGCCCAGACCGAACAGCTTGATACTTCCCGCCGTCAGGACGAAGTAGAGCGGCCCACTGCTCAGGGCTTCTTCCCCCTCGCGGGCGACCGAGGCGATCTGGGGCACGAAGCTTTGGTCCGCCGCGAAGGATTCGGCCACCGAGGCGAAGTACACTTCGTCGAACCACGGGATCGGCCAGCGGCGGACGGTGGCAAAGTGAAGCGCGATCAAGCCGACCAACAGCAAAAATCCAATGAGAAAGCGGGTACGCATCGAGGCAAAGGTGTGAAAACAAGAACGCGAGCGAAAAGTACGTCACTCCTCGCTCGCGTCCCAAGATGGTGGAGAAGGTTACGGGGCGACTTCGACCACCTCGAATTCCTTCACGTCTTGATAGAGGATCACCAAGCCCTGGGCCTCCATGTCGTTGTCGTACTTCATGTCGAGCACCTCGACGGCCGCGGGCGATTCCAACCCGGCTTTCTCGGCGACGACTTCCTGGAACGGCACGCGGGTGTCCATCGCGTCGGGCTGGTTGATCGCGCCTTCTTCCAGGCAGGGCGTTAGCTTCTGGTAATAGAACGTCTTCGCCTCGTCCATCGCCACGTAGATGAGCGTGACGCAACCCTCGGCTTCCTCGGGGGGGCCTTCGGTGTCGGGCAGTTCGCCAACGACTTCTTCGGCTTCATCGGGCGTGGCTTCGCCGCAAGCAGTCAGGAGGAAGGGAAGGAAAAGCAGGGGTAAGGCAACGCGTCGCATGGCGGGTGGGGTTTGGTTTTGCAGGGGGACTTCAAAGTAACCCCCAAGGGCCTATTGGCCAAACCACGAGGCGTACTTCACGTAGTTCCCTGCCGTGCGGCGGATCATTTCCTGCTGCTCGGCGCTTACGTCGCCCTTGCGTTTGGCGGGCACCCCGGCGTAGAGGCTGCCGGGTTCGACAATCGTGTTTTCGAGGACGACGGCCCCCGCCGCGATCAGCGAGCCCTTTCCGATCACCGCATGATCCATCACAATCGCGCCCATGCCGATCAGCACGTCGTCTTCAATCGTGCAGCCGTGGACCAGGGCGCGGTGGCCGATCGAGACGTTGTTGCCGATGGTGAGGGCGGCTTTCTGGTAGGTGCAATGCAGCACCGCGCCGTCTTGGACGTTGACCCGATTGCCGAGCCGAATCGCATTGACGTCGCCGCGCACGACGGCGTGGAACCAGAACGTGCACTCGTCGCCCGCCACCACATCGCCGACCACGATCGCGCCTTCGGCGAGGAAGCAATCCTTACCCAGTTGGGGGG
>CAYGKP010000068.1:0-11673 GCA_964350605.1 uncultured Cytophagales bacterium
ATTCCTCGCGGTAGGCGACATCGACCAAGGTATAGTTCGCGCGGAAACCTTTCTGGTCGATCAGGCAGGCTTCCTGGTAGGCGGCCGTCGCCAGCAGTTCGTTCCCCTCGGCATGATAGGCATCGCCTGCCGCGATTTCCGTGCCCGCTTGCCATTGCTTGTAGGCCACTTGGTTGGACTGCAAAAACAAAATCACTGCTGCAACAACGCCGAACAGGTAGACCCCCAGCAGTGGCAACCGAATCGGTTTGTACATGATCCGCCCGACGGGCTGCCCCTCCATGAAAGGCCGGCGGAAGTTGATCCACACGTAGGGGAGGACCGCCGCCGAAAGCCCGATTTGCAGCATCAGCACGATGTCGGTCTCTGCTTCCAACAACGAGTCATTCACTTGAAACAAGCTCCAA
The DNA here is from genome assembly GCA_964350605.1 of uncultured Cytophagales bacterium. Classification (GTDB taxonomy): domain Bacteria; phylum Bacteroidota; class Bacteroidia; order Cytophagales; family JAAEPT01; genus CAYGKP01. The sequence goes on from CAYGKP010000068.1 coordinate 408, forward strand.
CCCACCAGCGATAAACCCATGATCGCCAAGCCGAAATAGATCAGCGCGCCGCCGCCCTGGAAGGTGAGGCCGCCTTTATAAATCTCCTCTTTGTTTTTCCACCCCCAGATGCCCACCAGCGTGCAGAGGGGCAACAGAATGAAGGCACCAATCGCCGCCGTTGGCCCTTCGATGGACTCGTTGGCGTAGAGGAAGGCAAGGATTACGTTGCCCAGGTAGGCCAGCACGAATAGCAAGTAAGGCAGGAGCGGGCCACGCCCCTTGACCGAGCGGATTGAGCCCATCAAACGCAGGAGTGCGAACGGCACCTCGGGCGCAGTTAAAATCGAGAGAAGGACTAGCGCAAAGACCGGCAAGTTCAAGCTGTGGGCTGCCAGTTCGAGCAACCCATCAGCAACCGTTGATTGAGTGGCAACTACGAAGAGCAAAGCACCGCTGAGGGCTAGGTAAACCCCCACTCGAACCAGCAGCTTCACCCGCGTCAAGAAGGCATAGAACGCAAAGTTCGACAGGCCGTAAGCCGCCAGCACAAGCAAGAGAAAGGTTTTATCCTCCTGGCCGAAGAGGCCGAGGAGCTCCCACTTGCACTTCGAGAGGGCGTAGAGCACCACCCCGAGGCTGCCGTAGTACACGTAGGTTTTCTGGATCGATGGCAACGCCCCCAGCACCAAGGAAAAACCGAAAAAGACCAAGCTGACCAGGATGTAGCTGGCCATCGTGTCTACCCCAATGGGACCCGGCACCCGGTAATCGTAGATTACGTAGTAGGGTGCTTCGATCACCATCTGGTGCAAGTGCTCGGAAAATTCGTAGAGCGGCACGTTGACCGCTTGGCCGCTTTGCAGGGTCAGCCAGGGGGCCAGGTCCTCCAGCTCGCGGGTGGCGCCATAGGCGAGAAAAGCCAGGGAGAACAGCAGCCCAACGGCTGCAAACAATAATGCCCAGCGCTCGGCGCGGGTCCAGGTGGTCCAGAAAATCATGCTCGGTGGTCTACTCAATGACCTTGGGAACGCGGAAATAGTTGGAATCGTGTTTGGGCGCATTGCGAAGCGCACGATCGTGGTCGATGGGTGCTTTCGGCTCGTCGTTTCGAAGCACGTTGACCTCCACACTCGGATGGATCAACGGCTTGACCCCCTCGGTATCGATGGCCTTCAATTCGTCCACCCAATCGAGGATTTTGGTCAGCTCGCGGGCCATCTGCTCGGCCCCCTTGTCGTCGAATTCCAGACGGGCGAGGTGGGCGATGTGGTCGACGGTTTGGCGGTCGATGTTCATGCGGAAATCTTATTGTGGTGGTTGATGACTGCTTGAAGGTCGTGGTAGACTTGGGCTTTCAGCGGTTCGATGTCGTCCATCGTCATGCCTTTGGTGTCGATCGGCGGGAGGGCCTGCACGAGCCAGCGATGGAAGCGAAGTTCCAATTTCGTTTCGTCCGGAAAAATTTTCCAGTTGAAAGGAATGGCGACTGGCACAATGGACACCCCTAGTTCGATGGCCATGCGGAAGGCTCCGTCGTAGAATTCCTTCATCTGAGGTGCGCCGGTTTTGGGGATGGTCCCCTCGGGAAACAGAATGACGCTTTGCCCGTTTCTCAACGCTCGCTTACAATCGGTCATCGCCTTGGAGCGTCCTGCCGCCGAACGGCGGTCGACCAGGGTGTAGTAAAGCTTATAAATCGTCCCGAACAGGGGCACTTTGCCCACCGATGCTTTGCCCAGAATGGTGAAGTAGCCGGGAATCGACAGAAAGGTCGAGGGGATGTCGAGGAACGAGGTGTGGTTGGCGACATAGACCCGTGGTTCGTTTCGCTTCGTGCGCAGGTGCTTACGATCAATGAAGCGGAAGGGCATGGCGTAGAACAGCATGATCAGCCAGCCCCACAGACGCACCAGTTGGTGGCCCCACGGCTTGGTGCGCTTGAACTGCCCGAGGATGTACATCGGGATGAACAGCACGAGTAGCACGCCAAAAAAGACGAGCAGGGCATACACAGCGTAAAGGATCCGAAGAAGTCGCATGGCGGCCAGAAGGGCGGGCAAAGTTACGCCTTTCCGCTAGAGGGCGTGGACTTCGAGTTGCAGGGTTTGCGTGTCGAACACCGTCACAGCACTGGGGCGGTCAGCACTCGAAAACAGAGCGGGTACACAGCACCAATATTTCTGGTCGGGGTTCAAGGTCACACGTGCGTCAAAGCCCTCTTGTTCCCAACCGTCTGGGGTGGCGATCACCAGGCCCTCGGGGTGGTAGTGGCCCGAAAAACTCAGCCGACACTGGTGGATCGCCATGTAGCGAAAATGTTGATCCAGGTAACGGGTTTGTTGGTGGATGCGTGTGGTGGAACCCGAGAAGTCCGGGTAGGCATAGTGCGAGTACATCACCAGCAGTTCCTCGTGGTGCTTGAGTTCAACTTCATTCAGACTGATCAGGTAGAGGCGGTCGTTTCGGTCCAGGAGGGTGGGTAGTTCGTCCTCGTAGTGCCAAATGCGCTCCTTGAAAGCCTCGCGACGAGAGAAGTAGTCTTGGCGGTAAAAATTGCGGGGGTACTTGTAGTTGCTCGAATACTTGGGGGTTTTCTCCACCGCATAGAGGTCATGGTTTCCCGCTACCACCAAGTCGCAATGCTCTTGCACCAGTTGAACGCAACGATGACTGTCGCGGACATCCCAGTAGTGCAAGGCGTTGGGCACTTTGGAACCCACGATATCGCCCAGGCAAACAATCGAGTCACATTCCAGTCGCTGGAGCAATGCAAGGCCCGCCTCGAGGCGGACCCAATCGTCGTGGCTGTCGCCGATCAGTCCAATTCGTGCCATAAAACCAAAAGAGTGGTAGCCAGCGGGCGCAAGGTCGCCCGCTTCGGTTTCAAAACTAGGCGGTTTTAACCAACTTGGCGGCCCACACATCTCTTAGTGAATCACGCATCATGCATCGGATCGGATTTGATTTCGGCGGCACCAAAGTAGAGGCCGTCGCCCTGGACCCCGCAGGGAAACCCATCGCCAAGCGCCGCGCCCCCAATGGCAAGGAAAAGGGCTACGAATTCGTCCTCAAGAATTTGGAGGAGATGTACGACGCCCTGGTTTCAGAAATCAATGGTGCCGAGCACAAGCTGGGTCTTGGCGTACCGGGCATCATCGACCGTCGAAGTCGGGTGCTGAATTTCTCGCCCAACTTGCCCCAACTGGTCGGCAAGCCGTTCGAGAAAGACCTTGCGGAAGTCTTTGGCCACCCCATTGTGGTTCACAACGACGCGAACTGTTTCGCCATGGCCGAAGCGGCCTTGGGCGCGGGCAAAGGTTCTGAACTGGTTTTTGGAGTCATCATGGGCACCGGTGTTGGTGGGGGCATCGTTTACAAAGGCGAGGTCATCGAAGGCATGCGCAGCAATGCCGCCGAGTGGGGCCACTCGACGATCAACTTTAACGGACCCGTCATGTCTGATGGCTTCCCCGGTTCGGTGGAAGGCTATCTTTCGGGGACTGGCGTTCAGAAACTGTACGAAACGCGCTACAACGAGGCCCTGCCGATGGCTGACATCGTCACCAAGGCACGCTCAGGCGACGCAAAGGCCGCACCCATCTTTGACGAGTTTTTGGAGCATTTTGGCCACGCAATGGCGAACGTCATTATGTTCCTCGACCCCGATTGCATTGTGATCGGCGGGGGGCTCTCGCACATTGACGAGTTGTATTCAGAAGGTCTCAAACGGGTCGAGAAATACGTCCTGAACCAGGACCTCTACACCCCGATTCGCAAGAACGAGTACGGCGATTCGGCGGGGATGTACGGGGCAGCCATGGCGGGAATTTAGATGCCGAAGGTTCTGGTTGCTGGTGCGGGCCGCTCGAGTGCGGGCCTGATTGGTCGTTTGGCCGAATGGACGGGCCCTGAATGGTCCCTGACGGTCATCGACCGCGACCCCAAACGAACTACCGCATTTGCGAGCCAGTATCCGCAGGTGCGATTCATTCTTGCCTCGGCTTCGGAGGGGAAGGAGCTCGACCGCGAACTATCCGCCTGCGACGCGGTGATTTCTCTTTTGCCCCCAGTTCTGCATGCCGCGTTGGCTACCAAAGCCATCGAGAAGGGTAAGGCGTTTTTCTCGGCTTCCTATGTCAGCGAGCAGGTCCAGGCCCTTGATGAAAAAGCGAAGCAAGCGGGTGTGCCGCTCTGGATGGAACTCGGCTTCGACCCGGGCATTGACCACATGTTAGCCGCGCGGGAGCTGGCTTCCCTGCGTGCGGAGGGTGCACAGATCGAGGGATTCTATTCCTGGGCGGGCGGCTTGGTCTCCCCTCAGTTCGACAACAATCCCTGGCACTACAAGGTCTCGTGGAACCCGCGGAATGTAGTCCTAGCGGGTCGCGACGGTGCCCACTTTCGCGAGAATGGCTACGATTTCCACCTTCCGTACGAAAAGCTGCTTCATCGCTTGTGGACTGTGCCCATCGAGGGACTTGACACCTATCAGGGTTACGCCAACCGCGATTCGTTGCCGTACGTGAAGGACTACCAGTTGGAAGAGGCGCGGACGGTGATTCGTGGCTCGCTGCGGTTGCCGCCATACCCTGAAGCCTGGCGTCGATTGATTGACTTGGGTCTGACCGACCCCGATAAGGCACTAGAGAACAACGGCAGTGAAACAGTTGCCGATATGGTGGCTGCCGCTCTCGGTAAACCTGGGCAGCCAGCCGCCGAGGTGTTTGCCGAGAAAACAGGCCTGACCCCCAGTCATCCGCATTGGGCGCTTTACGAGCAGCTCGGCTTATTCGTACGCGGTGCGGCCAGCCCGAATTGGCAGTCGCCCGCTGATCTGCTGGAAGGCTTGTTACGGCGCAACTGGCGGTTGGCCGACCGCGAGACGGACCGCGTGGTGCTCCACACAGTCATCGACTATTGGTTAGATGGCGCCCTGCGTCGGCGAACCGTTGGGTTCCACCGCGATGGGACGAGCGAAGCGACCGCGATGGCTACGACGGTTGGGTGGCCCCTGGCCCATGCGGTGCGCCGCTGGGCGATGGGGGAGTTGCCCGGAACGGGGCTGCTTCGCCCCTTGGGAAAAAAAGAGGCAGACTTGCTGCTGGGCGATCTGGAGGCCGATGGCCTTGATTTCCAGCGAACTGACGCGCCACACTAGCGCGGATTCTGTCCCACCGGACCTGCTTTTTTTCGATTTCGGCAGAACTTTTGCTTCCACTACTCGTTCAAAAACAAAATGGTACCCAATGCAGAGAAATCTGCACTTTTCCATCAAGCGATATGAAGGCGAATTTCAACACGATCCGAGTCTTTGCCCTGGGTCAACAGGGACAAAGCTCACCGACACTCAACCAATTATTGGGCAGTCTGTCCAATTACAAGCTCTACCACTTCGAGCCCGAGACCAGCATGCTCCGATTGCTGCAGTTTCGCCCCGACTACATTGTCGATGGCGAACGGGTCATCTCCACCCAAGACCTCCGTTGGAACTAATGAGAATCGTGATCTTTTAACGAGCCGGGCCAGCCGCTGAGCTATTGCGCCGCGCCGCTCTCGTAGCCCTCGTCGATCAGTAGGCGTGGGCCGCGACAAGCCGCTACCGCCAGTTCGTCGCAGCGCTCGTTCTCTGCATGCCCGTCGTGGCCCCGCACCCAGCGGAAGCTGACCTTGTGCTTGCGATACGACTTCAAGAACCTCGACCACAAGTCGGGGTTTTTCTTTTTTGCGTAGCCCTTCTTCTCCCAACCAAACACCCATTTCTGTTCGACCGCATCGACCACGTATTTCGAGTCCGAGATCACCAGGACCGTGTGGCCGTCCTCCTTCAAGGCTTCCAGCCCGGCGATCACGGCCATGAGCTCCATGCGGTTGTTGGTCGTCAGGCGATAACCCTCGCTGAGTTCTTTTTCGTGACTGCCCGAGCGCAGGATGGCGCCGTAGCCGCCGGGACCGGGGTTGCCGCTGGCGGCGCCGTCGGTGTAAAGTTCAATGTTGGCCATGTGTTAGGGTAGTAGAACCGAGAGTAGATGGTCAATCATCGCGCCCGTATGCGCCGGAAAGTTGGCAATTCGTAGCGTTTCGTTCTTCCACACCCCGTAGCCTTTTCCCAACACCAGCCCCGCTGCTTCGGTTTTCTGGTGGATTGAGGTGATCAATTCTGGGTCGCCCTTCAGGGAAATGACGGTGCCCGAACGGTTCGCCGAGGGTTTGACTAACGGCTGTAAATCGGGGTGATCCGTGAAGGTGTCAAAGAGCCGTTGCGCTTGACGGAGGGTCAGTTCGTCCTGCTCGATGATGGGGAGTGCGGCTTCCAACACCGCCCCGAGCAAGTAGATGCCCAGCACGTTGGGGGTGTGGGTGGTCTGCCACTTCAAGCGGTTTTCGTGCAGCGAGAGAAATTGGTTGTAGCGCAGGCGGTCGCCCATGTACATCGCCCGGTTGACGACTTGTTGGTTGTACACCAGGACGGCCATCCCAGCGGGCAAGCCAAAGCCTTTCTGAACCGAGGCAAACCACAGGTCGGCCTGCTGCCAGTCGGTTTGAATCGCGGCCATGGAACTGGTGGCATCCACGCAAATCAGCGCATCGGGATGGGCTTCGCGCACTTCTTCCAAGTAGCCATGCGGCAACCACGTGCCGTTCGAGGTTTCGTTCTCGACCAGGCAAATGGTCTCGGTCGGGTCGGGCAGGGGCGGGGTTTCGTTCAGGCCGAAGGGCAGGGCCAAGGTGTTGGCGTGCAGCTTCGTGTTCCGATGGAACCAGCGTTCCCCGAATCTGCCAGTGAACACATGCGCACTCTGGCCCACCGAGAGCGACTGGGCAACGATCTCCCAGCACTCGGTGGCCGAGGAGGTGAAGACCAAGTGATAGTCCGAAGGCAGGTTCAGCTTCTCGCGAAAGAGGCGTTCGACCCGCTCGTACAAGGTGGCAAACTCAGGGCTTCGGTGGTTGCGCCCCAAGATGCCTTCTGCAGCGGCGCGGGCCATGGCTTCGGGCACAATGGCGCGAAGCTGCGAGGGACCGGGGACGAAACTCAGCGTCCCGCTCACTTCGCCTGGCGCACGAACTGGTCGAGGGCCAACCGATAGCCATCGAGCCCGAACCCGAACAGAACGCCCACGGCTTTGGGGCTGATGTAGCTGGTGTGGCGGAAGTCTTCCCGCGCGGCGATGTTCGAGATGTGCACCTCGATCACAGGCGCTTTGATGGCTGCCACCGCATCGCCCAAAGCGACCGAGGTGTGCGTCATGCCGCCGGCATTCAAGATTACGCCATCATAATCGAAGGCCTTGTGAAGCTCATCGATCAGTTCGCCTTCGATGTTCGACTGCGCGTAGCGGAGCGTGAGCCCGGGATAGTCCTTCTGGAGCTTGGCAAAAAAGGCATCGAACGACTCGTTTCCGTAGATGTCCACCTCCCGCTTACCCAGCAGGTTGAGATTGGGGCCGTTGAGGATGAGGATCTCCATACTTTTGTGTCAATGACTTGGGACAACGCCCTGGACCAGTTCCGCCAACACCTGCAGCTTGAGCGTTCCCTCTCGCCGCATTCGGTGGCCGCGTACCTGCGCGATGTGCGCAAACTACGCGAGTCTGTTGAGCCTTCCAACGTGGGGCCCACCGAGGTGGTCCAATTGCAAGTCGACCACTTGCTGACCGAGCTGGGCGAATTGGGCCTGGAACCTGCCAGCCAAGCGCGGATTCTCTCGGGCATCAAAGCCTTTTATAAGTTTTTGCTCGAAGAAGATCACCTCCAGATCAACCCCGCCGAATTGATCGAAGGCCCCCGGCAAGGCCGCAAGCTGCCCGACACCCTTTCGCTGGAGGACATCGACCGATTGCTCGACGCCATCGACTTGTCTGCCCCGATGGGCCAACGCGATCGTGCGATTATCGAGGTGCTCTACGGCTGTGGCCTGCGGGTGACCGAGCTCTGTCAATTGAAATTGAACCAGGTGCATGCCGATCTGGGCTTCCTGCGCATCATTGGAAAGGGAAACAAGGAACGGCTGGTGCCCATCGGTCGCTCGGCGCTCAGGCACATGCAATTGTACCTAGACACTGTCCGGGTTCACCAACCCAAGCGGGCTGGGCAGGAAGCCTACGTGTTTCTGAATGTCCGAGGCGGGCACCTCTCGCGGGTCGCCATCTTTTTGCTTGTCAAGAAATTGGCCGCTCAGACGGGCCTGCGCAAGCGCATCTCGCCGCACACCTTTCGCCACTCGTTTGCGACCCATTTATTGGAAGGCGGGGCCGACCTGCGGGCGGTTCAGGAGATGCTGGGCCACGCCTCGATCACCACCACCGAAATCTATACCCACCTGGACCGCGACTATTTGCGTTCGGTTCTGACCGAATTTCACCCGCGCAGCTAGTACCTTCGCAGCCCATTCTCCAATTCGATTGCTCCCTTGGGTTTCTACCGCGCCATTCTTCGCCCCCTGGCCTTCACGCTGAACGCCGAAAGGGCCCACCGCACGACGATGAGTTTGTTTGTCTTCTGGCTCAAGGTGCCGGGCGTCAAAGGCTATTTCCGAAAGCGCACCGAGAAGTCAATGGTCGGGCTCGAACGCGAAGTGTTCGGCTTGCGATTCCCGAGCCCCGTGGGTTTGGCCGCCGGGTTTGACAAGGATGCCGAGTGGACCGAAGAATTGGCCCTGCTCGGCTTCGGCTACGTGGAGATCGGCACCTTGACGCCTCGCCATCAAAACGGGAACCCCCAGCCCCGTCTGTTCCGCTTGAAAAAAGACGAGGCCCTGATCAACCGCATGGGCTTCAACAATGGGGGGGTGGATAAAGCTGTCGAGCGACTTAAGAAGCAAAACGCGGGCATCCCTGTCGGTGGGAACATCGGCAAGAACAAGCACACCCCCATCGAGGACGCGGCCAGTGATTACCTCATTTGCCTCGATAAGCTCTACCCGGTGGTCGACTACTTCGTGGTCAATGTATCCTCTCCTAATACGGCGCATCTGCGTTCGCTGCAAGAGAAACGCCCGCTGCTTAACCTGCTGGCCCAACTGCGAAGCGCAATGGACAAACAACCTGTCCGCAAGCCCCTGCTCCTGAAAATTGCACCGGACTTAAGCGACGAACAACTCGATGAAATCTTGGAGGTCTGTCACCAAAGTGCCATGGACGCCCTGATCGCTACAACCACGACTGTTAAGCGTGAGGACCTTGTGACCGATTGGGAGGACGTGGTAAAAATTGGCGACGGCGGCCTGAGTGGCCAACCCATTCGTGAACGATCCACCGAGGTGATTGCCTATTTGGCCGCGCGCACGAAGCTGCCAATCATCGGGGTGGGGGGCGTCGATTCGCCCGAGGCGACGCAAGAGAAGCTCGAAGCGGGGGCCTCGTTGGTCCAGGTCTACACCGGGATGGTATACCAAGGCCCAGCCCTCATGCGCCGGATCAACAAAGGACTTCGCGCCTTGGCCGAAACCCAGGCGTAGGCTTTTGTATCTTCGCCCCGCGTGGCGGGAAATTCCTACAAATCCGAAGGGTCGACGACCCGAAAGCGAAAGCCCTCGAGGGCCAAGCGTAAAGGCAACGCAGTGCCCTTTTTGCGCGACCGACGCTTCCTGTTAATCGCTGGGCTGACGCTGCTTGCCCTTTCGCTATTCCTGCTGGTAGCCTTCATTTCGTACCTACTGACAGGCGCAGCCGACCACAGTTTGGTCGATGCCCTGGGGCGTGGTGAAGCGCGTCAAGCGGGCCAGGAGGCCCAAAACTGGCTCGGACTGCTGGGGGCGTTGGCGGCGCATCTGTTCGTCTACCGCTGGTTCGGCGTGTTCGCCTTCTTGTTGATCCCGCTCTTGCTGCTGACGGGGCGGCGGGTGTTGGTGGCGCGTCCGCATCCCTGGCGGGGAAAAATTGTCCCGATCTGTGTGTTCGGGTTGTTGTGGGGCAGCTGGATGCTCGGCCAAGTGCAAGTAGCCGCGGCCAGCGATGGATTCATTCTGTTCCTCAGCGGTGGTTTCGGTTTCAAATTCGCTTCGTTCATGGACAGCGTGGTCGGCTGGGGCAGTTGGATTTTCCTTTTGCTCGCCTTAGCAGGCTTCCTAATCTTTTTCTTGGACATCAAGCACGTGGACTTTTTCCGCCGACAGGCTGGCGAGAATGAGTCAATCACTGATGAGACAGAGGCCGGTTGGGCGAACGCCGAAGGGGAGGAAGCGAATGACTACGAGGAGGAAGAGGCCGAGAAAAAAGACGTGCCCGACCCTGTCTTGAAGCCCGAGCCCCGGACAGGCCCCGTGTTCGAAGTGGAGGAGAAGCCCACCCCCGAGCTACGCCACGAACCGACTCCCGAGCCCGTTCGGCAGCAGCAGCCTGAACCCGCGAATAAATCGGAGGAAAAGGCGGAGGATAACCTCGACCTCGAGGTGGACGAAGGCGTCACAGCCCAAGACATCCTAGACGGAAAGGTCCAGAACTTCGACCCGACGATGGATTTGCCTTCGTACCAGTATCCCGAGCTTCAATTGCTGACCGAGCAGGAAGAAGGGGGCAAGGTGTCGCGCGAAGAATTGGAGGCCAACAAGGACCGAATTGTCGAGACCTTGGGCCACTACAAAATTGGGGTCGAAAGTATCAAGGCGACCATCGGGCCGACCGTGACGCTGTATGAAATCGTGCCCGAGAAAGGGGTGAAGATCTCCAAGATCAAAAACCTGGAGGACGACATCGCCCTCTCGTTGGCGGCCCTGGGCATTCGCATCATTGCACCAATTCCGGGGAAAGGAACCATTGGCATCGAGGTGCCCAACTCGACGCGTCAGACCGTGCGCATGCGGGCGGTGCTTGCGAACGAGAAGTATTTGAAGAGCGACATGGAACTGCCCATCGTGCTGGGCAAAACCATCTCGAACGACATTTTCCAATTCGACCTGACTAAGATGCCCCACCTACTCATGGCCGGGGCCACGGGGATGGGGAAATCGGTGGGCATCAACGTGCTGCTGACCTCGTTGCTCTACAAAAAACACCCCTCGCAACTGAAGCTCGTCCTGATCGACCCCAAGAAAGTTGAATTGTCGATCTACAACCGATTGGAGCGTCACTTCCTCGCCAAGCTGCCCGATGGCGAAGACGCGATCATCACCGACACCAAGCTGGTCGTCAAGACCCTTGGCTCGCTGTGTGTCGAGATGGACCAGCGGTACGACCTGCTGAAGGAAGCGGGCTGTCGCAACCTGCGCGAGTACAACGAGAAATTTGTCAGCCGCCGCCTGAATCCCGAGAACGGCCACCGCTTCTTGCCCTACATCGTCCTGGTG
>CAYGKP010000069.1:0-11618 GCA_964350605.1 uncultured Cytophagales bacterium
GGTCTATGAGTTCGTGCCCCTCGACGAATCGCATCTGGACAATCCCACCCGCTTGACCATTGGTGAGGTGGAGCTGGGCGTGAACTACGAGATCATCTTGCATACCAACGCGGGGCTTTGGGGCTATCGGATCGGCGATGTGGTGCAGTTCACCTCGACCAAGCCCTGCCGCATCAAAGTGACTGGCCGCACCAAGCATTTCATCTCGGCCTTCGGCGAGCACGTGATCGGCCAAGAGGTCGAGAAGGCGATGGCCGCCGCCTGCGAGCAGTACCCCGAGGTTCAGGTCGTGGAGTTTACCGTTGCGCCGTTCGTTCAGCCGGGTGAGGGGCAGTCGTGCCATGAATGGTTCGTCGAGTTCGCCACACCGCCGAGCAATCCCACTGCTTTTGCGGCCGCGCTTGACAAGGCGCTCTGTGGGTTCAATGCCTACTACGATGACCTGATCCGCGGAAACATTTTGCAGCCTTTGCAGCTTCGTCCCCTGAAGCCCGACGGCTTCATTGATTACATGCGCGCCCAAGGCAAACTGGGCGGTCAGAACAAAGTGCCTCGGCTCGCCAACGACCGCAAATTGGCCGATGGCCTTACGCCCTACCTACTCACCTGATGGCCAACGGACTGGCACTTCTCGGCTCGACCGGCTCGATCGGTACCCAAACCCTTGAGGTGGTCCGGGCGCACCCCGAGCTGTTTTCGGTCGAGGTCCTGACTTCGAATTCGCGCGCGGAGCTGCTGATCGAACAGGCCAAAGCCTTTCGTCCGCGCCATGTGGTCATCGCAGATCCCTCGAAATACCAGCAGGTCAAGGCCGCCCTGGCTGGCGAACCGATCGAAGTCCACACGGGTGCGCAGGCCCTCTGCGAAGTGGTGACTGCCCAAGACATCCAGACGGTGATTGTCTCGTTGGTCGGTTTTGCGGGCTTGCCACCGACCTTGGCGGCCATCGAAGCGGGGAAGGACATCGCTCTGGCCAACAAGGAAGTGCTCGTGGTGGCGGGCGAACTGGTCACCCAAAAAGTAAAGGAGAAAGGCGTTCGCCTGTTGCCCATCGATTCCGAGCATTCGGCGATTCTTCAATGCCTGGCAGGGGAGGAGGGCAACGCCATCGAAAAGTTGATCCTGACCGCATCGGGTGGGCCCTTCCGGGGCAAAACCCGCAACGAGCTTCAAGCGGTCACCAAAGCCCAGGCCCTCAAGCACCCCAATTGGGAGATGGGCGGGAAGATCACGATCGACTCGGCTACCTTGATGAACAAGGGTTTGGAGGTCATCGAAGCACGTTGGCTGTTCGATGTGCCCGCCGAGCGGATTGAGGTGGTGGTTCATCCCCAGTCGATCATTCATTCGATGGTCGAGTTCGCGGATGGGGCGGTGAAGGCCCAACTCGGCTTGCCTGATATGCGCCTGCCGATTCAGTATGCGTTGACCTATCCCGAGCGACCCGCCCTGCCGTTCGAGCGGTTTTCCATCTTCGACTACCCCCAGCTCACCTTCGAGCGGCCCGATACCGAGACCTTTCCCAACCTTGCCTTGGCCTTCGAGGCCCTCAAAATGGGCGGCAACGCACCTTGTGTACTGAATGCAGCCAACGAGGTGGCGGTCGATTGGTTTTTGCGGGAGAAAATGGGATTTTTACCCTTGAGCGACTTGGTGCGAGCAACGTTGGAACGTACGCCGCCCACTCGCTGTTCGACCCTCGACGACTACCTCACAGCCGACCGAGCGGCTCGCGCCCTCGCCACACAAATCGCCACCGAATGGGCACTTTAATTATGATCGGCCAGATCCTTCTGGCCCTCTCTTTCCTGGTCGGAGTTCACGAACTCGGCCACATGCTGGCAGCAAAAGCCTTCGGCATGCGCGTCGAAAAATTCTCGATCGGCTTTCCGCCCAAGGTCATTGGCTTTAAAAAGGGCGATACCACCTATCAACTCGGTGCTATCCCACTCGGTGGCTTCGTGAAAATTTCCGGGATGGTCGATGAGTCGTTCGACACCAAGGGCATGGCCACCGCGCCTGAGCCCTGGGAGTTCCGCGCCAAACCCGCTTGGCAACGCTTGATCGTGATGCTGGGTGGCATCATCGTGAACCTGATTGTTGGGGTCATCATCTTCGTCTTTTTGACCTATGGCTACGGCGACGAACGCCTTCCAATCGCAGAGGTTGAGGGCATCCAGACCAGCCAGATTGCCCAAGACATGGGCCTTCAGGACGGCGACCGCATCATTGGGGTCAACGGGCAGAAGATTCAGTATTTCGAGGACATCGTCAGCGGCGATGTGCTGCTGGGCGACAACGTGGTCTTCACGGTGGAACGTGGTGAGGAAACCTTGCAGGTGCCTGTGCCCAACGACTTAGTTGATAAGCTGTCGGACAAAAAGAACCGCGCCAACTTCATTTCGCCCATCCACACCTTCACGGTGGGCGAGGTGAAAAGTGAGATGGCCCAAGCCGCTGGATTGGAGAAAGGCGACCGCATTCTCTCGGTCAACGGCGATACGATTGCCTACTTCCAGGACTTCCAAGCTGCAACTCAAGCGCACAAGGAGGAAACCATCAATGCCGTGGTGCTGCGCGAAGGCGGGGCGATTGACACGTTGGCCCTTTATGTGGATGCCGAGGCAGTCGTTGGGTTCCAAACCGTCGCCGACCTACCAACCGAAACAACGCTTTACACCTTTGGCCAGTCGATTCCGAAAGGGGCGGGCCGGGCCTTCGGCGTGGTGTTCGACAACATCAAAGCCTTCGGGAAAATCTTCAAAGGCCATGTGTCGGCGTCGAACGCGGTCAGTGGCCCCATCTCGATTGCCGGGATGTTCGGGCGCGAGTGGATTTGGCAGCGTTTCTGGACGATGACCGCCATCCTCTCGATGATCCTGGCGTTCATGAACTTCCTGCCGATTCCCGCGCTGGATGGTGGGCACGTCATGTTCTTGCTCTACGAGATGATCACCGGACGCACGTTGTCGGTCAAATTCATGGAAGTCGCCTTGAAGGTGGGCATGGCTTTGGTGCTCTCTTTGATGATTTTCGCCATCGTAAACGACGTGCTCCGACTATGATCCGACGACTACTTCCGCTGCTTTTTCTCGGCTTTTTGGCACCGCTTTCCTTGAAAGCACTGCCCCTTGACTCCATTGGTGTGACCAAGCACGAGAGCAGTTTGCACGTGCGTTACTTGGTCTCACCTGGCGAAACGATTTACGGCATCTCAACCCGTTATGGTGTACCGATTTCGCGGCTGATGGACGTGAACCCAGAATTGGAATCGGGCCTACGCGCTGGACAAGTGATTTTGGTACCCTACGATGGACCAGTTTATGAAGCGTTGGAAGCCCGTCGCGCTGAGGAAGCCTCGGCGGAGAGCGATCCACGGGTCCACGTGGTCCAACCCGGAGAGACCCTATTTGGACTTTCACGCCAGTACAAAGTGGATATTGGCGAACTGCTCAAGTGGAACGGCATGGAGTTGAAAGTCGGGCAGAAGCTCTACGTCGCTGACCCCAAGAAACCCGTGAAGGCAGGCGACCCGGTAGTTGAAGCCCCCACCAAAGACCCCGTGAAAACGGAGCCGGAGACGCTGATTGTTTCCGCACCCGAACGGGCCCCTGTGAAGCGCAGCGAGTCGAGCGAAAGCCTGACCGATGTACCCCTGAGTGTGGCCCCCTCCGAGGTCTATCCCTACGACCCCGAGTACCAGCAAGTGCTGGTCATTCCCTTCGATCCGCACCTGTACTTCTCGGATGCGGACGACGAGATCGCCGGACGCAGCCACATTGCCCGCACCCAAGTGCGCGAAGTGTTCCGCCGCCGCTTGAATGTTCTGATCGACCCGAAGGGCTACGAGGTGGTCTACCTGCTCAATGGCAAACAGCGCGACACGCTGACCGACCTGAACCGCGTGTACAGCTCGGTGACCTACAACTACTACGATGTGCTTTCGAGCCCCTATTTCCAGGAAACGGGCCAGCACGAGTCCGATGCCCTCGACAAAGGCGAGAAGCCCAAAGGCTTCATTGCACGGACGAAGGACAAGCTCAGTGGAAACGGCCAACACGATGCCCACGCGATCCGCGAACTCGACAAGTCGGATCGCTACTTCGGGGTGCAGGTCAAGGACCCGCAGTTCTTCACCTACTTCGCCGACAAGTATTCGATCGACTACTACGTGTTCATTAATCAGTTCGAGGTGGTCACCGACTACGAACATTGCTTGGACCGCGCGACCCAGAACTACGCGCGCTACTTCATCACGCACTACTCGATTTTCGATGTGACCGGCAAGCAGATCGCGGGGAACAAGTTCAAGGTGTTCTACAACTCGAACTCCAACGATGTGATGCGGATCGTGGCCGACAACATGCCCAAAGTGGCCGAGCGGATCATGAAAGATTTGCCGCCCCCGAAGTACTTCCGCTAGAGACAGCTTGGTCTATCAGGGGTCGACCAGTTCTTCCATTCCCTCCCATTCCTTTTCCTCAGCCTCCTCGAACTCCATGAGGAGCTCCTCGAAGCGCTCGCCGATTTCCGGTGCGTAGCGGATTTCGAATTCTACCCGGCGGTTGACGCGCTTGTCCTCGGCGGTGACTTCGGGCTTTCGAATCGGGTGCGTTTCGCCGTAGCCAACCGCTTTGATCCGGTCCCCAACGATAAAGCCTTCTTCCATGAGGTAGGTACGAATGGCGTCAGCCCGCTCTTGCGAGAGTTTGAGGTTCGCTTCCGCCGCGCCGTCCGAATCAGTATAGCCTGAGATGGTCAAGGCATAGTCGGGGTTGTCGACCATGAAATTGATCACGTCGCGCAAATGGTTGTGCATGCCGGGAAGAATTTCCGAGCTGCCACTCTCAAAGTCTAATTCCGAGAAAGTCAGTTTTCGGTCGCGCACGGGCTCGACTTCCTCCGCGAAGGCCGTGTCGCCATCCAGACGAAAGAGTTTTTCGATGCGGAAAAAATCGTCGCCTTGGATGACCAAGAGGTATTCGGATTCGTCAATGAGGTCAAACTCGAAACTGCCGTCCCCTCGCAGGACTTTTGGCGCTACTTCGATACCTCGCTCCACATCGATGATCGAGACAATGCCTTCGTAAGGCTCTCCTGTTTCGGGATCGAAAATGAAGCCGCGCACCTTTGTGATTGCCAGTGGATTGGCCGACATGGGCAGGGGGAACGAGTAGATGTCGGTCCAATTGAGGTTTTCGGTTTCGTACTCCTCGGTCTTGGCATAATAGAGGTTGCGGCTCTCGGTATCGATGCAGAAGTAGAATTCGTTGCCTTCGCTGTTTACGAGTGGGCCCAGGTTCTTGGGTTCGTCCCACTGCCCATCGTGCAAGTGGGCTTTGTACAAGTCTAGGGTTTTGGTCCGGGCACCGTAGTCGTCGATGCGGTCGAAGTTGACCAAGTGGCCTTCACTCGCGAAGTAGAGCACATCGTGAACCGGGTGATAGAACGGACTCAGCTCGCCTCTGCGGGTGTTGAGGATCGGACCCATGTTTTGAGCCGCACCCCACTGGCCGCCGGGCGAACGAACACACTAGTAAACGTCCGACAGTCCGAATCCGCCGATGCGATCGGACGCAAAGAACAAGCTGTCCTCGGTGTGCGACAGGGTGGGGTGCGAATCCCAGTTGGCGCTGTTGACCTGCTGGCCGAGGTTTTGCGGCGGCGTCCAAGTGGAATCGGTGAGGCGTTGGCTGGCGTAGAGGTCGCAATCCTCGTAACCATTGCGCATCAGGCAACGGGTGAAGTAAAGCGTCCGTCCGTCGCGGGTCAGGGTGGCTGAACCTTCCCGGAAGTCGGAGTTGACCGGAAACTTCAGGGGCTTTGCTTCTGACCACATATCATCGCCCAGCGAGTGGGCCCAATAGAGGTCTTCGTTCACGTCACTGAAGAGCCCTTCCTTGAATTCCAGTCGCTTGGTGAAGATCAAGATGCTGTCGGTCATCCCCAGCGCAGGGCCGTACTCGGCGATCTGCGGCTCGTTGATCGAGGGGCCCATGTTAAGCAGTACGCTTTTGGGTGGGCGCAAGGTGTCGATGGCCCGGCGGTATTCGACGAGTTCGTAGTAGTAGTCGAGCGGCACGTAGTAGTCGCGCTCCAAACGGGTGAGGGTGTCGTAGGTTGAGGCCACTCCCTTGATGTCGTAGAAATCCTCAATTTCGTGGACAATGTCGGTGCGGTGGTGCTTGAGCACCAGGCGGTAGGCTTCCTTAGCCTCGCGCTTGCGGCCTAACTCTTCGTAGAGTTGAGCCAACCGCCAGATCAACTCGGTGTTCCGATAAAAATTCTCAATTCCGAATTGGCGCACGTAGGCTTCCAGGCGTGGAAGGGCAGCCTCCCACTGCTGCTTGTCGATCAGCTTTTGGATGCCCGAGAGTTCCTTTTTGTTGTAGTAGTACCCGATCCGGTTCACGTTCGGGAACCGCAGGTGATACCCAAAGATCGTATCGGCTTCCAACGCCCGCAAGCTGTCGAGGCGGGCCATGGCGGTTTTGCGCCCCGGCTTCTCGGTTTCGTCGCCTTGGGCTCGAACCAGCGGGCCGAGGAGAAGGAGGAAGAGCAGCAAAGCCGCCTGACAAAAAAGGCGGCACCTGTCAAGATGGCGGATCGAGTGGGAAGTCTGATGCCTTGGCATATGCCTTGCGCTTAGGGAGGGAAGATACGTAAATCCGGGTGTGTGGCTGAGCGGCCCTTTGTTGCTGCCATCCTGACACCCGCCGACGCCACCCCGCGAATGCCCGCTTTCGATTCCAACCAACCCGCCTTTTGGCTCTCTGATCCGGAGTCATCGGGGGATCACATTCCCCTGCCGACCGCCGCCGAGGAGCAGCAAATGAGCAACGAGGCAACCCCCGAAGTGTTGCCCATTCTGGCGGTTCGCAACACGGTGCTTTTTCCCGGTGTGGTCTTGCCCATTACCGTAGGCCGAAAGAAATCCATCCGTTTGATCCGAAAGGCCTTTGAAGGCGACCGCATCATCGGCGTGGTCGCGCAAGAAAACGCCAAAACCGAAGACCCCGGGTTCGAGGATTTATACCCCATCGGTACGGTGGCCCAGATCATGCGCATGCTCGTGATGCCCGATGGTAACACGACGGTTATCATCCAAGGCAAGCGTCGTTTCGAGATCGAGAAGGGCCTCAAGACGGTGCCCTATCTCCAGGCCCAGGTGCGCGTCGCGGCCGAAAAGCTGCCCGACCCCAAGTCGCACGAGACGATGGTCATGCTCCGTTCGCTGAAAGAGGCAGGCCGCAAGATTTTGGAGCTAAACCCAGAGCTTCCTCCCGAAGCCAAAGGCGCGATGGATTCCATCGATAGCCTGGGGTTTCTGACGCATTTTCTGTCCTCGAACCTGAACGTCGATGTGTCGCAGAAGCAGGAACTCTTAGCCAACGCCAACATCCTGGAACGCGCCACGCGGCTGCTCGGTCATTTGGATCGAGAGGTTCAAATGCTCGAACTCAAGCGCGAGATTCAAGACAAGGTCCATACCGACCTCGACCAACAACAGCGCGATTATTACATCCGCCAACAGATCCGCACCCTGCAAGAAGAGCTAGGGATGGATGGTGCGGACGAGGACGCTGAACTACTTCGTCGCCGGGCCGCGAAGAAAAAATGGCCCCAAAAGGTGGCTGAAACCTTTGACCGCGAACTCAGCCGCTTGGAGCGCTTGAACCCCCAAGCTGCCGAGTATCCCTTGCAGGTCAGTTATCTGGA
This sequence comes from uncultured Cytophagales bacterium, assembly GCA_964350605.1. GTDB lineage: Bacteria > Bacteroidota > Bacteroidia > Cytophagales > JAAEPT01 > CAYGKP01. Next base: position 7,720 of record CAYGKP010000069.1, read on the forward strand.
ATTCCTGGTCGACCTGCCCTGGGCCGAGGTGACCGACGATCACTTTGACCTCGACCGCGCCCAAAAGATCCTCGATCAGGACCACCTGGGCCTCGACAAAGTCAAGGAGCGCATCCTCGAATACCTCGCGGTGCTTGAGCTGCGCAAGCGTCAACAGAAAGAAAACGACGGTCCAATCAAGGCCCCAATCCTGTGCCTCTATGGCCCTCCGGGAGTTGGAAAAACGTCGCTGGGCCGCTCCATCGCCCGCTCGCTGGGCCGCAAGTATGTGCGCCTGTCGCTGGGTGGTTTGCACGACGAGGCGGAGCTACGCGGCCACCGCAAGACTTACATCGGCGCGATGCCGGGGCGGATTCTGCAAAACTTGCGCAAAGTGGGCAGCTCGAACCCCGTGTTTGTACTCGACGAGATCGACAAGATTGGGCGCGACATGCGTGGCGATCCATCTTCGGCGTTGCTCGAAATCCTCGACCCCGAGCAGAACAATACGTTCCAGGACAACTACGCAGAGGTAGAATACGATCTTTCGCAGGTGCTGTTCATCGCCACGGCGAACAGCTTGGACACCATACAACCCGCCCTGCGTGACCGCTTGGAGATCATCACTCTTTCGGGTTATACCCTGGAGGAGAAAGTCAACATCGCGCGAAAGCACCTGTGGCCCAAGCAAAAAGAAGAAAATGGCCTGAAGGGCGATCGCATTAGTATCAGCGCGAAAGGGCTGCGCAAGATGATTGAGAGCTACACCCGCGAATCGGGGGTCCGGGAATTGGAACGACGCCTGGGCCGCCTGTGCCGGGCCTTGGCCAAACGTGTGATTTCGAAGGAAACCATCGACAAGTCCTTGGGTGAAGCGGAGGTTCGCGAACTGATGGGTCCCGAACGTTACGAGGCGGATACCTACGAGAAAATCGACGAAGCGGGGATCGTCACAGGTCTGGCCTGGACACCCTTTGGTGGCGACATCCTGACCATCGAAGCCTCCTTGAGTCGTGGTCGGGGCAAGCTGATCATCTCAGGCCAATTGGGCGACGTGATGAAGGAATCCGCGGCAGCGGCCTTGTCCTACCTGCGGGCCCAGTCCGACGAGTTGAAGGTCGACCACCGTCTGTTTGATCAATATGACCTGCACATTCACGTGCCGGCGGGTGCGGTGCCCAAAGATGGCCCCTCGGCGGGCATCACGATGCTGACCGCGCTCATGAGTTTGTACACCCAACGCCAAGTGAAGCCGCGCATCGCCATGACTGGCGAGATCACCCTGCGCGGCAAGGTGCTGCCCGTTGGGGGCATCAAAGAGAAGCTGCTCGCCGCCCAGCGTGCGGGCATCCGCGAGGTGATTTTGCCCAAGCGCAACCAATCGGACGTGGAAGAAATCGAAGCCCCCGAGTTGAAGGAAATGACCTTCCATTACGTCAGCCAGGCGGAAGAAGTCCTCGACATTGCCCTGCTCGACAAAAAAGTAAAGAAGGCCCGCGTTTTTGAATTGACCGCTGCGCCGATGAACGGAAGCACCCACCATGAGTAACCTCACCGACCTCACCCCACGCCAGATCGTCGCCGAGCTGGACCGCTACATCGTCGGCCAAGCGGCGGCGAAGCGCAACGTAGCCATCGCCTTGCGCAACCGCTGGCGGCGGATGAAAACCGCCGAGGACTTGCGAGCCGAAATCACGCCCGCGAACATCCTGATGATTGGCCCCACCGGGGTCGGAAAGACTGAGGTGGCCCGTCGGCTGGCGAAAATTGCCGGAGCGCCCTTCGCCAAAGTCGAAGCCTCGAAGTTCACCGAAGTGGGCTACGTGGGCCGCGACGTGGAGAGCATGGTCCGTGATTTGGTCGAGCAAGCCGTGCAACTGATCCGTGCCGAGAAGCGCGAGGACGTAAAGGAACGCGCCGAGGAGGCCGTCCGCGAAAGGATCTTGGACATCCTGATTCCGCCCGTTAAGAAAACCGCCGGGGCGACGACCAACGGCGTATCGCCCGACGACGAAACCCTGAACGAACGCACCCGCGAGAGCTTCCGAGAGAAGATTGCGAAAGGCGAACTCGACGAGCGGAAAATCGACGTGCAACTTCAACAGAAGTCGAACCCTGGTATTGCTGCCATGGGGATGCCCGGCATGGACGAATCGTCGATGATCCAGCTTCAGGACATGCTCTCGGGCATGATGCCTTCGGGCAAGCCTCGGACCCGCAAGCTGACCATTGCCGAGGCCCGAAAAATGCTGCTGGAAGAAGAGGTCCAGAAGCTTATCGACATGGACGAGGTGAAGGAACAAGCCCTCGACCGCGCGGCCAACCAAGGGATAATTTTCATCGACGAGATCGACAAGGTAGTGGCTCGTTCCGAGGGGGCTGGGGGCAAAGGACCCGACGTGTCACGCGAAGGCGTGCAGCGCGACATGTTGCCGATCATTGAGGGCTCATCGGTCAACACCAAGTATGGGATGATCCAGACCGACCACATCTTGTTCATTTGCGCGGGTGCCTTCCACCTGGCCAAACCTTCGGACCTGATCCCCGAGTTGCAGGGCCGCTTGCCGATTCGCGTCGAGTTGGAAGCCCTGACCCAAGACGACTTCGTGCGCATCCTCACCGAACCGAAAGGGGCGTTGACCAAGCAATACCGAGCCCTCTTCGCCGCCGAAAAAGTGGAGATTAGTTTCTCGCCCGATGCAGTGAAGGCCATTGCCGAGGTGGCCTTCGAGGTCAATGAATCGGTCGAGAACATTGGTGCACGTCGGTTGCACACGGTGATGAGCCACTTGCTATCGGACTTCCTCTTCGATGTGCCCGATGAAATTGGCCCGAATGCCAAGCTGGTGGTCACCCCCGAACTCGTGAAAGAGCGACTCTCCGCACTTTCGGCGCAAAAGAGTCTCAGCGAGTATATACTTTAGCGACGGAACCCCGCTGCCCGATGGGTGGTTGGGAGAGAGCCGATGCGACGCGTTGTAATTTTTGTGTTCCTGCTGGCGGGCCTGTCGGTCGCCTGCACCCGCCAACCCGCGGAGCAACCGTTGCGCGTGGGCCTTTCGAAAGAGTATACCCACAAGAATTACACGGTTTGGCTTCATTCGCTCGACCGATCGGTGGTGGTAGTCGACCTCTGGTCCCTGGATCGGACGACGGCCTACGATACACTCGAATCCCTCGATGCCTTGATCCTCACAGGTGGCGAAGACGTGGACCCCGACCGCTACGGACAGGCGGACCAGGCCCCCCGTTGCGAGATCAACGCGAGCCGTGACACGTTTGAGTTGGCCCTTTTGGTCCTTGCCGATCAATCGGGCATGCCGACCTTGGGGGTGTGCCGGGGGGTGCAGATCATGAATGTGTATCGTGGGGGTTCGCTGGTGGTCGATATTCCGGAGGACTATTCGCCGACTGCCGATACCACCGTGACCCACCGCCGTTCGGGCGGCGACGCGCACCACGGACTTTTCATTTCCTCGGACTACTCGCCAGTCCCAGGCTTAAAAACCGAGCCCAAACAGAAAGCCAATTCGGCCCACCACCAGGCCGTCAACCAGCCGGGTGTGGGACTGATCCCCTGGGCCTGGGCCCCCGATTCGCTGGTGGAAGCGGTGCTTGATACCAACGAGGCTTTCTTTTTTGGCGGTGTACAGTGGCATCCCGAACGGTTGCCAAAAAATCACCCCTACAGCCGGCCCTTTGGCCTTTGGTTCCTCAAAGAGGCAGATAGGTACCGTAGAAATTCCCTGGCCGAGTTCCGGTAAGAATTACCTTATAGGACGTTGAAGCTGGTGGTGACCACCGAGCCGTAGCTGGTGTTGATTGTCAGGGGGCCATCGGTTGCGCCGCCGGGCACTTGAACAATGATGTAGTCGCAGGTCGAACCTGAAACGGCCGTGGACCCAGCACCAGGGAACGTG
>CAYGKP010000070.1:0-9004 GCA_964350605.1 uncultured Cytophagales bacterium
GCTGATGTAGCTCAGGGGTAGAGCACTTCCTTGGTAAGGAAGAGGTCAGGGGTTCAAATCCCCTCATCAGCTCCACGGACGCTGGGACAAGCACGCCAACGATTTAGAACAAGAAAAACTCAATTCACCACAACACGAACCACCGTCACACAGGGTTCCTCCAATCATGGCAAAGGAAAACTTCAAACGCGATAAACCGCACCTCAACATCGGCACAATTGGCCACGTTGACCACGGCAAAACCACTCTGACCGCTGCGATCACTAAGGTGCTTGCAGACAAAGGCTTTTCGCAAGCCCGCGACTTTTCTTCGATCGATAACGCGCCCGAAGAAAAAGAGCGTGGGATCACGATCAACACCTCGCACGTCGAATACGAAACAGCCAACCGCCACTATGCGCACGTTGACTGTCCGGGTCACGCTGACTATGTGAAGAACATGGTTACGGGTGCTGCCCAAATGGACGGTGCAATCCTTGTGGTTGCTGCCACTGACGGCCCAATGCCACAGACTCGCGAGCACATCCTGCTTGCTCGTCAGGTTGGTGTACCTGCTTTGGTTGTCTTCCTCAATAAAGTTGATATGGTCGACGATGAGGAGCTTTTGGAGCTGGTTGAGATGGAAGTGCGCGAGCTGCTTTCGTTCTACGAGTTCGATGGCGACGACATCCCTGTCATCTTGGGTTCGGCCCTTGGTGCCTTGAACGGCGAAGCCAAATGGGTTGAAACCGTCGAGAAATTGATGGAAGCGGTTGATTCGCACATCCCAATGCCCGAGCGTCTGGTTGACAAAGACTTCCTGATGCCTGTCGAGGATGTGTTCTCGATCACGGGTCGTGGTACTGTTGCCACCGGTCGTATCGAGCGTGGTGTGACCAACACGGGTGATGCCGTCGAAATCCTTGGTTTCGGAAAGAACATGAAGTCGACAGTGACTGGTGTTGAGATGTTCCGCAAAATCCTCGACCGTGGAGAAGCTGGCGACAACGTCGGTATCCTGCTTCGCGGTGTTGAAAAAGACGACATCCGTCGTGGTATGGTTATCTGTAAGCCAGGTACCGTTAAGCCACACTCGAAATTCAAGGCTGAGGTCTACGTTCTCTCGAAAGAGGAAGGTGGCCGTCATACGCCGTTCTTCAACAACTACCGTCCGCAGTTCTACCTGCGTACCACCGACGTAACTGGCGAGATCAAACTCCCCGATGGCGTTGAGATGGTAATGCCTGGTGACAACATCTCAATCGAGGTGGAGCTCATCAACGCAGTGGCGATGGAGAAAGGTCTTCGCTTCGCGATTCGCGAAGGTGGCCGCACCGTAGGTGCCGGTCAGGTGACTGACATCCTCGACTAAGCAAACCCAAAGGCCCCGAGAGGGGTGCTGTCCGGATTCTGCAACTGCCCTCGGCCAAATCGGACGGGGGCAGTTGCTATCTTCAGTGCCACTCTCTACCTTTGCAGACCCGTTTCGGCTCTGGTGGAAAAAACGGCTCTGAAAACCCTGGTTTCTGCCCTTTGACTACACAAGAATCCCGATGAGGGTTTACGGGTGTAGCTCAATTGGTAGAGCGCCGGTCTCCAAAACCGTAGGCTGGGAGTTCGAGTCTCTCCACCCGTGCTAGAGATAGATAGAAAATAACGATGCGTAAACTAGTCGATTACCTGCGTTCCTCGTTCGAGGAAGTGTTCACCAAAGTAACCTGGCCGAATTTCGGCGAGTTGCAGGGGAGCACCGTGCTGGTGATTGTTGCCACCACGGCGTTCGCCGCAGTGGTATTTGCCATCGACAAGGTCTTTGAATTGGGTATCGACATTGTTTACGGAAAGTAAGATGGGAGAGCTCAATTGGTATGTTGTCCGCGCCATTAGCGGGCAGGAGAAGAAGATCAAAACCTACTTGGAGACGGAGATCGCCCGAGAAGGACTGGCCGACCGCGTTCCTGAAATTCTCATCCCGACCGAAAAGGTCTATGAGATGCGTCAGGGCAAAAAACGCATTCGCGAACGTTCTTTTTTCCCGGGTTACATCCTGATCCACGCTGACCTGGAGGGTGAAGTGATTCACGCGATTCGCAACATCCCAGGTGTGATTGGTTTCTTGGGCACCCCTGAAGGTGGTGCACAGCAGCCCGTCCCCCTGCGCCAGGCGGAAGTCAACCGCATCCTCGGTCGTTTCGATGAAATCGATCAAGAGGAAGTGGCCCTTGAAACCCCCTTCATCTTGGGCGAAAGCGTCAAGGTGATGGATGGTCCGTTCCGCGGCTTTACCGGGAACGTCCAGGAGGTGTTCGAGGACAAGAAAAAACTCAACGTGGTGGTCAAAATCTTCGGACGATCGACCCCCGTGGAGCTCAATTACATGCAGGTTGAAAAAGAGTCATAACGATGGCCAAGGAAATTGAAGGCTACCTGAAGTTGCAGATCCGTGGGGGACAGGCGAATCCCGCCCCTCCAGTCGGACCTGCGCTCGGATCGAAGGGTCTGAACATCATGGACTTCTGCAAAGCGTTCAACGGACGTACGCAGGAGAAGATGGGCCAACTGTGCCCCGTGGTGGTCACGTATTATAAGGACAAGTCGTTCGACTTTGTCATCAAAACTCCACCGGCTGCGGCGCTTCTGCTCGAGAAATCGAACAAGAAGAAAGGTTCGGGCGAGCCCAACCGAAACAAAGTCGGTTCGGTCACTTGGGATCAAGTCAAGGAGATCGCCGAGATCAAACTGGCCGATTTGGGTGCCTTCACCGTGGAAGCGGGGATGCGTCAAGTGGCTGGTACCGCGCGCAGCATGGGCCTGACCGTCAAAGGCAAGGCTCCCTGGGAAACTCAAAACGCCTAAGGCATTACGATAGTGGCTAAGCTAACTAAGAACCAAAAGGCAGCTGCCGAGGTGTACGACAAGAACGAGTTGTACGCGTTGGATAAAGCCGCCGAGATCATCAAGCAGATCTCGAAGACGAAATTTGATTCGTCGGTCGATCTGGACATCCGTTTGGGTGTTGACCCCCGCAAAGCTGACCAAATGGTCCGTGGCGTGGTGTCCTTGCCTCACGGCGTAGGGAAAGAAACCCGTGTACTCGTACTCTGCACGCCCGATAAGGAGGCCGAGGCGAAGGAAGCGGGTGCTGACCACGTAGGTCTGGACGACTACATCGAAAAACTCGAAGGTGGCTGGCTGGATATCGACGTGATCGTGACCGTTCCTCAGGTGATGGCCAAAGTCGGTAAACTGGGCCGCGTGCTCGGTCCCCGGGGCCTGATGCCGAACCCCAAAGCGGGAACGGTAACCACCAACGTGGGCAAAGCCGTCCAAGAGATCAAGTCGGGTAAGATCGACTTCAAAGTCGACAAGTTCGGCATCATCCACGCGTCGGTTGGCCGCGCATCGTTCGATGCCGTGCAGATCCGCGAGAATGCCAACGAATTGATCCAAACCCTGGCTCGCTTGAAGCCTTCGAGCGCCAAGGGTACTTACTTCAAGTCCATCAACCTGTCGAGCACAATGAGTTCGGCGGTGAAAGTGGATAAATCCAGCATTGCCGGCATCTAGATCATGACACGGGAAGAAAAAGTACAGATCGTAGACGAGCTGCGCGACAAGATGAGCCGCAGCGACTACTTCTACATCACCGATGCAAGCGGCATGTCCGTGAAGCAGATCAACGATTTTCGTCGCAAGTGCTTCGAGAAAGGTGTAGAGTACAAGGTCTACAAGAATACCCTCATCAAAAAGGCGGTTGACGCTCACTACGGTGAGATCGCTGAACTCGACCCCGCGCTGAAAGGCTTCTCGGGTGTGATGTTCGCGCCGGTTGAGTCGGCCAAGTTGCCCGCCCAAATCCTTCGCGACTTCCGCAAAGGGGGTGTCGAGCGGCCCAAGCTGAAAGGTGCGTGCATTGACCGCGCCGTGTTCCTTGGCGATGATACCATCAAACAACTCTCCGAACTGAAGAGCAAAAACGAACTGATCGGCGAGATCATCGGGTTGCTCCAGTCCCCGGCGAAAACCGTCATCTCTGGCCTGCAAGCCAGCGGTGGCCAAAAAATCTCAGGCTTGCTCAAGGCGCTCGAAGCGCGCTCGGCAGCCTAAACGAAGCTTCCAATCAATCTCATACCCACACCCCGCGTAACTAAGTAATCATGGCAGATCTGAAAGAATTCGCAGAACAGCTCGTGAACCTGACCGTCAAAGAGGTCAGCGAGCTAGCAACCATCCTCAAAGACGAGTACGGCATCGAGCCCGCTGCTGCAGCTGTTGCTGTAGCCGGTCCCGCCGCTGGCGGAGGCGACGGCGCAGCCGCTGCTGAAGAGAAGTCGAGCTTCGATGTGATCCTCACCTCGGCAGGTGCCGCCAAATTGGCTGTTGTCAAGTTGGTTAAAGAATTGACCGGTTTGGGTCTGAAAGAAGCCAAGGAATTGGTGGACGGCGCACCGAAGGCAGTCAAAGAAGGCTTGCCGAAGGACGAGGCCGAATCATTGGCCAAGCAGCTCCAAGAGGCTGGCGCCGAAGTAGAGGTTAAGTAGTCGGACCCCCTCGCAGAGGAACCGACGCTTGGCCATCAGCCGGCTCACCGCCCCCTTCACAGGAGGACCTGGCAACTTTGTCAGGTCCACACCTGTTTATACCCCACTGTGCCCTGCGCTTACCAAAGCGGGGCATTCCTTTTCGGACATTAACACACTAGCGCCTTGTCGACCAAAGTAAGCCAGGAGCGAATTAATTTCGCCTCCACCAAGCAAGCGATCGACTATCCTGATTTTCTGGACGTTCAAGTTCAGTCTTTCATGGATTTCTTTCAGTTGGACACACCCGCAGAGGACCGCGATGACGAGGGCCTCTTCAAGGTATTCAACGAGAACTTTCCGATTTCGGATTCCCGTGATGCGTACGTGCTCGAGTTCATCGACTACGTGGTTGATCCCCCAAAATACGGGATCAACGAGTGCATCGAGCGTGGATTGACCTATTCGGTGCCACTAAAGGTGAAGCTTCGCCTTTTGTGCAACGACGAGGAGAACGAAGATTTCGAGACCGTCGAACAAGAGGTGTTCCTGGGGAACATCCCGTACATGACCGAAAAGGGCTCGTTCATCATCAATGGTGCCGAGCGTGTGATTGTTTCGCAATTGCACCGTTCGCCCGGTGTGTTCTTTGCCCAGAGTAAGCACACCAACGGTACGAAGCTCTACTCGGCGCGGATCATCCCGTTCAAAGGGTCGTGGATTGAATTCGCCACCGACGTGAACAACGTGATGTATGCGTACATCGACCGGAAGAAGAAGTTCCCGGTTACGACGCTGCTGCGCGCCATCGGCTACGGTACCGATAAGGACATCTTGGACCTCTTTGAACTTTCCGAGGAATTATCTTCCACCAAGGCCAATTTGAAGAAGGCCGTTGGTCGTCGGTTGGCTGCACGGGTGCTGCGTACGTGGACCGAAGACTTCGTCGACGAAGACACAGGGGAGGTTGTTTCCATCGACCGAAACGAGGTGCTCTTGGAGCGCGACTCGGTGATTGGCGAGGAGGACATCGACACCATTGTCGAGTCGGGCAGCAAGTCGGTGATCTTGCACCGCGAGGACATCAACATCGCAGACTACACGATCATCTACAACACGCTGGCCAAGGACAACGCGAACAGCGAGAAGGAGGCCGTCGAGCAGATCTACCGTCAACTTCGCAACACCGAAGCCCCCGACGAGCAGACAGCGCGCGAGATCATCCACAACTTGTTCTTCTCTGACAAGCGTTATGATTTGGGCGAAGTGGGTCGCTACCGGATCAACCGCAAGCTGAACAGCGAAGCGGATTGGGACACCAAGGTGCTTACCAAGCCGGACATCATTGCCATTGTCAAGTACCTGATCGGCCTGATCAATTCGAAGGCCGTGGTTGATGACATTGACCATCTGTCGAACCGTCGGGTTCGCACCGTGGGCGAGCAGCTTTACGCTCAGTTTGGTGTCGGTCTGGCCCGGATGGCGCGTACCATTAAGGAGCGTATGAACGTCCGCGACAACGAGGACTTCAAGCCGGTTGACCTGATCAACGCGCGGACGCTGTCCTCGGTGATCAACACCTTCTTTGGGACCAACCAGCTTTCGCAGTTCATGGACCAAACCAACCCGTTGGCTGAGGTGACGCACAAGCGTCGCATGTCGGCACTGGGGCCGGGCGGTCTGTCGCGTGAGCGTGCTGGTTTCGAGGTACGTGACGTACACTACACCCACTACGGCCGTCTCTGCACCATTGAGACACCGGAGGGTCCGAACATCGGTCTGATTTCTTCGCTGTGCGTACACGCGAAAGTCAACCGCATGGGCTTCATCGAAACCCCGTATCACGAGGTGAAAGATGGCATAGTCCAACAGAAGAAAATTGTCTACCTGACCGCCGAGGAGGAGGACCTGCACAACATTGCGCAGGCCAACGCCCCGACCGACGAGAAAGGCGCCTTCGTTAACGAGCGGGTGAAAGCCCGGAAGCAGGGTGATTTTCCTGTCCTCGAGCCGAAGGAGGTCGCTTATAAAGATGTCGCGCCGAACCAGATTGTTTCGGTGGCAGCCTCGATGATTCCGTTCCTGGAGCACGATGATGCCAACCGTGCCTTGATGGGTTCGAACATGCAGCGCCAAGCGGTGCCGTTGCTTCGCCCCCAAGCACCAATCGTTGGTACTGGCCTCGAGCGCCGCGTCGCGAGCGATTCACGTTCGCTGATTTACGCCGAGGGTGCAGGTACCATTGACTACGTCGATGCCCAAAAGATTGTCGTTCGCTACGACATGAACGAAGACGACCGTAAGGTTCACTTCGGGGAGGAGACTGTCACGTATGACCTGGTCAAATTCCGCCGCACCAACCAAGACACCTGCACCAACCACACGCCGATGGTCCGCAAAGGCCAACGGGTGAAAACGGGTGAAGTGCTGGTCGAAGGCTACGCCACCGAAGGTGGTGAGCTGGCGCTGGGTCGCAACTTGCTGGTGGCCTTCATGCCATGGCAGGGGTACAACTTTGAGGATGCGATTGTCATCTCTGAGAAAGTGGTCCGCGACGATGTCTATACCTCGATCCACATCGACGAGTACGAACTCGAAGTGCGCGACACCAAGCGTGGCGAAGAGGAACTGACCTCGGAGATTCCGAACGTTTCGGAGGAGGCTGTTAAAAACCTGGACGAAAACGGAATCATCCGAACGGGTGCGGAGATCAAAGAAGGTGACATCCTGATCGGTAAAATCACACCGAAAGGCGAAACCGATCCGACTCCGGAAGAAAAACTGCTGCGCGCCATCTTCGGCGACAAAGCGGGTGACGTGAAAGATGCTTCGTTGAAAGCTTCGCCGTCGCTCCGTGGAGTGGTCATCGACACCAAGCTATTCTCGCGTCCCAAAAAGGACAAGGATTCGCGCGTGCTGATGAAGAAGGAGGTTGAAGTACTCAAAGGCGAGTACGCGAAAGACCTCACGACTCTTCGTAACGAGCTGATCGACAAGCTGCTGGTGCTGGTGGAAGGCAAGACCTGCCAGGGCATCAAGCATAAGTTTGGTGACGAGATCTTCACCAAAGGCACGAAGTACAACCGCAAGAACGTTACCGAGAACCTCTTCCCCGAGCGGAACATCTACAAGGACGAGTCGAACTACGCGGTGCCACAGGAGGTGAACTTCATCTCCGACTTGGTGCAGGAGAATTGGACAACCGATGAAGGCATCAACGGCCTGATCCAACGCCTGATTCGCAACTACAACAAACGCCGCAACGTCATCACTGGCGACTTCAAGCGCGAGCGTTTCACCCTGGAGGTGGGCGACGAGCTGCCAGCCGGTATCGTTCAATTGGCCAAAGTCTACATCGCCAAGAAGCGCAAGCTGAAAGTGGGTGATAAGATGGCCGGACGCCACGGTAACAAAGGGGTGGTTGCTCGAATTGTCCGCGATGAAGACATGCCGTTCCTTGAGGATGGTACACCGGTCGACATTGTGCTCAACCCGCTGGGTGTTCCCTCACGGATGAACATTGGCCAGATTTACGAGACTGTCCTCGGATGGGCAGGTTTGAAGCTGGGCCGCAAGTACGCCACGCCAATCTTCGATGGTGCCACCGAAGAGCAAGTGGTTGCTGAACTCAACGAGGCAGGTTTGCCTGAGTTCGGCCGCACGCCGCTGTATGATGGCCTCACAGGCGACATCTTCGATCAGAAGGTGACCGTCGGGGTGATCTACATGCTCAAACTCGGTCACCTGGTTGACGACAAAATGCACGCCCGTTCGATCGGACCGTACTCGCTCATCACCCAGCAGCCGCTTGGTGGTAAAGCACAGTTCGGTGGCCAGCGTTTCGGGGAGATGGAGGTCTGGGCGCTCGAAGCGTTCGGTGCCTCGCACATTCTCCAAGAGATCCTGACTGTCAAATCCGATGACGTAGTCGGCCGTGCGAAAACGTACGAGGCGATCGTCAAAGGCGACAACCTACCGGGGGCAAACATCCCCGAATCATTCAACGTCCTGGTGCATGAACTGCGCGGACTGGCTCTCGAAGTCACACTCCAATAGTTCAAACCACCAAGTCGAAATTATCTGTTGATCCTAGTTCCTTAGCTGCCATGGCTTTCCGCAAAACGCGCAAGATCAATCCTGACTTTTCTTCCGTAACGATCTCGTTGGCCTCGCCCGAGTCGATTCTGGAGAACAGCCACGGGGAGGTCACTCAACCCGAAACGATCAACTACCGGACCTACAAACCCGAGATGGGAGGTCTGTTCTGCGAACGCATCTTTGGCCCTGTAAAGGACTGGGAATGTCATTGCGGAAAGTACAAGCGCATCCGCTACAAAGGCATCATCTGCGACCGTTGTGGGGTAGAGGTGACCGAGAAGAAGGTGCGTCGTGAGCGCATGGGTCACATCGAACTCGTTGTGCCCGTTGCGCATATCTGGTACTTCCGTTCGCTGCCGAACAAGATTGGTTACCTGCTTGGTCTGCCGACCAAGAAGCTCGACCAG
>CAYGKP010000070.1:9014-11455 GCA_964350605.1 uncultured Cytophagales bacterium
CTCGACCAGATCATTTACTATGAGCGTTACGTGGTCATCCAACCGGGTATTAAGGAAGAGGACGGCGTGAGCTACCTCGACTTTTTGACCGAGGATGAGTACCTGGACATCATCGACAAACTGCCGCGCGAGAACCAATTGCTTGACGACAGCGATCCACAGAAGTTCATCGCCAAGATGGGTGCGGAGTCGCTCGAAATGCTTTTGAGCCGTTTGGACCTGGACCAGCAGTCGTATGACCTGCGCCACCAAGCAGCCAACGATACTTCGCAGCAGCGTAAGGCGGAGGCCCTCAAACGTCTGAAAGTGGTGGAGGCCTTCCGCGAGGCGAACACCCGCGTGGAGAACCGCCCCGAGTGGATGATCATTAAGATGGTCCCCGTGATTCCACCAGAACTGCGCCCCTTGGTGCCATTGGACGGTGGTCGTTTCGCGACCTCGGATCTCAACGACCTGTACCGTCGGGTCATCATCCGCAACAACCGCCTCAAGCGGTTGATCGAAATCAAAGCGCCGGAAGTCATCTTGCGCAACGAGAAGCGCATGCTGCAAGAGGCTGTCGACTCCTTGTTCGACAACTCGCGCAAAGTGAACGCGGTGAAAGCCGACGGAAACCGCGCCCTCAAGTCGCTCTCCGACATGCTCAAAGGGAAGCAAGGTCGCTTCCGCCAGAACTTGCTCGGTAAACGCGTTGACTACTCGGGTCGTTCGGTAATCGTCGTTGGTCCGGAGTTGAAGCTGCACGAGTGTGGTCTTCCCAAGGACATGGCCGCCGAGCTGTTCAAGCCGTTCATCATCCGCAAGCTCATCGAGCGCGGCATCGTCAAGACCGTAAAATCGGCCAAGAAGATTGTTGATCGCAAGGACCCCGTCGTTTGGGACATTCTCGAGAACGTACTGAAAGGACACCCCGTGCTCTTGAACCGTGCGCCAACCTTGCACCGGTTGGGCATCCAAGCCTTCCAGCCAAAGCTGATCGAAGGCAAGGCCATTCAACTGCACCCACTGGTTTGTACTGCGTTCAACGCTGACTTTGATGGTGACCAAATGGCCGTTCACGTGCCACTCGGTCAAGAAGCTGTGTTGGAAGCGAGCGTTTTGATGCTCTCCTCGCACAACATCTTGAACCCCGCTAACGGCGCGCCGATCACGGTTCCTTCGCAGGACATGGTCTTAGGTCTTTACTACCTGACCAAAGGTCGTCGCAGCACACCGGAATTGAAGGTGGAAGGCGAAGGCATGGTCTTCTACTCGTCCGAAGAGGTCATCATTGCCCTCAACGAACGCCGCATTTCCAAGCACGCCTACATCAAGGTTCGCACCACGGTGCGTGACAACGAGTCGGGCGAGCTTTCGACCAAGCTGATTGAAACGGTCGCTGGTCGCGTGCTCTTCAACGAAGTAGTTCCAGAATCGGTGGGCTACGTGGATGAGCTGTTGACCAAGAAGAAGTTGCAACGCATCATCTCGAGCGTCCACAAGATTGCCGGCATGCAGGCGAGCGCCAAGTTCCTTGACGACATCAAACATTTGGGCTTCCAGATGGCCTACAAAGGCGGTCTATCGATCGGTCTGGCCGACATCCAAATTCCGGATGCCAAGGCGGATCTGATCGTCCAAGCCAAGGAGGATGTCGAGCAGGTATGGAGCTACTACATGTTCGGTCAAATCACCGACAACGAGCGCTACAACCAGGTCATTGACATCTGGACCCGCGTGAACTCGCAACTCACCGAGACCCTCATGCAGCAACTCGAGGAAGACCAGCAGGGCTTCAACTCGATCTACATGATGATGCACTCGGGTGCCCGTGGTTCGCGTGAGCAGATTCGCCAATTGGGCGGGATGCGTGGTCTGATGGCCAAGCCGCAGAAGAACCTGGTCGGTTCGGTCGGTGCGATCATCGAAAACCCCATTCTCTCGAACTTCAAAGAGGGCCTCGACGTCATCGAGTACTTCATCTCGACCCACGGTGCACGGAAGGGTCTGGCGGATACGGCCTTGAAAACGGCTGATGCTGGCTACCTGACGCGTCGTCTGGTTGACGTCGCGCAAGACTGCGTGATCAACGAGCCGGATTGTGGCACCCTGCGTGGCACGTTCACCACCGCCTTGAAAGACGGTGAGGACATCGTTGAGCCACTGAGCGAACGCATTTTGGGCCGCACGTCGGTTCACGACGTGTACCATCCCGTTACCGAAGAGCTGCTTGTCAGCGGTGGTGACGAGATCGTGGAAGAGATTGCCCGCAAAATTGACGAGTCCGGCCTGGAAGGTGTCGAGATTCGTTCGGTACTCACGTGTGAAACCCGCCGGGGTGTTTGTGGCAAATGCTACGGACGGAACCTCGCCACGGGCCGCATGGTCCAGAATGGTGAGTCGGTCGGTGTCCTCGCGGGACAGTCGATTGGTGCGCCGGGTACACAGCTGCCCCTGCGCCC
>CAYGKP010000071.1:0-11373 GCA_964350605.1 uncultured Cytophagales bacterium
CCTCGCTCTCCACTGACATCGCCAAGATGCATGGGTTACTCAACCTCAATCTGGCTAGCAACAAGCTCACCTCCCTTACCGCAAGCATCGGCCAACTACGTTACCTGCAAGAGCTGAATCTCAACCGCAACCAACTGACCACGCTCCCCTACGAATTCGGGAACCTAGGCCAACTCGAACGCCTCTACATTCGCCAGAACCAGTTGAAGGAGTTGCCCAAGTCAATCGCTCGTGTCAAGTCGCTGCGCGAACTCGACCTCTCGATGAACCAACTCAAAAGCCTGCCTTTTGAAGTCGCAGGCTTGAAAAATCTCAAGACCTTGATCCTGGTGGGCAACGACATCAACAGCACCGAGCGCAAGAAGATCCAAGCACTGCTGCCCCACACCAAAATCATTTTTGAGTAGTTACTCTGGGCCTCACAACCCAAGCCTACTGGACATGAAAAAGCCCCTCGCGATGCAAGGGGCTTTTCTTATGTAGAATTTACGGGGTGGACTAACCGATCTGCACGCGGCGGAACGCCTTCACCTTCAGGGAAGGGTCGGTCTCCTTCAGCAGGGCTTCGATGGTTTTGCTGTTGTCCTTCACGAAGGGTTGTGAGAGCAAGGTGTTCTCCTTGAAGAACTTGCCGAGCTTGCCCTGAGCGATTTTCTCGATCATGGCATCTGGCTTACCCTCGGCACGCGCTTGCTCACGACCGACTTCCAGCTCGCGTTCAATGGCCGCGGCGTCCACTTGATCTTTGTCAACAGCAACAGGGTTCATGGCAGCGATCTGCATACAGATGTCTTTGCCGACTTCTTCGACTTTTGCGCCACTCGCACCTTCCAGTGAAAGGATCACGCCGAGTTTGCCGTTCGAGTGGATGTAGGTCACCACTTGGTCACCGCTCATGCGCTCGTAGGCCACAACCTCAATCTTCTCGCCAATCTTCCCGACCAGTTCGGTGATGTGCTCATTCACGCTGCGCCCGTCGCTCATAGCTTTCGATAACAACGCCTCCGAATCCTGAACGCCGTTGGACGATGCCAGGCTCAATAGGCTAGACCCCATCGCTTGGAAGTCGTCGTTCTTGGCAACGAAGTCCGTCTCGCAGCCAAGGGCGACCAGAAGACCTTCCTTGCCATCGGCTTTGATTTGCGTAAAGACTGCCCCTTCGGTGGTCTCGCGGTCTGCGCGCGAAGCGGAAACTTTCTGTCCCTTTTTGCGAAGGATGTCGATGGCTTTCTCGAAGTCGCCGTCCGCTTCGGACAGGGCTTTCTTACAGTCCATCATGCCTGCGCCTGTCATTTGACGCAGCTTGTTGACCTCTTGTGCGGTGATCGTCGCCATGGTAGTCGGTTGGTTGGTAGTAGAATGGAACCGGGTGCAAACCTAACAAAAACGGCTACCTCAGGCAGCCGCTTTATTACCCGAATGGGTCTTTACTTGATGCTTGTTATGCGTGAGTTTACTTCGCGTCGGCGGTGCTTTCGCCACCCTCTGTTTTCGGTGCCTCAGCAACCTCAACTTTCTCAGCCTTTGGTGTCTTTTTTGCGGCGGGAGCAGCGGTTACCTCTTCGGTAGCCATCACTACTTCTTCCTCGGCGCCACTTTCATCTTCAGTTGGTGCACCGCCTTCTGCACGCTCTTTCTTGCGCTCGGCTAGCCCCTCTTCAATCGCTTGGATGAAGTTGCGAGTGATCAAGCCAATCGACTTGTACGCATCGTCGTTTCCAGGGATTGCGAAATCAACGTCCAGCGGATTCGAGTTCGAATCGACCAGCGCGAAGATTGGGATGTTGAGTTTCTTGGCTTCCGCAACAGCGATGTGCTCATTGGTGGTATCCACAATGAAGATCGCCGAAGGCAAGCGACTCAGGTCGGCAATGCCGCCCAACACGCGCTCCAACTTCGCTTTCTCGCGGGTCTTCATCAGGCGCTCTTTCTTGGCCATCGAACCGAAGGCCTCGTCTTTCATCAGCTTGTCGATGGTCGAAAGCTTCTTGAGCGAACGGCGAACGGTCGCGAAGTTGGTCAGCATGCCGCCCAACCAACGCTCGGTCACGTAGGGCATACCCAACCGCTGCGCCTCGGTCGAGACGATTTCGCGGGCCTGTTTCTTGGTCGCAACAAAGAGAATTTTTCGACCCGAACGTGCGATGCTAGCAGCAGCCGCTTTGGCTTCCTCTAAGGAAGCAATCGTTTTGTTGAGGTCGATGAGGTGGATGCCGTTTTTCTCCATCAAAATGTAGGGAGCGAAACGGGGGTCCCACTTGCGGGTCAGGTGACCGAAGTGAACCCCTGCATCCAGCAGCTCGTCAATCGAAAGGCGTTGGCTCATAGAGCGGGAGCGTGAAGGGGTGAATTAGCGTTTAGAGAATTGGAAGCGACGGCGCGCCTTGCGGCGACCGTACTTCTTGCGTTCGACCATGCGGGCATCGCGGGTCAGGTAGCCTTCGGCTTTCAATGCGGGACGAACCTCGGGGTTCAACTCGCACAGGGCACGGGCAATGCCCAAACGAACGGCTTCGGCTTGGCCGCTAGGACCACCGCCGTTGACGTTCACATAGATGTCGTAGCTGTCGGCTTGCTCCAACAAGTGGAGCGGCTGCATGACAACCGTACGAAGCACCCCCGTAGGGAAGAAATCTTCGAACTTGGTCTCGTTGACCGAAATCTCGCCTTTACCAGGCTTCAGATAGATGCGCGCCACAGAGGTTTTGCGGCGGCCGATGGTGTTGATCACTTGCATGAAGTGGGGAACTTACTTCGCAATTTGGATTGACTGGGGCGATTGTGCCTCGTGGGGATGCTCGTTGCCCGCATAGACGTAGAGGTTGCGGAACAACTCACGACCCAAGCGATTCTTTGGCAACATGCCGCGAACGGCTGCCTCGAGGATGGCCTCGGGGCGTTTGCCCAGAACCTCGCGAGGGCTGCGGCTTTTCTGACCACCTGGGTACCCAGAGTGGCTGATGTATTCTTTGTCATCCATCTTCTTACCAGTCAGACGAATCTTCTCGGCATTCAGGATGATGACCTTGTCGCCGCAAGGCAGATGAGGGCTGTAGGTCGGCTTGTGCTTTCCGCGAAGGCGCATGGCCACTTGCGTTGCCAACCGACCCACAATCAGGCCACTGGCATCTACGACCACCCAGTCAGGGTGAAGGTCTTGGGTACGGCCTGCGGCCGTTTTGTAGCTAAGGATGTCCACGTGCTGTGTGGTTCTCTTGGTAAATCTTCTTTGCGTATGGGGCAAAAAGGGACACAAAGGTAAACCCTTCCCCAATCATTCGCAACGGTCAATCAATTCTTCTTCTCGGGAAGCTTGTGGGCCAGCGTATCCAATTGATAGATCCAATCATTGGTCTTGGGGTTGTAGACCAAGTCCTTGTTGGGCCACTCCACTTTGGTGGGATCACCGAAGTACTTATCGACGTTGCCGCCCGTGCTGACCATTTCGTCAAAAAGCATCTCGCCCAGCTCAACCACCGCTGGATCGCGCAGCATGGGGGTCCAGAAGACTTGATTCATGCCCGTGATGCGAAGCGAGTCATCTAGGTAGAAGGTGCCCCCCACCGAACGCTTGTCCTGCTCGTAGAGGCTGCGAAACTCGCGCTTCACATAGAGAAAGTAGTGCTGGTTGGTTTTGGGGTCGAGATAGTAGCGATGAAGGTACGAATTGTCGACCGTCCGCTGGTAGTAGTAGTAAATCTTCGGATCGAAGCGCAGCGAGGTGTCGGCGTACTCGTGACGTTTTTCTACGTAGGCGGCTATTTGGATCTCCACCGTGTCGCGAAGCTCATCGGCCAAGTGGGTCTCTACTTTGTAATCCGGCTCGCAAGCCACAAAGCAGGTCGATAGCGCGCCGAGGAAAAGGCTTCGAATAAGAAAGGTTTTCATCAGTGTGATGGTGAATGAGCAAGGAAAGAACAGGTAGATGAAATGGGTAACAAGAAAGAGCCCAGGAGCGATGCTCCCGGGCTCTTCAAAGTTAGTTTGACTGGGTCAGACTAGTAAACCGCGTTGATGGCGTCGAATTCCAACCAACCAGCGTTCCAGTTCCACCCTGCAGGCGCAGTCGTGTTACCAGCAGCACCGAAGGCACCCAAGTTCCCATCAAGCGTAACAGACGTACCGTTGCCACCCGAAATCGATCCGGTTGCAGCAGTCGGAAGCGTTGCACCCGAAGCGATGAATGGCTCTTTCACGTCATTGATGTCAGCCCAAGTTGCGCCACCGTTCAAGAACGAAGAGGCAAACAGTGTGCTGTTAGGTGTACCCGTTTGATCCGAAGTGTTGGTGAAGCTTGACGGCGCGTCAGTAGCGAAGGTGTTGCAATCATAAGCAACAAAACCATTCACGTTGAAGGTCATTCCGGCACCAGTACCCAGAAGGGCAGGCTGGTCCTCCCAACCGGCAACGATGACGTTGCGGATCGAAGGGCTACCGCTCTTACACTGGAGACCCGAGAGGAAGTTTGAGTTCGAAACGTTCTGAACCGTTCCGCTTGGACCTACACAAGTGATGTTGGCGAACACAGTAGTGGTCGTACCACCCGAGATCTCGAAACCCGAGCTACCCGATTGGTCAGCGATACCCGCATCACGAATGATGAAGGCCCACTGGACAGTTCCAGTGTTTCCTTTGTCCCAGTCGAGGTCATCGTCAGTGGTGGCTTGCGTCACCACGTAACGAATGTCGTTCGATCCACCGAAAGCTTCCAGGCCGTCATCACCAGCGTAGCTGACCATGATGTGGTCGATAACCGTTCCCGAACCCAGGGCACCCATGGTGAGCGAGTTGAGCTCGTTGTTCGGCGAAAGCGCAATACCAGCGAATTCGATGCGGCAGTACTGGAGGGTACCTCCATCATACGCTGCATCCGAACCACCGTAAGTAGCACCCGAAGCAGTTGGGATACCTTCGATGTCAACACCAGTTCCATCCGAAGTGACCGCATCACCCAACCATACGAGGCCACCCCAGTCACCGCGGTTGCGGAAACCAGCAGGGGCATCGGAAGTCATGATGATGGGGTTGCTCGAAGTGCCAACAGCGTCTAGGGTTGCGCCATTGTTGATGATCAACGCGCCTTTCGACGATTTTTCACCGAAGATCTTCGCGCCTGGCTCGATGGTCAGTGTCGTGCCGCTGGTGAAAAACACGTTGCCGCGAATCAGGTATTTTTTGCCGGTCTCCATCGTAAAGTTCGAGCTTTGGGTTCCCGAAAGGATGGCGTCGTAAGACGTGCTGCTGCTGCTGCTGCCGCCGTCGTCGTCTTTGCTACAAGCCGCGCCGAAAACCGCAACTGAAGCAATCAGTAGGTTGAATAGGTACTTTTTCATGTTGGTAGGGGTTGTTGTGTGACTATCTAATCGTCGCACGAAAGTAGACCGCCAATATCACGGCAGGCTGTCCTTCCCTTTAAATGATGATTAAGGATCGACCACCCGGGTAACCAGTTGGTAACACCGAAAAAGTCTTAGGCCAGCGAGAAAAAACCAGACCGACCCGAATGGGCCAAATCTAGGATTTAGCAGGGTTCGCTAGAACTTGATCGTTAACTGGGCGGTAACATACTGCCCCTGCTTGGAGGACTGAATGGGCAGGTCCAACTCAGGGTCCGAGTTCTTCTTGTCCGAGTTGCCATCCGCATAGAGGCGGTACTCGGCATTGAAGATGTTGGTCGCCGTGACTTTCAAAGTCAACTGCTCGGAAAGCTCCTTGCTGACCGACACATCAAAGAAGTTCCGGGGCAACTCCCAAACGGTTGGTATCTCCAACAGATCGCCAACTGAGAAGATCCGCGGTCCATAGGTGTTGTAAAGTAAATTGACGCCCCATCCTGTGCTGTCGTCCTGGAAGAACACCCCCGCATTGAGGACGTACGGCGACTGCCCCTGCAGAGGCCGCTCGGTTTCCACGTTCTGGCGCTCGCCCACGTCCACTTGGCTGTAAATCAACGCGCCGTTGACCAAAAGACCGGTGTTGCTCATCAGGCCTGTGGGGAACAAGAAGCTGAGTGACTTACGGAATTCCAATTCGATCCCCGCTGAGTAGGCCGAGATGCCATTATCATATTGGTACACCGGGTTTCCCGTACCGCCAACATAAAGCTCGATGGGGTTGATGAATCGTTTGTAAAATCCACCGATCGAGATAATCTCGCCCTCACTTGGGTAGAACTCGAACCGCAAATCGAAGTTGTCGATGTCAGCAGGCTTCAACTCAGCGTTCCCCACAAAGTCGGCATTGAGGTTGAAGTCATAGAAGTTGTAGCGGGCCAATTCGCGGAGTTCAGGTCGGTTGACCGTTCGGCTGTACGCCCCGCGAATCTGGAACTTCTCACTAATCACAAACGTGGAGTTGAACGAAGGCAGAAAACTGGTGAAACTGGTGTCGATGTCCAGGCTTGGATCGGCTCCTGCGCCTGGCTCGAGGGTCACCGTGTAATTCTCAATGCGAAGTCCACCCGAGAGTCGAATCTTGTCATTGGCCAACGGAACGTAGATGCCAGCATACCCTGCGAGTAAGACGCTCTGGGCGGTGTACTCGTCGGTGGGGTTGGTTCCCTCGTTGAGGACAAAGCCTTCCACGTCGATGTTCTCGGGGGCGAAAATCTCGTCCAGCGGCAGGTTGTCGAGCGACGTGTCGTGTGTTCCCCCGTTCGCCACGTTGTAGGCCATCCAGCGCGCTTGAAAATCCCGCTGCTTGAGTTCGGTGTAATAGCCAGCGCGAAGCTTGACCCCAACCGAGTCTGCGTCGGGTGCCAACAGGTGCTCGATGTCGCCACGGAAGCTGAACTGGTTCTCATTCAGGTCGGAGAAAAAGCGGGCGCCATCGAATAGCGTCGCCGAAGGCGCGATAATCAAGGTATAGGGATCGTCGGTGCCAGCGGCACGGTTGGTACGCACCCGTCGCCAATCCGGCTCGCTGCGCGCGGTGAGCGCGTAGCCCAATCCCCATTCCACGACCGTACGGTCGGCGTTAAACTCGTGCTTACCGGTCAACTGAGTGGCCCAAAGCGAACGCTGCAGGTAGCGGAGCGAATAGTTGAGTTCCTCATTGCCAATTTCAGAATTCAGGCCTTCACGAACAGTGACATCCTGTAGGCCCAACTGGTTGAAGAAGGTTTTGAACTCAATCTTGTTGTCCGAGTTGAAACGGAACTGCCAGTTACTCATCCCCGAGAGGGAGACCGTTTGTTGGTACCGGCTGTCGTTGGCCGAATAAATTCGGATGGGGTTACGCTCGGGGGTTCCGTCATATTGATAGCGATAGATCTTATTATCCGAGGTGGCACGGGTGTTCGAATAGCGAAAGTTGTTGATGGTCGAAATCTCTGTGCCGCCTTTGCGGAAGTTGTTTCCAAACTCGTAGGAAAGGCGCAGGTCGGGCATCGCCTTCTTCTGGCTCACGTTCCAATCGTTTGCGAAGGCATTGGTCACGTCATAGCGACGGTTGTCGTTCACCGCAATGTTGCCCAGGTTATCAGGAGTGCCCGCCGGGATGGCGCGGTTCCCTTTCCCAAAACCGAACAGGTCGGTGGTATAGCTGGTCATGAAACCAAAATCCTGGAAGGTGGTGCCCGCCCGAACGCCTGTTCCGATGGTCAACTTTCGGTAACGCTCGCTGACGTAGCTGGTGGTGTAAATCTGGAGCACCGAGCCCGCAAAGTCACCAGGCATATCCGGGGCACCCGTCTTGTACACCAACAAGCGATCAACCACGGAAGTGGGAATGATATCCAGGGCAAAGCCGCGTTGCTCGGGCTCGGTATAAGGTGCATTGATGCCATTTAGCTGAACGGCATTGTAGCGCTGGCCCAAGCCGCGTACGACAATGAACTTTCCTTCGATTAGGGTTACTCCCGGAATTCGAGTCACAGCCGATCCCACATCGCGGTCGCCACCCTTGCTGATTTGCTCTTTGGAGATTCCATCGCCCAGGCTCTCACTCTCCTTAAGTTCTGCCACAACCGCTGCTTCGGTATCCTTTGGCCGCGAAAAAGTCAATTCGACGACATCTAATACGTCCTCGCTTGCGCCGACCATTCGCTCCACTTCGGCAACTTCGCCTGGCTCAACTTCAACGTTACGAATCGTATCGTCTTCGTACAGCCCTCCTGTTAGGATCACACTATACATGCCTGGCGTAAGTCCTTTGAATTCAAAGGCTCCATCGAAGTCTGTCAAGACTGGCGTCGGGGTGCTGGGCCCCGAAAGGAGAACCGTGATGCCGTAGGCCTCAACGGTGTCCCCGTCATTCTCCTCCGTTGGTTCATAGATCACGCCTCGCAGGCCACCAGTCTGTGCTTGCAGCGTGCAGGTTGTCAGCAAGGCGGCAAGGAAAAATACCGTTCGGAGTTGCCAAGCGGCACGAAAGCGGGGGAGTGTCATGGTAGGGTTCAGTAGGGCTCGGCAAAACTACTAAGCCCCCCTACCCTGCGAGCCCCCTACCGATTAACAGCATGTTAAATAATTGTTTCCTAACAAGGAGATGAACGAGCCCTTACTTAGAAGCCCACCGCTCCAACTGGCGGAGTGCCGCCGCGAAGTCTTTGGGGTAAGGGGACTGAGCCTCAACAAGCTGCCCCTTCAACCCTTCAAAAGAAAGTTTCCAGGCATGCAGCCCGACGCGGCCCATCAAGGGTCGCTCATCCACGTCCTCTCCCAAATTGTAGCGCGCCTTGATCCGTGAAAGCAGGAACGGCTGGCCACCATATTGCTCGTCCCCAGCCAGGGGTGCCGCCAGAGCGGCCATGTGTACGCGAATCTGGTGCATGCGCCCTGTCAGGGGCAAACACTCCACTAAAGTGTGGGTACGGAAGGCCTGCTTCGTGTTCACGTAGGTCTCGGCTTCCTTGCCTTGGGACTTGTCGACGCGCACGTGTTGACCCGAGCGTAGGATGCGGAGCGGCAAGGATACCAGCAACTCCTCGAATTCGTGGACCCCATCGCAGAGGGCGTGATAGACCTTCAACACCTGGCGGTGCTCGAAACGCATGGAGAGATGTCGGTATGCCTCGGGGTGCTTGGCCGCCGCGATGACCCCGGAGGTTTCTTTATCCAAGCGATGGCCGAGTTGGGCTCCCGGCCGATGCTCGCGCAGCCAACCAATGATACTTTGGGCCTCGTGCCGGTCGTCAAGACTCGATACAAAAGGCGGTTTGGCGAGCAACAGAAAGTCCTCGTCCTCGTGGAGAATCAGCGATTCGAAGTTCAAGCGACTCACTGCGGGCGCCCTTTCAACAAGGGGAAACGAAAGCTGGTACCGATTTCCGGCGAGCTGTGCAGGGTGACCTTTCCTTTGTGAGCCTCGATAATGTGCTTGACAATCGAGAGGCCCAGACCCGTCCCGCCTTTTTCCTTCGAGCGGCTTTTGTCCACGCGATAGAAGCGTTGGAACACCCGGTCTTGGTGTTCGGTGGAAATGCCCGGTCCATCGTCATGAACCTCGATCTCCCAATAGCCTCCCGCCGAACGCACCCGGACGCTGATGGTGCCCTCGTCGCGGCCATACTTGATGGCGTTGTCGACCAAGTTGGTCACCACTTGATTGATCCGCGCGGGGTCCGCATGAATAAACGCAGGTCCTTCTTTGGGGCCTTCGTACTGCAAGTTCATTGCACGGTTCTCGGCCTTCTTGCCCAACTTCTCGAAGATGTCTTCGCACATGCGCTGAAGCGGGAAGACTTCGTATTGCATCTTGATTTCCCCGGTCTCCATTTGGGAGATGGTGATCAGGTCCTGCACGAGCAAGTCCAAGTCGTCAAGGCTTCGAGCAGCATTACCCAAGAACCGGTCGCGGACCTTTGCATCGTCGATGGCCCCATCGAGCAAGGTGTGAATGAAGCCCTGTGCCGCGAATACGGGGGTTTTTAGCTCGTGCGAGATGTCGGCCAAAAACTCGCGGCGGAAGGATTCCAGCTTGCGGAGCTTTTCGATTTCCCGCTCCTTCGAGTTCGCAAAGGCAAAAAGCTGCTTGGAAATCTGTTTGATGGGCACGTGCGACTCGCGCATCCGGCCATCGGGATGGCCGCTGATTTTGTCGAACAGGCGATAGATCCGCCGAAGCTCCTTAAAGATCAGCAGTTCGAGGGTCAGGAAACTGAGCGCAAAGGCCGAAAGAAACGATACACAAAACCCCACGATGATGGTGCCGTTGTCGGTCCCATCAATCAGCCGCAGAAAAACAGAGGTCAGGACGCCAACAAGCAGGGCGATCAGAAACGAAACCGAGCGAGAATTAAACAGCATGTCGCACTGCCCGCTGGGCTGCGGTGCCTATTGGTCGAACTTGTAGCCGACCCCCTTGATGGTCTTGATGTACCCCTCGCCGATTTTCTCGCGGATCTTGCGGATGTGTACATCCACTGTGCGGGCGACAACTGAAACATCGGTACCCCACACGCGCTTCAGCAGATTGTCGCGCGAGAAGACTTTACCGGGATTCTTGGCCAGGAAATAAAGCAGTTCAAACTCCTTCTTGGGGAACGAGATCTCGCGGCCTTCCTTCTTAACAGTGTAGCTGATTTTGTCAATCGCCAAGTCGCGCACGTCGATGCGGTCTTCCTCGTTTCCCTTCTCCTCCTCGCGGCGGAAAAAGGCACCAATGCGGCTCATCAGTGCGCGAGGTTTGATGGGTTTGAGGATATAATCGTCAGCACCTTGCTGGAAGGCGGCGATCTCAGAATACTCCTCGCTGCGGGCTGTCAAAAACAGAATGTAGGTACCCGAGAGGTCCGCGTTATCGCGCAGCAAGCGACAGGTCTCAACCCCGTCCATGTGGGGCATCATGATGTCGAGCAAGATGACCTCGGGCAAAAAGGAGGCAGCCTTGTCCACCGCCGTGCGGCCATCACGCGCAGTCTGCACCTCGTACCCCTCCTTTAGGAGGTTGTATTCGAGGAGTTCCAGAATGTCTGGCTCGTCGTCGACGACCAATACTTTACGTGTCTTGCCCCGGACCATGCGGGAAAGATAGGCAGATTTACCTTACACCGAACACCTCGGCGAGCTTGCGCTCCAGCTCCGGCCCTCGTAGGTTTCGGGCAATGATTCGTCCCTGTTGATCAAGGAGATAGGTAGCCGGAATGCCCCGTACGCCGTAACGCACGGCTGCTTCATTTTGCCAGTACCCCAGGTCCGAAACGTGATAGGGCCAGATCAAGCCATCGCTCTGGATGGCGCGCACCCAACTGTCTTTGCTGCGGTCCAGCGACACGCTGTAAACTTCAAATCCTTTGTCATGGAACCGCTCGTAGGCCTTCACAACCGTGGGCATTTCCCGGCGGCAGGGGCCGCACCACGAAGCCCAGAAATCGAGGAGTACCACTTTTCCGCGCAGTTCGCTGAGCGGCATGGCTTGCCCTTCGGGGTTTTC
>CAYGKP010000072.1:0-11145 GCA_964350605.1 uncultured Cytophagales bacterium
GCTTGGAAGAGGACTTGGCCCTCGTCGTAGTGCTCGTTCACCAGGTGAATTGTGGGGCCGCTTTCAGTTTCACCGGCGGCAACCACGGCCTCGTGAACGTGATGCCCATACATCCCCTTGCCGCCGAACTTGGGCAGCAGAGCGGGGTGGATGTTCAGGATGCGGTCGGGGTAAGCCGCGATCAGGTAGGGGGGTAGTTTCCAGAGGAAACCCGCCAGCGCGATCCAGCGGATGCCCATGGCTTCCAGCACTTCTCTGAGGGTTTCTTTCTGGTAAAAGGTCTCCCGGGTGAAGGTGCCCGATGAGATGCCAAACGATTCGGCGCGGGTCAGGGCATAGGCCCCCTCCTTGTTGGAAAGCAGCAGTTCGACACGAATCTGCGGGTGGTCCTGGAAGTAGGACATCAGGGCTTCGGCGTTCGAGCCGGAGCCGGAGGCAAACAGGGCGACTTTTTCCACGGGCCCAAAGGTACGGGCCCCGGTGTTAGTGTGCCTTACGGAAGACTCTCGCAGGCGAAGCCGTTTTGGTCTGGGTCCAAGTCTTGGTAACAGCGGGTATTACTGTTGTACTTGACTTGGGCTTCGACCTGGGTCGCAAAATCACTGCATTGCGCGGGCGGTGGGCAATCGTCCTCGTCCGATTGACAGGCAAAGCTGAGCAACAGAAAACACCTCAAGAACCAGCGAACTGCGGAGGGAGGAAGTGACATATAAGGTGAGGGAGCTTACGCCGCTTCGACCACTTCGCTGGGGACCATGACAGCGCCTTGCGGCAAGGCAGAGAGGAGCATCATGGCGCAGAACGCCACCTGGGGGCGGTAGGTGGTGAACTTCAGCCAGGCCCAGCGGATGAGCACTTTGCGCTCGGTGGGGTCGAGCGATTCGAGGGCTTTGTGGAACTCCTTTTCAAACAAACGGCGGTCGAAGCTGACCTTCTGGAGGATCAGCGCGGTGTACTTCAGCATGCGGTGCGTCATGAGCGAAAAAGGGTAAGCGTCGAAAAACAGAACGAACAAATGCGAGAAGCAGGGATACAAAAGGTACAATTATTTCCTGGATTCGCCGCATCAGAGAAACGCTGATTTTTCAGAATCGCGGGTCGGAGTGAGGGCCTACCAGACTTTGACTTCGGGGTATTCGGCCGCCAGTTGTGCGCAGAGCTTTTTCAGGGTGGCTTCGATGTCCGTGCCGGGAAAATTGGTGGTGGCGTAGGACTTCACGTAGGTGAGATGCTCGACGGTGCGTTGTTCGATGCCGCCTTCGCTGATGCCTTGGGGGAGGCTGTGGATGTGGTCGATGAAGTCGCGGTGGCGGGTGTCCGAGTCGTGGTGGTCGAAGTGCTGGCTGAGCACGTCCTTGGCTTTCTGAAGACTGTCTTTGAGAGTGTCGCTGGGACGGGGCATAGGTGGCTGTGTTGGGTTGGTTTCCACCATAAATTAACAAGATCCGCGGGCGGGTCAAGCCCGGGTGGCTGGCCCCTTGACAAAACACACTACCCCCCGGTGTAAAGGTTCCTGTGCCGAGAAGTGAAGGAGAGAAGCCAAGCGTGTGGAGACGGATGTCCCAACGGCTCACCCCATCGGAAAACTCTGATTTTCCGCCTCGCTATCTTGGCCCAATGCCCGATTCGACGCGCTGGGGCACCAATTCGCGGTAGTGGCGGCGCACCCAACGGTCCAGCACGCGGCGCGAGCGGGCATCCAGCGCGCGGCGGGCTTTGTGGAATTCCTTTTCGAACAGGTGGCGGTCGAAGCTGACTTTGCGCAGGATGAGCGCGCCGTACTTGAGGACTTGCTTGGTGGGGTAGTTCATCATGTAGGAAGTAATACTATCACCAAGAATAGTAAACGTATGTAAAAGGTTCAAGTGGGTTAGAAGAAATGGGTGGGTTGGATGAACCGTACCAAGGCTCGTGGCAGCAACGAGCAGTAGTTGACTTCAGGCTGTCGTTCGCTTTTTGTTCATTCTTTTGCTTCGCCAAAAGAACGAACCAAGAAAAGGCGACCCTCCGAACCAGCCTTGCTTGCGCAAGTCTGCTAGTCGGGATTGGCCCAGGAGTTAGCCTTTGGGAAAGCAAGCTAATGGTCCATCACTTACGCGGACCCGGCGACCTGTGCGCCCCTTGGTAAAGCGGAGGGGTCAACACCACGAAGGGCGCGCCGGGAGCCTTGATTTTTGGTTCTTTTCATTAAGGAAAAGAACGGAAAGAGAGCTTTCAGTTGGGCATGAACCGCTGAGCGTACGAGCCATGAGCCAATAAGCGGCTGCGTGGGCCTCCCACACTACTTGGTGTGAACGTTGAAAATCCTTGAACTGAGTTCTTGAATGTCAACAATAGCCTGCTCGGTCAGATCAAAACCCATGAACTTTGTAAACACGCCAGTTAGATAGTTGCGAACATCTATTTCGGTTTCACACTCTGTGAGAAGCGGCTCAGCATAGCTTTGGTACTCGGAGTACGCAATGTGCTCTGGAACGCTGATGGGATTCCATTCAGCGAGAAGCTGAGCAACCTTATGTGAGAGTTCGGAAAGACGTTCCTCTTTAAAAGCGTTAGCTACTTCGGCAAAACCTTCAGGTACGAAGGTGTAATAGATGTTATCCTCGCCCTCCCAATAGGACTCGATATACTTTCTAGTCTCAATTGCAGATCTCTCCGCGTAGGCACGAATTGATTCGCCTTCCTTTATCTCAATGCTCCAATTGTCATAGGTAGAAGACC
This sequence comes from uncultured Cytophagales bacterium, assembly GCA_964350605.1. GTDB lineage: Bacteria > Bacteroidota > Bacteroidia > Cytophagales > JAAEPT01 > CAYGKP01. Next base: position 2,722 of record CAYGKP010000072.1, read on the forward strand.
AATTCTCATTCTTCTTCTCAAGGACGTCTCCTCCCAAAATTGGTATGGACTCTTTTAGAAACTGGTCAATGGCTTGTAGAGCAGCCTCTCGTCGAAAAGCCCAGTTGGTGCTACCAGAAGAGGCAGTGCTCTCGCCTTGCCTAAGTATTTCAAGAAGCTTCATCCGAGTGACGTTCGACAATTGAAATCAAGATACGAACTACCTCCACTCCCACGCACTCCGATAAAACCCCTTGTCCTGACAGTAGTCCAAGAGGGCGGCGTAGAAGGTGTTCGAGCCGATCGTCGCGCTGTCGCCGACGATCACCAGCTTGCGCTTCGCCCGGGTCATCGCCACGTTCATCCGCCGCGTGTCGCCCAAAAACCCGATCTCCCCCCGGTCGTTCGAGCGCACCAACGAGAGGTACACAACATCGCGCTCCTGCCCCTGAAACGCATCAATCGTATTGATCGAAGCGGCCAGGAACTTGAGCTCGGCTTGCTCCTCGATCAACTCGCGGAGCAACTCCACCTGCCGCTTGTAGGGCGAGATGATTGCCAGCGAGAGGTCGTGCGGATTGGCCATTTCGGAGATGAGTCCGCGCAGGTGGGTGAATAGCAAGTCGGCCTCCTCGGGGTTGATCCGCGAGGGCGACGAACCGGGCTGTTCTTCGTCGAAGCCGCAACCCGCCGTATCGACAAACTCGACGGGCGTGTTCGATTCGATGTCGAGCAAGGCCCCGCGCACCGACTCGTGCGCTTCCAACTGACCTTCGTAAAACTGCTGGTTCGAGAAGCCCATGATCGCCTCGTGCATCCGATACTGCACACGCAGGAGCGAGACGTCGGGGAATTTCTCGATCCCCCGCTCGATGAGGGTTTTGGTCAGGCCTTGCCGCGCCGCTTCGTCGCTTTTGACGGTGGGGGGCAGTTGGTAGGGGTCGCCGGCGAGGACCACGCGCTCGGCCTTGCGAATGGGAATCCAACAGGCGGCCTCCAGCCCTTGGGCCGCCTCGTCGATCACGACGGTCGAGAAGGTCTTGCCTTCCAGGGTGCGGTTGTTCGCGCCGATCAAGGTGGTACAGATCACCTTCGCGTTCGACAGCAAATCGTCGACAATGTGTTGCTCCAAGACGTTCGCGTCGTCGCGCAGGCGGCGGGCTTCGTCCTGCAACATCCGGCGTTGCTGGCGCTCGCTGTGCCCGAAGTTGCGCTTGTATTTGCCCGCCATGTCGCGGTATTCCTGGGCCTCCTTCTTGAGCTGCTTGATGCGCTTGGCATCCGAATGGTTGGCGGCCTTCCCGTCGAGGGTGTGCTCCACGACGCCTTCGGTAACCCGCGAGAGGTGCCCGATTCGAAGGGTGTTCACCCCCCGCGCGGCGATCCGTTCGACCAAGAGGTCGACCGCCGCGTTTGAGGGGGCACAGACCAGGATCTGCTTCTCGCGCTTCGAAAGGCGGACGATGGCCTCGACCAGCGTGGTGGTCTTGCCCGTGCCCGGCGGGCCGTGGACGATGGCGATGTCCTCGGCCGCAAGGATGGATTCGACTGCTTCGTTCTGCGAGTCGTTCAGTTGGTCCGAGGGTGCGGGCACGCGTTCGTGAAAGCGCGGGTCCAGGTCCTTCTCATAGAACAGATCGCGCAGCTCGGCCAGGCGGCAGTTGCGGGCCTTGTCGACCTCCTTGAGGGCCGACTCCATTTGTTGGAACGAGTTGTCGTCGAAATCGGCGACGATGCCCACCCGTCCGGCCTTCAGGAGTTCTTCGGGCAGTTCGTTCTGGAGGAAGAACAGCTTACAGCGGTCCTTGTCGATCCAATGAATGGCGGCGCGGACTTTCTCGTCCTCGTTACCCGAAAACAGAATGACCGGCTGGCCGCCCGAGAGGCGGTGCGATTGGCCTTTATCTTGGGTTCGCTCGACCACGGCAAAGGGGACTTCGCCCATGCCGTAGCCCGTTTCGATCACATATAAGGGGTGCCAGCACTGGCCTTGGCGCTTCCACTCCTTGAACGAACTGGTCTCGAGCAGTTGGCGGTGCATCTCCTGCTCGACTTGGCGTTCGACGCGAAGGAGTTGGAGTTGGCGTTGCAGGGGGCTTTCAGGAGGAGTCGACACGCCTCAAAGATGGGCGGCCCAGCGAAAACTTAGGTGCTTTTCTGCGAAGGCGCGGGTTTGGTCTTGCAGGTTTTCATGCCGAAGGGCAGGTAGGCCGGGCAAACGCCCACCATGCTGGTCAACACGAACACGGCCGCGATGCCCAAGGCGACATAGGCCAAGGGCCCTGAAATGACTTCCAAATAGATGAGTACGCCGATGGCGATGGCGACCAGCACGCGAAGGGTGCGGTCGATGTGTCCCATGTTACGTTTCATTGCAGTTATCGGGTTGGGTTACCGCAGTAAGATACCCAAAAAGAAAGGAGCCCCCAGCAATTGCCAGGGGCTTCCGATGCAAAGTTTCCTTGGTTGAGGGTTACTGGCTGGGGTTCGAAACCGCTAAGATGCTTCCCGGCGAGTGGCGGGGGTGAATGGCTGGATCGGCAGCTTCCCACTCCCCCGAAGGACGCAGCAATTGAATCCGATAATAGACCCGTTCGCCGACCGCTCGGCTGTCCAGGACCCCATAGTCACGAAGCCCCACGTGCTCAGAGGTCTTGACCGACAGGATCGCGATGGGCAGCCACTGGCGCAAATCCTCGGACCGCTCGACGCGAAAAGCGACTACGCTGTCGCTCAGGCTCGCTGTCCAACTGATCCAAGAACCCGCGCCTTTCGGCTTCACCTCGACATTGATGATCGATCCCGAGGGGACGCTGAGAGCTGTCTGAGCCGAGACCCATGCTGGTCGCAAGGTCCCGAAGGAAACCATCAGAAGGGTAGAGATGATGCAGCATCGCATGACATATTTGGAATTGGTGATACATCGATTTGGTACCAATACCATGAGCAGAAACAAAAGGTTGCGTACTTACACGTAATACCAGCACTTTACGGAATTCCCTTATTTAACCCTGTTAAAACCAGTATGAAGGCCCCTTTAGCGGTTGGAATTGAGAATAAGTATGACTCTTGTCATGTTTTGCCTACGTAGTAACATTCGCTAAAATAGGTATCACCTGGGGCGGGGCTGGGCGGTGGCGATCTTTTTTTGGGTGAGGAAAACGACAAATAACTTTCTCTACCTTTGGAAAGTCTCTATTTTCCAGAGAACTCGCTTTCACTCTTTCCTTCCCATTTCTTCTTTATTGACATGTCGTATCAAATCGAGGGGACCTTGCACGCCGTCTTCCCTGTCCAGCAACTAGCGCCGACCTTCCGTCGCCGAGAATTTGTTCTCGAAACCCAACAGACGAACGGAGACCGCACCTATACCGACTACATCAAAATGCAGATGACCCAGGAGCGTTGTCCAGTATTGGACCGCTATCAATTGGGCCAGCCTGTGAAAGTCTCCTTCAACATCAAGGGTCGCAAGGTGGAGCGCAACGGACAGTGGGTGTATTACACCACACTTGATGCGTGGCTTGTCACAACGGCCGACGGCAGCGAACCCCAAGGCGGTTCCAGCTTTGCGGGCCACGACCGTGGCGCGCAAGGTGGCGGTGGTGACCGTGGAGGAGATCGCGGCGGCTACCGTGGCGGCGACCGCAACAGCGGTGGCGCAGGTGGAGGCGGCGGTTACAACCGCGACTTCTCGGGCGGCGGTGGAGCGCCAGCACCAGAAGGTGGTGGTGGAGCCCCTCGCGGCGAAGGCGGCAATTTCCGCAAGCGCGTGAACAGCGCCCCCAAGGATTACGATTCGAAAAAGAAAACCTACGACGACGACGAGGACTGGGGCGACGACGACTAGTCACGAACTGGACGTCAACCCTGGTTGAGGCGGTGTAACTTGCCGCCATGGCCATCAGTCCCGGCGCGCTAGCGCGCCTCGTTCGTTTGCCCAACTTGCTGATCCTGGCGGCTGCTCAGGTGTTGGCTCGCGTGTGCCTGGTTGGGCCCCGCGCCGAGTGGCGTGCGCAGTTGCAGGAGCCCCGGTTGTGGGCCCTTGTGGCCGGCACGGCCCTGATTGCGGCGGCGGGCTATGCGATCAATGATTATTACGATGTGAAGATCGACGCGATCAACCGCCCCGAGCGGTTGGTCCTCGACCGGCGCATCAAGCGACGCTATGCGCTGATTCTTCACCCCATCCTGAACGGGCTGGCCTTTGGCTTGGGCCTCTGGTTGGGCTGGCCGGTGTTGGCTTTGTTTGTGATCAGCGCGGGAATGCTGTGGTGGTACTCCAACCAACTGAAGCGACAGCCCTTCGTGGGCAACTTCGTGATTGCCTTACTCACCGCGGCCTCGGTCCTGACACCCGCGATGGTCTATCGCCAGGCGTACGTGGCCAGCCTCTTCTTCGCCTTTTGTGCCTTCATGGTCTCGCTGGTGCGAGAGATCGTCAAAGACCTCGAAGACCAACCCGGCGACGCAGCCCACGGGGCCCAAACCCTGCCGTTGGTCCTCGGCCTTCGCGCCACCAAACAGGTGATCTACTTCATCGTCGCGACGTTCGCCGCCGTCCTCGTGCTCTTCTCGGGCCTGACCGAACAAACCCTGCTGGGCTACATCGGTCTGGCCATGCTGCCCGGCCTTGCCGTGTTGGTCGTCCTGGTCCGCCGCGCCGATTCGCAATGGCAGTTCACCTTGCTCTCCCGGCTCTGCAAGCTGCTGCTTGTCATTGGCCTGGCGGGGATGGTGTTTTATCAAGGCGGTAAAGTTTAAGGGGTTGAGGTAGGGGCCCCGCGAGGGGGCGGGCAGAGCCCGCCCCCTCGCGGGGAGCAGCCCAGGCTGCTCCCCGCGGCCCGCGCATTCGCGCGGCGCGGGGCCCCCACAACCAGACAGTTATTTTTTTCCCGGGGTGTGGAATGTCGAGTGGCGGTGCATCCTTGGGGTGTACCCTCTCCCAGGCACCATGAAAATTCAATTGCCCGATCCCTGCCACGAGTCGTGGGATCAGATGACCCCTGAAGGCCAAGGCCGCCATTGCGAGGCCTGCGCCAAGGTGGTGGTCGATTTTTCGAAGATGAGCGATGCGCAGGTTGTCGACTACCTCAAAGCCAGTTTCGCGAAGAAAGAGCGCGTCTGTGGGCGGTTCCGCCCCGACCAAGTCGAGGCGCCCGTTTCCGCGCCACTACCTATGTTAAAGGCTCCGGTGCGCCGGACCATGTGGATGCGGATGGCAGCGGTGTTCGCGGGGTTGGGTGTGTTTTTGACTTCGTGTGGCCAGCAGGCGGCCCGCCATACCGTCGGAGAAATCACGGCGATGCCGGAGGATACCACCGATCAGTGCGGCACGAAAACCACCAGTGTCGATGGGCCGGGCGAATGGTTGATTGGCGATGTGGAGCCCGACTATGACCCAGCCGAAGAGCACCTGATGGGCGACACGCTGCTGCCCCCTGCTCAACCCCAAGAGCACTACATGGGCAAGCCCGCCCCGCCCGAGCGCTTCGATATGGGCGAACCAATGATGGAAGATTAACAAATTCACCTCCTCTTCCGATGAAAGAACACATTCACATCCCCAAACCCTGCTCGGCCGACTGGTCGGCGATGACCCCCACCGAGCAAGGCCGCCATTGCGCGCTGTGCGTCAAGACGGTGGTCGATTTCTCGAAGATGTCGGACCGAGAGGTACTCGACACCTTGAAGGCCAGTTTCCAGAAGCAGGAAAAAGTCTGCGGTAATTTCCATCCCCGCCAAGTGACCGCACCAAAACCACGCGTTCCACTTTGGGGACGAATGGCTGCTGCCGTGGCCGGACTCGGCTTCCTGTTGGGGGCTTGTTCAAAGCCCGGAAATGGTGGTGGCGGCCCGCACGAACGCCTCGCAGGAGCGGTGGCCTATTTCCCGCCGGATTCGACCGAGCAGCAATGCACCAAAGATACTGTTGCCACCGAAGACCCCGAGATCTACCATATCAAGGGCGAGATTCAGCGGCTGCCCGAGCCGGGGGAGTAAGCGACTTTTCCTATCTTCTGGCTCCACCGAAATTTTCACACCATGGCCCGTCTCGTCGAAATGCCCAAACCCTGCACGGAAGACTGGGCGAAAATGACCCCCAACGAGCGGGGCCGCCACTGCGAGAAGTGCCAGATCACACTGATCGACTTCACCAAGATGTCGGACCAAGAAGTCATCGACTTCATTGCCAAGGACAAGGGCCAAAGCCCCTGCGGCACCTTTCGGCCCGACCAGGTCGTGCCCCTGAAACCCGCCCGTCGGTCCAGCTGGGGCAAGTGGGCGGCGGTGTTGGTCGGAATCGGTGCGCTTTTGGGTGCTTGCAAAAAGCAGCCGCAAAAGGTGGGGATGTTCTTCGAGCCCAGTTCGGAGGAAGACCCCGATTCACCCAAACGTGGTCGCTACAACCCCAAGTCCACAGAGGAGCCTAACAAAGTCGGGAAATGGCAGGTCGCCCCGCCGGACACCACAGAACACGGCGAACCGCTCAAGGGGAAGTACGGGCCGCCGCCCCCCGAGCCCGAACCCAAGGATTCCACCCAGATGGACCCGCGCCAGGGCTTCTACTACCTGCCCAGCGAATCGAAAGACGCGCGGGGGTAACCTTTTCGAACTTGCGGGTATTCTAGGGTATGGCTCGCCTTGCCCACCTACCCAAACCCTGCTCAGAAGACTGGGCCAAGATGACCCCCCGCGAGCAGGGGCGGCATTGTGAGAAGTGCCAAATCACCCTGGTCGATTTTACCGTGATGTCCGACCAGCAGGTAGTCGACTACTTTCAGAAAAACGGCGGCACGCATTTCTGTGGCAGCTTTCGCCCTGACCAAGTGAAGGTGCCCAGGCTGCACCGATTCAGGTTCGCCACATTTACGGTGCTGGCCGCTGTCGGGCTTTTGCTCAGTTCATGCTATTCGCCAAGGTGGGTCCGTATGCAGCGAAAATTTCTGGCGAGGCATGAGCAAGTACCAGCCGCAAGACTGCCCGCTTCCAACGACCGAGGTGCCTGGGACCAGCGCATGCGGATTGCGCTCCGTTATTCCCTCACCCGCCGGATTCCTTGGATTGGCTGCCCAAAATTCAAACAATGAAACCCCTGAGGAATAAGCCATTCCTTGGCCCCCCAGGCCCGATTGTGTAGCTTGCGTCTCCTTTCGGGATTCCGCGCCATGCTTTCAGTCGACAACCTCTCGCTTCGCTTCGGCAAACGCCTTCTCTTCGAGGACGTTAACCTCAAATTCACCCCCGGCAACTGCTATGGGATGATCGGGGCCAACGGCGCGGGCAAGTCCACGTTCATGCGGATTTTGTCCGGCGAGCAGGACCCCACCACGGGCCACGTCCACCTGAGCCCCGGCGAACGCCTCTCGGTCCTCCGCCAGGACCACACCGCCTTCGATGAATACCGCGTGCTCGACACCGTTTTGATGGGCCACGAAAAGCTCTGGGAGGTGATGTCGGAGAAAGACGCCATCTACCTGAAAGAAGACTTCTCGGACGCCGACGGCGAACGCGCCGCCGAATTGGAAGGCCTCTTTGCCGAAATGGACGGCTGGAACGCGGAAAGCGACGCAGCCGCCTTGCTTTCGGGCCTGGGCGTACCTGAAAAGCTCCACGAAAAGAACCTGGTCGACCTGGACAACACCTTCAAGGTCCGCGTCCTGCTCGCCCAAGCGATCTTCGGCAACCCCGACATCCTGCTGCTTGATGAGCCGACCAACGAACTGGACCTCCAGACCATCCATTGGTTGGAAGACTTCCTGGCCGACTTCAAGAACACGGTGATTGTGATCAGTCACGACCGCCACTTCTTGGACATGGTTTCGACCCACATCGTCGACATCGACTTCAACAAGATCCAGATCTTCACGGGCAACTACACGTTCTGGTACGAATCGAGCCAATTGGCCCTGCGCCAGTCCTCGGACCGCAACAAGAAATTGGAGGAGCGCAAGAAGGAGCTCCAAGACTTCATCGCCCGCTTCTCAGCCAACGTCGCCAAATCGAAGCAGGCCACCGCCCGCAAGAAGATGATCGAGAAGCTCGACATCTCGGAAATCAAGCCGTCCTCGCGCCGCTACCCGGGCATCATCTTCGCCCCCGAGCGCGAGGCAGGCGACCAGGTTCTGGGCGTCGAAGGTCTTTCCTTGGTCGACGACGAAGGGCACTTCTTGTTCAAGGACCTGAACTTCCACCTCGACAAAGGCGACAAGGCCGTCATCCTCTCGCGCGACTCGCTGGCCACCACCGGGTTCTTCGAGACCATCAACGGGAAGCGCAAGCCCACTTCGGGGGAATACAGATGGGGGGTGACCATTACGCCCGCCTACATGCCCTTGGACAACGGCGAGTTCTTCGAGTCGAACAAAAGCCTTGTCGATTGGCTGTGGCAATACACCAAAAACACCGAGGCCGACCAGACCTACATCCGTCGCTTCTAGGGCA
>CAYGKP010000073.1:0-10521 GCA_964350605.1 uncultured Cytophagales bacterium
GGCGGGGAATGCCATCCTCAAAGTAGATGGGAATGGGCTCGCCCCAATACCGCTGGCGTGAGAAGATCGCGTCGCGCAGGCGGAAGTTGATCTTGCCGACCCCGATGCCTTTCTCCTCCACATAAGCGATGGCCTTGTCGATGGCCGTCGGCACGTCGAGGCCGTCGAGGAAGCCGGAGTTGATCATCGTGCCCGCTTTGGGGTCGAAGTCGTCCTTCGAGATGTCGGTGCGTTCGCCTTCCTGTACTTGGATGATCTCCAAACCGAAGTGTTGGGCAAAGCGGTAATCCCGCTCATCCGAACTCGGCACGGCCATGACCACACCCGTCCCGTAGCCCGCCAGCACGTAGTCGGCGATCCAGACGGGGACTTTCTCTCCGTTAAACGGATTGGTGACGTAGCTACCCGTGAACACACCCGAAACGGTTTTCACATCAGCCATGCGGTCGCGCTCCGAGCGGTTCTTGGCTTTGGTCACGTAGTCCTCGACGGCGGCTTTTTGGTCCGGGGTCGTTAGGGTGTCGACCAGTTCATGTTCGGGGGCAATGGAGAGGTAGGTGACGCCAAAGGTGGTATCCACCCGCGTGGTGAAGACTTCCAGTTCCAAGTCTTGCCCCTCCACCGGGAAGCGAAGCGAACAACCCCGCGACCGACCGATCCAATAGCGTTGCATGTCCTTGATCGGCTCGGGCCAGTTGATGGTTTCCAGGCCACTGAGCAACCGCTCGGCGTAGGCGGTGATCCGCAACGACCATTGCTGCATCCGCTTGCGCTCGACGGGGAAGCCCCCGCGCTCCGAGAAGCCGTCTTTCACTTCCTCATTGGCGAGCACCGTGCCGAGGCCCGGGCACCAGTTCACCCAGGTTTCCGAGAGGTAGGCAAGGCGGTAGTTGAGTAGGAACATCTGTTGCTCCTTCTCGCTCATCGCGCGCCACTGTTCGGCGGTGAGGGTCGGGGTGTCCTCCGCGCACGCGCCGTCGATGTCGGCGTTGCCCGCGGCTTTCAAGGCTTCGATCAGGGAATCAATCGGCTGGGCCTTCTTCGCGGTGTTGTTGTACCAGCTATCGAAGAGTTGAAGAAAGATCCACTGGGTCCACTTATAGTAAGCAGGGTCCGAGGTGCGCACCTCTCGGTCCCAATCGAAGCTGAAGCCGATTTTGCGGAGCTGCTTCTTATAGGTGGTCAGGTTGGCTTCCGTGGTGATGGCCGGGTGCTGGCCCGTCTGCATGGCGTACTGCTCGGCGGGCAGACCGAAGGAGTCGAAGCCCATCGGGTGGAGGACTGCTTTGCCTTCCAGGCGTTGGAACCGCGCCACGATGTCCGAGGCGATGTAGCCCAAGGGGTGGCCCACATGAAGTCCCGTGCCCGAAGGGTAGGGGAACATGTCCAGGGCATAGAATTTCGGCTTGTCGGAAGGCGCGGGCGTTTGGAAGGTCTGGTTCTCGGCCCAGAAGTGTTGCCAGCGGGGTTCGAGTGTAGCGGGATCGTAAGCGGCCATCGGTGCGTCAAGGAAGACCCCAAAGCTACGCCCTTCCGCTCGGGGGGGCAACGCGGCCTTCAAATGAAAAACCCCCGCCGTGAAGCAGGGGTCTTCCTTCCCTCATTCCAAGCCGACTGAAAAGCCGACCCGGACTGTGCGTGTGCAGCCTTGTATTCGCTGGCGTGGAAAAGAAGTAACCCGCCTGGGCACTTTTTTCTCTGGTTTGCGTATTAGACCTTTAGAACTCACCCAACCCACTACCATGAAAGTATTTCAACTCCTTGCCCTTGCCGTCTTGATGATCGGTTTTGTGGCCCCCCAAGTGAACGCCACGCCTGCCACGGTTCCAACTGAACAGGGTCCTGGCGACAAGTGCCCAAAATGTAACAAAGAGGAATGCGCCTGCCCCAAGGGCGAAAAGTCGTGCGAGAAATCGGGCGAAAAGAAATGCTGCAAGAAGAAGTCGAAGAAGAAATCTTGCTGCAAGAAAGGCGAAGGCGCTAAGTCTTGCGAGAAGTCTGAGAAGACCGAAGAAGCAGCTGAGTAGTTTAGGCTCAAGCCCCTTTACAAAAGCCGCTCTGGGTGCAAACCTGGGGCGGTTTTTTTGTGCCCATGGGGAGACTGGTTGGAATGGAAATGCACATGAATTATATCGGAATAGTGCTATTATAAAGGATTCATAACCGAAGGCTGATGGCTGGCTAACAAAGGCCTGAAACCTTCGTTAATTCGCTGTTTTCGAGGGGTTTTGAGGTAACGTAGATCCAGCGTTTGCGTTACTTGATCAAGAGTTCAGTAAACAACTCCTCGATACAATGAAAAAACACACTGCCTCCGTCCTTTTTCTTTTGCTTGTCAGCGGTTTCTCGGTCAGCGCCACTGCCGGCCCGATCAAATCCGCGAAAGACAACGTGAAACACAACCATCCTGAGTGCAACCATGCCTCGGTCGTTTCCAATGTTGACGTCGCTCGTTCGCCCTTCAAAAAGGCCAGCATGAACGCGAAACACGACCGCCCAGAGACTCCCCGTGGGTAGTTGAGCGATTTTGTTTTGTAGGTTAAGTTTGGTTAGGAAACCGCCCCTGGCTGGAGAGTCGGGGGCGGTTTCCTTTTGCCCCAGTAGTTTTATGCTTTGGGCAAGCGGCTGAGACTTTTCCACAAGCGCGGGCACCCAAGCGAGCGATTCGTAGTTTCGAAGGAGCCATGCAGCAGTACCACGACTTGATGCGCCGGATCCTAGCCGATGGGGTCCGCAAGGAAGACCGCACGGGCACGGGCACTCTTTCGGTGTTTGGCCACCAGATGCGCTTCGACTTGGCCGAGGGCTTTCCGTTGGTAACGACCAAGAAGTTGCACCTGCGCTCGATCATCCACGAGCTGCTTTGGTTCCTAAAAGGGGAGACGAACATTGCCTACCTGAAGGAAAACAAGGTTTCGATTTGGGACGAGTGGGCCGATGAGAACGGCGAGTTGGGCCCGGTCTATGGCAAGCAATGGCGCTCCTGGGAGGGGCGAGATGGGCAAGTCATCGACCAAATCACCCAACTAGTCGAGCAGATCAAGACCAACCCAGATTCGCGTCGCTTGATCGTGTCGGCCTGGAACGTGGCCGAGGTGCCGAAGATGGCCTTGCCGCCTTGCCATTTGCTCTTTCAGTTCTACGTGGCTGAAGGCAAGCTGTCCTGCCAACTCTACCAACGCAGCGCGGATGTGTTCTTGGGCGTGCCCTTTAACATCGCGTCCTACGCGCTGCTCCTCATGATGGTAGCTCAAGCCACGGGGCTCAAACCCGGTGAGTTTGTTCACACCCTGGGCGATGCTCACCTGTATTCGAATCACTTGGAACAGGCCGAGTTGCAACTGAGCCGCGACTTGCGTCCGTTGCCGACCATGCGCCTGAACCCAGCGGTGAAGGACATCTTCTCGTTCTCGATCGAGGATTTCACCCTCGAGAACTACGACCCGCATCCGCACATCAAAGCGGCGGTCGCGGTCTAATCCGCTTTCCTACAACGCTGCCAGAATCTCCGGCGGGACGGGCCTGAACTGTTTCCCGTCAATCTCGCCGATGGGCTGAAGGCCCAAGCTGTTGCTGGTGAAGGCGTACTCAGCGTCCAATAACGCTTCCAACGGCAACTCTGAAATCTCCGCGACTTTATAGTGTGGTGGCAGCCAGCCTTCCAGCAGTGCCGCCCGCGCGACCCCCGCCACACAGCTGCAATCCAGCGCTGGGGTCAACAGGCGATGGCCCGTGCCCCAGAACAAATTGCTGACAATGCCCTCGCCCACGTGTCCGTGTTGGTCCAACAAAACCAGGTCGTCCAGCCCGCGCTCGTTGGCCTCAAGCCCGGCCAACACGTACGGAAGCGAGCTGAGTGTTTTGAACTGTGCGGTAGGCGAGGGGTACAGGCGGACGCGTTCGCTGATCCCCATTCGCTTGGGCAGACGCGGGGTGGTTTCCAAGGGCGTGGCCATCAGGTACCAGTCGCCGATTTCTTCGCTGGGGATGAAGTGTCCGCCGGTACGGCGCACCCCGAAGAGCTTAAGGCGATGCGCATTTTCGAAAGGTGGACCAATCAGCTCGGCGCAGTGGGCGGAGAGCGTCGAGGCATCCAAGGGCGTTTCCAAGTGAATGCCCAGCGTTTGTAGCCCCGCGATGAACCGCGTCAAATGTCGCTCAGCGAAGCGCAGGGTGCCTTTTTCCCAGTACATGGTTTCAAACACCCCGTCGCCGTAGGCAAAGCCCCGGTCGGTCAAAAGGGCGCCTTGGCCCACGGGATTGAGCCGCTTTCCGTTTTTCATCTCAGCCATCGGGTGCAATCTCGTTTTTTTCCCGCTCAGGGAAACGCCTATCTTGCGCGCCGCAATGGCTCGCCTTCAGAACCTCTCCGGACCCCAAATCTCGCTTGTCGGCGATGGCAGTTGGGGCACCGCAATTCTCAAGATGCTGCACACGCGGCATCCCTACCGGGTACGCTGGTGGGTGCGCGATCCCAAGGACGTGCGCTACATCAAAGCACACGGTCGCAACCCGGGTTACCTCAGCTCGGTCAAGCTGATCAAGTCGCGCCTGAAGCCGTCGAGTAAACTGAGCAAAGTTCTCAAGGACACCAACTACGTCTTCCTTACCGTCCCTTCGGCGTACCTGCGCGAATCGCTGGCACAGATCGACCCCCGGGAGTTGGAAGGAAAAATCGTCATCTCCTCCATCAAGGGGATGATGCCCAAAAAGGACTATCTGGTCAGCGACTTCTTGGAGTTGGAATACGGCGTGCCGCGTGATAAGATTTTGATGGTCTCGGGTCCCTGTCATGCGGAAGAGGTGGCGATGGAACGCAATTCCTACCTCACAGTGGCGGGCAATCGCCAGTACGCCGAGCAGGTGGCCGAAATGCTGCGCTGCGACTTTGTGCGTGTCACGGTCTCCGACGACCTGAAAGGCGTGGAGTACTCGGCGGTGATGAAGAACATCTACGCGATGGCCTGTGGGATCACCCACGGCCTGAACCTGGGCGATAACTTCCAAGCCGTCTTGGTGTCCAACGCGATGGAGGAAATCAAGCTCTTGATGGGCCACCTGCACCCTCAGTTTCGCGACATCGAGGCTTCGGCCTACCTTGGCGATTTGCTGGTGACGGCTTATTCGCCGTTCAGCCGCAACCGCACCTTCGGGGTAATGATCGGGCGAGGTTATTCGGTGGCATCGGCCAAAGCGGAGATGAAGATGGTGGCGGAGGGCTATCAAGCGACTGCCAGCATTTACCGCGTCGCCCAGCGCGAAGGGGTTAGCCTCCCGATCTGCGAGGCGGTCTACCGCATCCTTCACGAAGGAGCACGCGCCAGCGAAGAAATTGCGGGCTTGCTTGACAAGCTTAAGTAAGTAAGACTAGCGCAGGTAGGGGCGAAGCGCCCCATAGACCCGATGGGTCGGTAGGCCCATGACCGTGAAGTAGGAGCCGCGCAGTTCGCGCACCCCAATCATTCCGATCCATTCTTGAATACCGTAGGCTCCGGCCTTATCTAAGGGCTGGAACGTCGCCACGTATTGGTCGATTTCCGCTGGGCTTAACGCATCGAACACCACTTCGGCGGTGTCCACCTCGACGGTTTCTTTCTCACCATTGACCAAACAAAAGGCCGAATGCACCCTGTGGGTCTGGCCGCTCAACTGCGAGAGCATCGCCCGTGCTTCCGCCGCATCTTTTGGCTTGCCCAAGATGGCTCCCTCAAGATCAACCACCGTATCGGCGGTCAGAATCAGGTGCGTTTGCCGCTCGGCCTGAAAGGGTTGGGCCTTCTGTCGGGCAATGGCTGCTACCGCTTCCCCGGGTGTCGCGCCAGGCGGTATCTGCTCGTCAGTGGGGTAGAGCTTGACATCGAAAGGAAAGCCCAGCGCACCGAGCAACTCGGCCCGGCGGGGTGAGGCAGAGCCCAGAATCAAGGGGCGAGAAAGGGACAAAAAGGCCATGGAAAGTGTAAAGGTAGGGGACTCGCCGAATCAAGCGGATCAGGCGTGAGGCGAGCCCTTTGGAAACTTCAATGAATCTTAGGGTTAGGCTTAGATCGTCTTGGAATGATCCTACTGCGTTGGTTGGACAATGGGGGATCATCCCGTACCTTTGCCCCATTGCCGCGGCCGAAACGTGTGGCCGCGTGGCGCTACAACCAAGTCACTGACCTGTGGATCTCTTCGAGAAACTGCACGCCGAACGTACCCCGCTGGGGACGCACTCCGCCTTCGGACACGGCTATTTCACATTTCCCAAACTAGAAGGAGACATCGCTCCCCGCATGAAATTTCGCGGGAAGGATGTGCTCAACTGGAGCCTGAACAATTACCTGGGCCTGGCCAACCACCCCGAAGTCCGCGAGGCGGATGCCGAAGGTGCGCGCCGCTGGGGCATGGGTGCGCCAATGGGTGCACGTATGATGTCAGGGAACTCCGATCTTCACGAGGACCTCGAGCAGCGCCTCGCCAAGCACGTGGGCAAGGAGGATGGCTTTCTGTTGAACTACGGATATCAAGGTGTCATCAGCATCATCGATGCGCTGGTCGATCGCAAGGATGTGATCGTCTACGACGCGGAGTGTCATGCTTGCATCATCGACGGGGTGCGCCTGCACATGGGCAAACGTTTTGTGTACACCCATAACGACATGGATAACCTGGAGAAGCAACTCCAGCGCGCCACGAAATTGGCCGAAGAAACCGGCGGCGGCATTTTGGTCATCACCGAAGGGGTCTTCGGGATGAGCGGCAACCAAGGCAACCTGAAGGGTGTGGTCGCCCTCAAGAAGAAATACGACTTCCGCTTGATGATCGACGATGCCCACGGCTTCGGTACGATGGGCGAGGCCGGTGGCGGCACAGGCGTCGAGCAAGGCGTACAAGACCAAGTGGACGTCTACTTCGCCACGTTTGCTAAGTCGATGGCCAGCATCGGTGGCTTTGTGGCCGGGGTGCCCCAAGTGATTCAATACCTGCGCTACAGCCTGCGCTCGCAGATCTTTGCGAAAAGCTTGCCGTTCCCCATCGTCTTCGGGCTTCACAAGCGCCTGGACCTCCTCCAACAACAGCCCGAGTTGAAGGGCAACCTCTGGAAGATTGTCAACGCCGTGCAAGACGGCTACCGCAAGCGTGGCTTCAACATCGGCACAACCACTTCGCCGGTCACCCCTGTGATCCTTTCGGGTACTGCCGAAGAGGCCGGGAACCTGACCATCGACCTACGCGAGAACTTCGGCATCTTCTGTTCCATCGTCATGTATCCGGTGGTGCCCAAGGGCATCATCATGCTGCGGATCATCCCCACGGCGGTACACACGATGGAGGATGTCGAGGAGACCCTGGCAGCCTTTGACGGAATTTCCGGCAAGCTCCGGGATGGCATTTACGCCGAACAGGCACTATCCATGCCTGCCTAACCCTGTTTTTAGCCGATTTTGGGGGTTTTCGTTTGCAGTCCTTGGCGGATTGTCTAACTTCCCCCACCGGACTACGACCTAACCTAAAACGCTCCAGCATGAAACGCTTCGACGAGATTCGCGACCTGATTATGTCCCTTGAGGGAGACTTTGTAAAATTCTATGACAAGGAAAACCAGGCTGCGGGTACCCGCGTGCGTAAAGGCATGCAGGAGCTCAAAAACCTGGCCCAGGAAATCCGCGTCGAGATTCAAGAATCCAAAAACAAGGGCTAGCTTTTCGAACGGGCCTCCCGTTCAAACAAGAGCAATCAAAAAAAGAGACCGATTCGTCGGTCTCTTTTTTTTGTGGTCAAACTTGTGACCAGCGCCATGTGGTGAGGACAAACTGCTCCCTAAACGCGGCAGCGTAGCTAGGCTTTCGGACTCAGCACCGCGAAGGCGGCAAGCGTTTCGCGGATGCGGGCTTGCAACGACTCGGAAGCAGGCACCAGCGGCAGACGATACGCCCGCTCGCAGATGCCTTGTTGGGCGAGCACTTCTTTGACCCCCACGGGGCTGCCTTCTTCGTAGAGCAGTGGGTTGAGGTCGACAAAAGCGGCCATCAGGGTGCGGGCCTCGGCGTAGTTGTTTTCCAGCGCGGCATGAACACCTGCGGTGAAGTGGCCGGGGAAGGCATTCGCCAAAACAGAGATCGATCCAGCTGCGCCCAGCGAGCAAAGCGGAATAGTCAACAGGTCGTCGCCCGAAATCAATTCGAAATCTTCAGGCTTATGCGCCAGCACGGCGGTTGCCTGGGGCATGTCGCCTGAGGCTTCTTTGATCGCCACGATGCGGGGGTGCTGCGCCAAGCGAAGGGTTGTCTTCGCCTCCAGGTTCGAGCCCGTGCGGCCCGGCACGTTGTAGAGCATGAGGGGCACTGGGCACACATCGGCCAGCGCCATGTAGTGGCGGTACAAGCCCTCCTGCGACGGCTTGTTATAATAAGGTGTAACGGTCAATACCCCGTCGATGCCCCGGTAATCTTGCGCCGCAAGCAACTCGATGACTTGGCGCGTATCGTTCTGGCCAATGCCGTACAGCAAGGGTACGCTGCCTTGGTTGATCTCCCGAACGGCTGCCAGCACCTCGGCTTTTTCCGCCATCGGAATTGTGGAAGCCTCGCCGGTGGTGCCATTGACCACCAAGTAATCAACACCCTCGTCCAAACAACGGCGCACCACCCGTGTCAGGGCGTCGTAATCAATCGATCCGTCGGCTTGAAACGGGGTAACGAGGGCAACACCTACGCCACGAAAGAGAAAGGAATCGGCCATTAGGGGCGGAGCATTTGGGCGTATTGCAACATGCGGTCGGCGGTCACGCTGAGCGGTTCGGCGTCGCTCGACCTGCGATACATCAGTTCAAAGAAGCGGGCGCTGAGCTTGTGGTAGGGTCCCACCCGGCAATGGGCGCGGCTTTTGGCCATCACATGGGTGAGGGAGGGGACAGGCGTGCGATTCAGGGCGAACAAATAGTCAAAACGCGTGTGAATGAAATGGTTCACTTTCGCGTGTTTGAAAGCCCCGCGCCAGCTGACATCCGCCCGGCGGAACCACAGGTGCGGAAAGTCGATCAGTGGGGTTTGCTTCTTGTCGGAGAACAGTAGCACCTCGACGGTTTTTCCCTCGCGCTGCAAGCGGTCAATAAACTGACGCAATGCTACGCCCTCCTGCACCTCTTCTAGCGAGGCGAGAACGCCCACGTGTTTGGCCTTCTCGAAGGGGACCGGCTGGCGGGGTTCCTCCCCGTGGTGGGTCAGGCGCAGAATCTGGCGGGTGAGAAAGAACTTCTTGATCATGCCTGGTTGGCTTCGAGCAGGGCTATGAATTCCGATTCGCTCAGGATCGGAACGCCCAGTTGTTCGGCCTTTGCCCGTTTGGCGGGGCCCATATTTTCGCCCGCCACCAGGTAGTCGAGTTTCTTGGAGATCGAGGAGAGCAGCTTGCCGCCTTCCCGCTCGATGAGTTCCTTCAGCTCGTCCCGTTCCCAGGTGGTAAAGACGCCCGAAATTACGAAACTTTTGCCACTGAGCGTACCCGACTCGTTTACATACCGCTCCGGAGGTGTCCAGGCAAAGTTCAATCCTGCGTCGCTCAGCTTGCGGAGAAACGCAAGTTGAGCCGGCTCAGTGAAATAGGCATGCACGCTTTGGGCGATCACACCGCCCACGTCGGGCACCCCTGCCACGGCTTCCTGATCGGCCGCCTCCAGGGCTTCCATCGAAGGGAAGGCTACGGCCAATTTCTGGGCCACCGTCTCGCCCACATGGCGGATGCCAAGTGCATAGAGCAGGCGCGGGTAGGGGGCCTCTTTGGATGATTCGATGGCCGCGAGCAGGTTGCGGGCCGACAGATCAGCAAAGCGATCCAATTCGAGCAGGCCCTCGTAGGTCAGGCTGTAGAGGTCGGCCGCGTCCGAGATCAAGCCCGCTTCCAATAGTTGCTCGATGGTCTCGGGGCCCAGGCCTTCGATGTTCATCGCCTTGCGTTGGATGAAGTGTTCGATCTTCCGGCTGATCTGGGGGGGGCAGGTGGCCGCGTTCGGGCAGTAGTGCGCTGCTTGGCCTTCCTCGCGGACAATGGGCGTGCCGCAGGCCGGGCAGTCGTGGGGAAAGCGAATGGGCTGCGCGTCCTTCGGGCGGAATTCGGCCAGCACGCTGGTGATCTTCGGGATGATCTCACCGCCCTTTTCGACGGTGACAGTATCCCCGTAATGGAGGTTCAGCCGCTCGATCTCGTCGGCATTGTAGACCGAGGCTTGTTTGACGGTCGTCCCCGCCAACAGAACTGGGCGCATTTGGGCCGTGGGGGTGATCGCACCGGTGCGGCCCACGCGAAATTCCATGCCCTCTAGGATCGTCTGGCCAACTTCCGCGGCATACTTGTAGGCCATTGCCCACCGAGGGCTCTTGGCGGTGAAGCCTAGTTCCTGCTGCTGGGCTAAGGAATTGACCTTGACCACCACCCCGTCGGTGTTCAGCGGCAGGGTATGGCGCTTTTCCGCCCATTCTTCCAGGTAGGCGAAGACTTCGCCAACGCCCCGACACAACCGAAAGGTCTGGGGGACTTGAAAGC
>CAYGKP010000073.1:10531-11074 GCA_964350605.1 uncultured Cytophagales bacterium
CGCTCATCAGTCGATAGAGGTAGCAATCGAGCTTGCGGCGCGCCACTTCGGCGGAGTCCTGCATTTTGAGGGTGCCCGAAGTGGTATTTCGGGGGTTGGCCAACAAGGCTTCCCCAGCGGCTTCGCGTTGTTGATTCAACTCGGTAAACACATGGAGGGGCATGAATCCCTCGCCCCGCACCTCGAAGGTTTCGGGCCAATCGCCGGGGGGCAGGCGCAACGGAATTGAACGAATGGTCCGGGCGTTGGTCGTAATCTCGTCCCCACGCTTGCCATCGCCGCGGGTGGCGGCCCGCACAAGTACACCTTGCTCGTAGGTCAGGCTGAGGGCCACGCCATCGTATTTCAACTCGCAGAGGTACTCGACCTGGTCATTCTCCTCAAAGCCCAATCCCTTGCGGACCCGGCCGTCGAACTCCTCCAATTCCTCCCGTGAATAGCTGTTGGCCAGCGAGAGCATGGGCCAGCGGTGCTCGACGGTGGGGAAGTCCTTGGTGAAGGTGCCGCCCACACGCAGGGTGGGGGAGTCGGGGGCTTGTAGGT
>CAYGKP010000074.1:0-1742 GCA_964350605.1 uncultured Cytophagales bacterium
GTACCCCCCTACGAGGCGGCGGCCTTCAATTTGGAGCCGGGCCAGATTTCCGACCCCGTGGTTTCGGAGTTTGGGGTCCACCTGATCCAACTGATCGAACGACGAGGGAACCGTTATAACACACGCCACATTCTGTTGACTCCCAACCCCAGCCCCGCCGATTTGGCCCGCGCCGAGCGGTTTGTGGACAGCTTGCGTACGATGATCCTCGACAACAAAATCAGCTTCGAACAAGCGGCCAAGACTCATTCCCAGGACCCCCGAACGGCGGGCAGTGGCGGCTTCTTTATCGACCCACAGAACGGCAGTCCCCACGTGCAGGCCGAAAACATTGACGTGTCGCTGTACCGCATCAAGGACACCATGAAGGTGGGCACCATCAGTCGCCCACTGCCGACCGAGATTGGGGGCAAGAAGGCCATGCGCATCATCTACTTTAAGGAGTCGATCCCGCCGCACCGCGCCGACCTGGCGATTGACTTTCCGAAGATGCGCCGCTTGGCGTTGGCCCAGAAACGCCAGACCAAACTCTCCGAGTGGTTCTTAGATACCCGCCCGCAGGTCTTCATCCAGGTGGCCGAGGACTACACCCATTGTGACCTCTTGAACGCCCCTGCCCCATGAGTGATTCGGTCAAAACTGCCGAGGCCCTACAGAAGAGCTACGCCGAGCTTCGCAAGCAGATCGGCCGGGTGATTGTGGGTCAGGATCGAACTGTCGAGCTGGTCCTCACGGCTTTGTTTTGCAACGGCCACTGCGTGCTGGTTGGCGTGCCGGGCCTCGCGAAAACCTTGCTGGTCCAATCGATTGCCCGGGCGTTGGAGCTGGACTTCCGCCGCGTTCAGTTTACCCCGGACCTCATGCCCTCGGACATCCTGGGTGCCGAGGTGATGGATGCCCAACGGAATTTTCGCTTCGTTCAGGGGCCGATTTTCACCAACATCCTGCTCGCCGACGAGATCAATCGCACGCCGCCTAAGACGCAAGCCGCGCTCCTGGAAGCTATGGCCGAACGCTCGGTGACGGTGGCCGGACAACACCAAGGCTTGCCCAAACCGTTCCTTGTTCTGGCGACTCAGAACCCCATCGAGCAGGAAGGCACCTACCCCTTACCCGAGGCGCAACTCGACCGCTTCTTGTTCGAAATTCGCCTAGACTACCCCAGTTTCGACGAGGAGGTCCAGATCCTGACCCAAACCACGGGCGGCAAAGCCGAAGAGATTCAGCCGGTGCTTAACGCCGAGCAAATCCTCAAGTACCAAGCCCTGATCCGCGAGGTGCCCATCGCCCAGAACGTCGTGGAATACGCTGTTTCCCTGGTCCACCGCACCCGTCCCAACGGCGAAAAAACCGCCCAAGCTACCAAGGACTACCTCGAATGGGGCGCAGGTCCACGGGCGGGCCAAGCCCTCGTGCTTGGCGCCAAATGCCACGCCCTGCTCCACGGCAAATTCTCGCCCGACATCGAGGACGTGCAAGCCATCGCACTCCCGGTGCTTCAACACCGCCTGCTACGCAACTTCAAAGCCGAAGCCGAAGGCGTCTCGGTCGAGAAGATTGTTGCCGAGTTGCTGTAGGCGAAGGAGGATGAACGCGTAGAGAGGGGCCCCGCGAGGGGGCGCGCAGCGCCCCCTCGCGGGGATCGGCCCAGGCCGATCCCCCCCGCCCACCTTCGGTTGGACCGCGGGGCCCCCAACTCACCCACCACAGGGTTTTTTTTACCGCCCCGCCCGGATCAGGCG
>CAYGKP010000074.1:1752-10998 GCA_964350605.1 uncultured Cytophagales bacterium
GCGGGTTTCCACCGCATGGTAGTCAAGCCCATCGAGCAGATCGGCGAGGGCCGATACGTAGTCGTCGTGGCATTCAAAAAAGAGCGAGCCGCCGGGTGTCAGGTAGGTAAGACCCTGTTTGGCAATGGCTTGGTAGGGGGCGAGCGGAGCGGCATCCGCGACGGCGAGGGCCAGTTTTGGTTCCCAATCGCGCACATGGGCGTCGAGGGATTGGTAGAGTGTTTCGGGAATGTAGGGTGGGTTGGAGATCAGGGCATCCCACAGAAAATTCGCTTGATAGACGGTTGGGTCCCACAGATCACCTTGGCGAAACGCGACATCGAGCCCCAGAGTGGTAGCATTTTGCTGAGCGAGTGCAAGGGCGTCTGGGGATAGATCGACCGCATGCAGAAGCCACGCGGATCGCTCGGCCTTCAGGCTGAGGGGAATGCAGCCACTGCCCGTACAGATGTCCAGCAGGTGCAAGGCTTGATCCGAAGGAAGCGAATCCAGGACCCATTGGGCGAGTTCTTCGGTCTCGGGCCGGGGAATGAGCACCCGTGGATCCACCGCCAGCCGGAGCCCCCGAAACTCGGCGAAGCCCAACACATACTGAAGTGGCTCGCCCGCAGCCAGTCGGTCCGCATCGGCTTGGAACGCGGCGGGGTCCCACGTCGAACTTGGCTTTTGAACCAACAGCTCGGTGAAGGTCAAACTGCTGTGGTGTTCGACCAACCGCCGGGCCAGGGCCTTGGCTTCCTGCTCGCCAAAGCGAGGGGCCAATTGTTGGGCCAGGGGACGAAGCCAGTCGGAGGGATGGTGGTTGGGGGTTGCCATGGCTACCTTGCGAAGGTATGCAGCCGACTTGGGACGAACTTCACATGCGCCGCGCGCTCGAATTGGCCGATAAGGGCGCGGGTCGGGTGAGCCCCAATCCGTTGGTTGGCTGCGTAGTCGCCGTGGGCGACCGGGTGCTGGGCGAGGGATACCACGAAAAGTACGGTGGCCCCCATGCGGAAGTGAATGCCTTCGCCGCGATCAGTGACCGCGAGGCTATTGCCGAGGCGACTGCCTACGTGACCCTCGAACCCTGCAACCATTTCGGGCGCACGCCGCCCTGCACAGATCTGCTCTTAAAGGAACGTCCCGCTCGGGTGGTCGTCGCCATGCAAGACCCCAACCCCCAAGTAGCAGGAAAAGGGCTGGCCCGGCTGCGCGAAGCGGGAATCCCAGTGGAAGTGGGCTTGCTGGAAGAAGAAGCGCGCTGGCTGAACCGCCGATTTTTGAGTTTTCACGTGCGCAAGCGGCCTTACGTGATCCTCAAATGGGCCCAGACCTTTGACGGGTTCATCGCACGGGTGGATGGCAGTTCCAAATGGATCAGCAGCGAGGAAAGCCGCCGAACGGTTCACCAGTGGCGGGCGGAAGAGGATGCCATTTTGATTGGGTCGATGACTGCGCGAGTGGACGATCCTCATCTGAACGTTCGGTACGGAATCGAGGGCCTTGATCCGGTTCGCTGCGTGATTGATCGCGATTTGCGCCTGTCACCGCACTTGAATTTGTTCAACCAAGTCCAACCTACTTTGGTCTATAATGGCTTGGAGGACCGGGCCCAGGAAGCCGTTCAATTTGTCAAGCTCCCTTTCAAGTTGCCAATCAAAGAACTGCTCGCCGACTTGCACCGCCGCAAGGTGCTTTCGCTGATCGTGGAAGGCGGCACCAAAACAGTTGCTTCATTTCAGCGCGCGGGGCTATGGGACGAAGCGCGAATCTTCACGGCCCCAGCCGTCTTTGAAGCGGGCATTACCGCTCCGTCCACAGAGGGCCTCCTCGTCGAGGACGCCACCAGTGGCCCCGACCGCCTTCAAGTCTGGCTTAATTCTTCAGCGCGCTGATCGCGGCGGGCAGCAACCGTTCGACCCAGGCCGCGTAGCCTTTCTGACTGTAATGCAGCCCATCGCCTGCCACCAGCGTTTGGTCTTTACCAGCCAGTTGACTGAGGTCAAACACGTCGATTGCAACCAAGTCCCGTTTCTCGGCCTCCTCGATCAGGATGGCATTGAACTCCGCCAGCCCCGCCGAGATGTCGCGCCCCTGCCCATACAAGCTGCCCGCTGGCACCTTCGAGAAGTCGGGAATCGTCAAGACAATTAGGCGGTCTTTGCTGGGCAACACTTCCAGCATCCCATCCATGAGCAAGCCCAATCGCCGGCGGTAGTCGTAGGCACTCACCCCTTGCACCCAATCGTTCACTCCGATGGCCAGGGTGGCAAAGTCGGGCTTGGCTTTTTCGAACAGGGGCAATTCCAGCTTCAACGCATCGGCGGTGGTCCACCCAGTTCGGGCAGGGTTGAAAGGCAACTCGACCGAGATGTGCTTCTTCTCCAAGCCATGTACCAATTGACTTGGAAAGTTTTCGCGCAGCGGCAGACCTTGGCCGATCGTGTAGGAATCGCCGATGGGCACGTAGACAAACGAACGTTGGGCTTGAGTGCACATGGTCCCCAAGATCGAGAGGAAAACGAGAAGTAGTGACTTCATCATGGCTGGACGATGTCGACCCGCTCGATCCAACGGCCCGGTGCCGCGAAGATGCCCTGGCCACCTTCAATGTTTCCCTCGACAATCGTGGGCGCGGCAAAGGGGTTTCCGTTCGCTGAAATGGCGGCTTGCGAGGTGGTGATGAAGTCGTAGTGAGCCTCCTCCAGGTGGTAGAGGTAGACATCGACGCTGTCGTTGTTGTTGTACAAAAACCGCGTGCCGAAAAACGTGAATTGGCCGTTGATCAGTCCGTCATCGGGCGCAAAGTCCACGTCGGTTTCCTTTTCACCGGGGCTGAAAGCGATGAAGCGGTAGAAGTTCTCCTCCGCGAGATTGTCTTGAAAACCGCCGAGCACTTGGCTAAGCCCCAAGTCCGGGCGATAGGGGGTGAGGATCGAATCAATCGGCACGGTGGGCATCATGCGGGCTTGAGCCGTGACGGTCCGTCCACTCAAGGTGTCAATCACCAAAAGGGTGAAAATTGCCCCCGGATCGTCGGGGATCGTGTTCAGCGACAGGTAGTTGTAGCCTCTACCTGTTAGGTCGTCAAACTGGTCGGTGTAGCGCAGGGTATCGGTCGTACCATGATGGGAAAGCAGCACCCTGGCAGTGGCCAGGTCCTGAATTCCAGGTGCGTCGAGGAAGGGGACCGCCTCGGTGATGCGCGCGATGACCGAATCGCCAGGGTAGACGTAGCACTCCACCGTGATGGTACGCTCGAAGGGCGGCAAATCGACCTCTATGTTCTGCTGCAAGCTGCCGCAGGCGACCAAAAGTGGCCCCAGGAGTAGTAGCAGAATCTGTTGAGTCATCCGGCGCATTAGAAGCGAAAATTGTAGGTGATGGAAGGAAGAACCGGAAAGAGCGAGACCAGCCGAGCGCGGTAGCTGGAGGTGGCCGATGTTTCGTCTTCGTTTGCTTCCAAAAAGATGAAATAGGCGTTGCGGCGGTTGTAGGCGTTGTAGATACTGAAGGTTAGGTCCGAATGGCCCCAGCGGGGGCGGAATTCCCAAATCAAGCCCAAATCCAGGCGGTGGTAATCGGGCAGTCGCAGGTTGCTTCGATCGGTGAAAACGGGCACGTCGGTGACCTCGGCACCCTCCACATCACTGATCAGGAAGCGACCGGTGGGCAGTGTCGTTGGGGCCCCGGTGCCGTAGACGAACGTCGCCGAAACCTTGACCCGCGGGCTCAGGCGGTGGATGACCACGATGCTCAAGTCATTGCGGCGGTCCTGGCGCGGGAAGAACGGATCGCCGTTGTTGATCTCTCCGAACCGGACGCGAGTCCAGGAAAGCGTGTAGCCGATCCAGCCGCGGGTGCGGCCTTTGGTTTTTTCCAGGTAGACCTCGGTGCCGTAGCTCCACCCGTTGCCGAAGACAAACTCATCCTCCAAGTCTGGGTTGGCGAACAGTTGCGCGCCGTTGCGGAAATCGACCGATCGGATTTGCCATTTGTAATACGCCTCGTGCGAGAAGAACCAATCGCCCTTCTTACCCAACGCCCGTTGCCAGCCCAAGGCCACTTGGTCGGACCGTTGGGGCTGCACCCCTGCGGTCGAGGGGTACCACACATCGGTCGGCAGGGACGAGCCCGAGTTGGTCACCAAATGGCTGTATTGGAACATGCGCGCGTAGCTGGCTTTCAGTGTGGTGCGATCGGTCAGCAGGTAGCGGCTGGCCAGCCGTGGCTCTGGGAAGGAATAAAACGTTTCGTTCTGAAGAAAGCCGCCCCAACGCAGGCCCGGTTCGATGGTCAGCCGGTCGGTCAACTGAATCTTGTCGCCAAAAAAGACCGCAAACTCGTGGCCGAATAGCCTCGTGTCCGAGCCGAAATCGATTAGGTCGTCTTCGCTGCCCCCCTGGATGCGCCCGACCTTGAAGGTATGGTAGGTGTATTGGCCTCCGAAATTCAGGGTGTGTTTGTCCGACAGTTCGTAGGTGTATTCGTGTTTGCCGCCGATGTCGGTGATCTGAGAACCCAGCTCGAAGCTGAACTGGTCGAACTGATTCACGATTTCGTAGCTGTAGTCCGAGAAAATCAGCGAGGTCTGACTTTTCAAGCGCGGGTTGATCTCCCTGTCCCAGCGCAGGCTGCTGGCCGCGTTGCCCCACTTGAGAGTAAAGTCGAACTCGCCGTCGATGAAGCGGAAGCGGTCACGGCCCAAGTAGCCAGTGAGCGAGAGAGTGTTGGCCGAGTCGATCGACCAGGTGATCGTACTGTTTAGGTCGTAGAAAAAATAGCGAGGAATGGGGTCGAAGTCCTCTTGATCTGCGTTTGAGCGGTTGATGGCTTCGGTAATGAGGTCGGCGTAGGTGCGCCGTCCGCCGATGATGAAGTTGACTTTGTCTTTCACAATCGGGGCTTGCACCGTAAGGCGCGAGGCGATCAGGCCCACCCCGCCTGTCACCGCCAGGGTGTCGCTTTCAGGCCGAAGGCTTTCCACCTCCAACACCGAGGAAAGCCGCCCGCCGTAGCGCGCCGGGAAGCCACCCTTGTACAAGGTCAACTCGCTGACCGCATCAGCGTTGAAAACCGAAAAGAAACCAAACAAGTGGTTGGGGTTGTAGATCTGCGCCCCGTCGAGCAGCACCAAGTTCTGGTCGTTCGAGCCGCCGCGCACGAAAAGGCCCGTTTGGCCTTCGCCGCCCGACTGAATGCCTGGGCGCAGTTGCAGCACCCGGATCGGGTCGGCTTCCCCCAGCAAGGCGGGCACTTCGCGGACGGTCTCCATGTCCAGTTCCTCGGTGCTCATCTGGGTTTCGGTGATGCGTTGCAAGGGCCGAGCGACTTCCACTTCCACCTCTTCAAGGAGCTGCTCGTCCTCGAAGACGGTTAGGTCTTGGGTCACCTTGCCACGCACCGTCAGGGTGACCCGCTGGGTGGCATAGCCAATACCCGTATATTCCAGGGTCACCGTGTCGCGCGGAACGCGAATCTCGTAGCGTCCCTCCAAATCGGTGATGGTGCCCACCGGACCACTAGGTGTGGAATACAGGATTTTGATTCCATAAACGCCCTCGCCCGTCTTTCCCTCGCGGATCGTGCCGCTGACTGTGCCTTGGGCCATCACGAGCGTGTGGCTGAGAAGCAGCAGAAAAAGTAGGAGAAGGATTCTCATTTCGCGTTGGTCGCCGAGGCGACAGAGGCCGACCTTTTGTGGCCTTTGGGGAATGATTGGCATTCCCCTTGCGTAAATAGGGTTAACAACACACAGGTAACAACATGATGCGTCAACGGTTCGTCTTATTTCTTTTTCTTCTTAGCTCGGCTTCTGTGGCACGCGCCGACTTGTCGGGGTTCTTTGATCGTGCCGATAGTTTCCTTTCCAGCTACGTCCGCTCGGGGAAGGTGGCCTATGCGTCCATCAAGTCCAACCCCGCGACTCTCACAGCCTTGGTTAGTGAGATTGGCGGCATGAGCCTTTCGGGTGCCAGTGCTACGGAGCGAAAAGCCTTCTACATCAATGCTTACAACGTGCTTGTGATCAAAGGCATCGTCGACAACTACCCCACCTCGTCGCCGATGAAGATTTCCGGCTTCTTCGATTCAAAACGCTACACGGTGGCGGGCGTATCGATGACCCTCAACCAGTTGGAGAAGAGCAAACTTCTAGCCGCGACCGGCGATGCGCGGCTGCACTTCGTGCTCGTCTGCGCGGCGCAAAGCTGTCCCCCGCTAGCGAGCAATGCCTATCGCCCCGAGACGTTGGAGAGCACGTTGACCCAGCGCACCCGGGCGGCTCTTTCGCGCCCCCAAGTGGTCCGCATTGACAATGGGAAGAAGCGCATCTACGTCTCGAAACTTTTCGAGTGGTACGACGCGGACTTCAAGAAAGTGGCCAGTTCCTACCGTGCCTACATCGACAAGTACCGCAGCACACCATTGCCGAGCTACGACATCTATACTCAGGACTACGACTGGTCGCTGAACGACTAGCCTGGGGCTAGAATTCCATTTCAATGACCTCGTCCTCGCGGGTGGGGTCACCCGGCTCGGGGGCCACGTAGACAGGTCGGCTATCCTCCGGGTCGGGCTTGAAAGGGTTTCGGATGTCTTTGATGTTCTCCTTGATCGTTTCGACCGATTCCTTCACGGTGCGGCCTTTATCCCACCGGACTTCAAAGTTGTCGGGCGTGCCTTCGATGATCACATAGAGAAACGCCGTACGCTCGTCCTTACGCTCGATCGAGCCGTAGGCCTCGTGCCGTTCCAGCCGCTGGTAGTTTTTCATCGGCAGGGCCAGGCGGTAGGAAAATCGATTCTCGAAACTGTGTTGTCCGATCACCCGAAGGGTGTAGGCGTTCGATTGAAATTCGATTTCCCGGGTCAGGAAGACTTCCTGGTTGCGGATGCGCAGGCTGGCGGTCAATTCCTCGAAGCGCACATCGCCCAGCGGGGCCGAGAGGTATTTGGCCAAATGTTTCTCGGCCAGGGCTTCCTCGGTTTCGATCAAGGGCTGGAACTCGGCGAGTCGTCCGTTTCGAATCATCAGGGAATCCGCGTCGACTTCCAGGGCCGTTAGGTTGACTTTCAGGCTGCTGTCAATCGGAAAACTGACCCGCACGTCGCTGGTCAACTGGCCTTCCAGGTGTTGGTAGCTGATGAAGTCCTGCCCAAAGTCGTTCGAAATCCAAAACGCCCGCCGCACGTCGATGCCCGTAAGTTGACCCGAGAGGTCCAAGGGCATGGCCGCCGGATTGCGCCCGTCCAGTTGGCCATAGAGGTGGAACCGCCCGCCCGCGACCTGGCCGCTCAGCTCGGGGATGGAAAGAATGCCGTCCTTCAATCGGAGCCTGCCGCGCAGTCGTCGGGCCGCTTCGTCGCCCCGCAACCGGCCCCAGTTCAGCTCGCCAATCTCGGCATCCAGCACGTAGTTTGCCCGCCCACTGATCACCAGGCGCGAGCCGCTGCCTTTGCCTTTCTGGGGTTCCAAGGTGGGCGTGGTAGGGGCCTTCAGCAATTCGTCCAGGTCGAGCTTTCGGCTTTGGAACGCCGCGCGGATGTCGAGGGCCTGACGCTCGTCGAGCAGGAAGCCCAAGAGGTTGCGTACCTCGCCTTGCAGGGCGAAATCGCTTTGGCCGATGTTGCCGTGCAGCGTGTCGATCCACACCCGTTCGGGCCGAAACTCCAATGCGCCATTCACCATGGAAAGTCGTGCGCTGTAGTCGCCCCAGCCGCCCCACAGGTCCTCGATGGCCAAGGTGCCCGCTGCGTGCCAGCCGTTCACCTCGCCCGCCTGGGCGGCCTTGACCCGGCCCTTCAACCCCAAATCGACCACAAAGCGGCCCCGCGGTTCGCGCAAGGGAAGTTGGGGCAACAGGGCGGCCACTGCCTCAGCCCGCACCGCGCCTTTCAGGTGAAGGTCCAGGAAGGGATCGCGCAGGTTGCGGTAGGTCATCGTGCCCGCAATGGTCTCCTCGTCGTAACGGAAGGAGAGGGGCGAGATCGTCAATTCGCAGTGCTCGGGCGAGGGATCCTTGGTAGTTGTGAAGGAGAGGCTGAGGTTCAGGGCTTCCAGGCGATGGGGCAGCCCTTCGGGGTGCAACGTGCCATCCCGTAGGCCGACGTTCATTAGCAGGTAGGGCATCGTTTGGCTCGACAATTTCCAGCCCAATTCGCCGCTCGAAGTCACCTCGCCCGAGAATTCGTAGCGGGCGAACTGCTCGGCGACCGAGGGGGGCATCAGCGCGGTGAGGTGGGCCAGCTGGGCTTCCTCTGCCGTCCAGGTGGTAAACAAACTATCGGCTTCGGATTGGTAGCTGCCAGAAATTTTAAACTTGGCCTTCTCTACGACCAACTCCGAGGCTTCGAGCGACCAGTCCGCGCCCATCCGGCGGGCATCGAGGCCCAGTTCGATGTGTTTCTCGGTGCCGAAATGCTCGCCATCCAACCAGATGTCTTCCAGCACCAGTGTGCCTTCCAGCCGGGCCACGCTCTCAGTGCGTCCGTGGAGGTAACCTGCCTCCAACGAAGTGAGCTTCGCAGTCACGCCAGCCTGGGAAAGCGAGTCGCGGTAGCTGAGCCAGACGTTCTCGAAGTGAAGTTTTTCGAGGGCGAATTGCAGGGGTTTTCCCTCGCCTTGGGTCGAGTCGGGCTTCAGGACGTTGAAACTTCTGGTGCTGTCCGAACGAACAAAGAAATCGGCTTTCGCATCGTACAGATAGGCTTTCTGTAAGCGGTAGTTTCCATCCAGCAGGTCCCAGACGCGAAACGTAAAGTCGAGCCTTCCCGCTTGAACTAGCGTATCGCCCCGCTCGGCAGGGTAGGCCATCGCCGTCAGGTTGTGGACCGAGATCGTTGCGTCGGGAAAATGGGAAAAGAGGCTGACCTCCATTCGCTCGACACTGACGGGCGCGCGCAAGTATTCGTTCGCCTCGCCCACGAAGCGCTGCAAAATTTTGTCCTCGAACGCCCAGACCAGCCCTAAGGCCAACAGGACCAGGAGCAGGGCGGTGAGCACCAGCCCACGCAGGATCTTATACGTGATTCGAAGGGCGCGCAAAAGACAGAGTTAAGGAAAGCTACAAATTCCCTCGGGGGAGAAACGGAGGCCCCCCGTGGATATTTTCCACAGTTGTATTGGCAAATCCCCAGCGGGCACGTACTTTTGTGGCCCTTTCGATCTCATCCTGTCCAATCGACAGCCGGTGAGATTCGTAAAGGAATCGGGCTCTTAGCTCAGTTGGTTTAGAGCATCTGCCTTACAAGCAGAGGGTCGTA
>CAYGKP010000075.1:0-10640 GCA_964350605.1 uncultured Cytophagales bacterium
GTCAGAACCCTCGACGAAGGCAGCGCCCGAAAAGAAAGCCGAGCCCCTGTGGTTGGAAGAGGCAGTGCAAAAGGCGATTTCGAAAGACATCATCGAGAAGATCGATGTCAAGCCGAAAAAGGACCTCAAGCCTAAGTCCACGCCCGACCCCGAAACCAAAACAGAGAAAGCCGCGCGCTCTGCCTCCAACGAGCCAACCGCTTCGTCGGCCCGCGACACCAACCCCTTCGAGTGGGTAGCGGAGACCATCGCCGAGGAGCGCAAACCCGCCGCTAGCAAACCCATTCGTGGCCTGGGCGATGCCCGCCGGATTCCCCTCGCACCCCAACACCTGGATTCTACCCGCCTGGGTGCCGTCATCCTAGAACCTGACCTGAAGGAAGAACACCCACTCCTCGGCTACTTGCGCCGCCATCCCAGTGGTTCGCAACGCCAGCGACTGAGCCGAGAAGAGCAGAACGCCTTGATAGAGCAATTCATCAGCCAAGGTGGTGCGCCCCGCCCTGCGCCTTCGTTGGAACAAGACGCGGGCCCGACCGTCGACCTGGCCGACCCCAGCAGCTCGCGCCCCCGCCGGGTCAGCGAACACCTGGCCCGCCTCTACGCCAAGCAAGGAAAATTGGGGCAAGCCATCTCGATCTACGAGCACTTGGCTTTGGATTTCCCTTCGAAAAGCGGGTACTTTGCGGCCCAAGCTGCGGCCTTACGTAACCAGCTTTCCGCCAAATGATCCCCGCACTCGTCATCCTTTCCTTCGTGATCGCCCTTCTGTTGGGCCTGGTCGTCCTTACGCAAAGTGGTAAAGGCGGCATGGGTGCCCAATTCGGTAGCTCGGGGGCGCAACAAATCATCGGCGTGAAGAAAAGCTCGGACCTACTCGAGCGTCTCACCTGGATCTTCGCGGTTTCGCTGATGGTCCTCGCTGTGGGCATCAACTTGCTGATGGCCGATCAGATTGCCCAACCCGAGCAGGAAACCAGCCCGAACACCGAACAGCTCGATGGTGCCGCTCCGGCACCCGAGTACTTCGACGACGAGCAGTAGGCCTCGTCTCTCCTTCCGTACTGATTATTGATCAAGCGAGGCTACGCAGCCTCGCTCAATTGACGCATGAGCAGCCGCTTGGCCATGGGCAACAGCGTTTCCTCCAGCGGACAAACCAAGGCCGATTCCACCAAGTAGGTCGGCGGATTGGGCAACTCGCGCCGGGTGTCGATCAACTCGCGTTTCATGCGCTCATAGGTCTGGCTGATGCTCTTCTCCTTTCGTTGCAGAAACACGGTACGCAAGCCACGGTACCGCTCGCTTTGCGCTTCGAAGAGGGTGCTGGTGTATTCGTAGATGAACGTGTCGCGGCCCGCCCTGGTGCTGACAAACAAGTAGCCTGCGCCTTGCTCCAGCGGGCTGAGCCCCACCGCCGCGATCTCCAAGTGCTGTTCGACGTAGTCG
The DNA here is from genome assembly GCA_964350605.1 of uncultured Cytophagales bacterium. Lineage (GTDB taxonomy): Bacteria > Bacteroidota > Bacteroidia > Cytophagales > JAAEPT01 > CAYGKP01. The sequence goes on from CAYGKP010000075.1 coordinate 1,450, forward strand.
TATAAGGCCCGCCCTTCACTCAGGTGATCTTCCAACTGCGGAACGGCAAAACCTATAATCTCTTCCAATTCAGCCATCAGCTCGTCGTCCTCGATGACACGTTGGTAAGTCAACTCAAGCTTCTGCCAATCGGCTTTCGTGATTTGCTTGGGGAACTGGTCGGCCAGCGACTCTTTGCGGTCACGGAAGGCCAACAAGTTGCGGTAGTGCGACACCAGCTCACCAAGATGCGGATACAGCTTCTGAGCATGGAAGTAACCCCTAACGTCCTGGAGGTAGGCCAAGAGCAGGTACTTCTTGTATTCTGCGTCGATGAGGCCCTCAACGAGCCAATCCGGTGATAACTGCTTCATGTGCCTGTCAGTGGTAAAAGCGAGGAGCCCTTCAAATCCTCTTATCTATTCTACGTCATCTTAAGCATGAACGGTTACGTCCCCTCTTAAAGTACAATCGAGCGACTGGATGAGCAAATCAATGCGACTGACAGACACCTGACACTCGGTGCAATCAGGAATGCAATTTTGTCAGTCCTACGACGACACACCGGCCCAAAACACCTGAATTCTGCCAGAACTCGCGTTTTCGCTCCCTTGGCACAAGGATGGCAGGAAGAGGTTCATACAACCACAAACCTGTAATTCCACTATGGCTAAGGTGAACATCAAGCCGCTGGCCGACCGCGTTCTGGTCCAAGCCGCTGAAGCCGAAGAGAAAACCGCTTCGGGCATCATCATTCCCGACACTGCGAAGGAGAAACCCCAACGGGGCATCGTTGTCGCTGTCGGCGTAGGCAAAAAAGACGAACCGCTAACTGTCAAAGAAGGCGACTCGATCCTCTACGGTAAATACGCCGGCACTGAAATCTCAGTGGAAGGTACCGACTACCTGATCATGCGGGAGTCGGACATCTACGCCATCCTCTAGGTTCTCCCTCTAACTGAAACAACTAACTCCCATTATGGCTAAGACCATTCATTTTGAAGCCGAAGCGCGCGAAAAGCTGCGCAAAGGCGTGGACACCCTGGCGAATGCCGTCAAGGTGACCTTGGGCCCCAAGGGCCGCAACGTCGTTCTCGACAAAAAATTTGGCGCACCGACTGTCACCAAGGATGGTGTCTCGGTAGCTCGTGAAATCGAGTTGAAAGATCCCGTGGAGAACATGGGTGCTCAACTGGTGAAAGAAGTGGCCTCAAAAACTGCCGACTCGGCAGGTGACGGTACCACCACAGCCACCGTGTTGGCACAAGCCATCTTCACCTCGGGCATCAAGAGCGTCGCTGCGGGTGCGAACCCAATGGACCTCAAGCGCGGTGTCGACAAAGCGGTCATCGCTGTGGTCGAGAACCTGCGCAAGCAGTCCAAGACCATCGACAGTTCGTCGGAAATCGCCCAAGTGGCCACCATTTCGGCCAACAACGACAAGGAGATCGGTCAAATGATCGCCGATGCGATGGACAAAGTCGGCAAGGACGGCGTCATCACGGTCGAAGAAGCGAAAGGCACCGAAACGGAAGTAAAAACCGTGGAAGGGATGCAATTCGACCGCGGCTATCAGTCGCCTTACTTTGTCACCAACCCTGACAAAATGGAGGCCGACCTGGAAAGCCCCTACATCCTGATCTACGACAAGAAGATCGGCTCGATGAAGGACATGCTGCCCGTGTTGGAGCAAGTTGCTCAGACCGGCAAGCCGCTTGTCATCATCTCCGAGGAAGTGGAAGGCGAAGCCCTCGCGACACTCGTGGTCAACAAAATCCGCGGTGCCTTGAAAGTGGCGGCCGTAAAAGCCCCTGGCTTCGGCGACCGTCGCAAGGCGATGCTCGAAGACATCGCGGTTCTGACCGGTGGTACAGTGATCAGCGAAGAGCGTGGGTACAAACTCGAGAACGCGACCCTCGATATGTTGGGCCGCGCCGAGAAGATGACCATCGACAAGGACAACACCACCATCATCAACGGTGCGGGTGTTGACGCCGAGATCAAAAGCCGCATCGGCCAGATCAAAGCGCAAATCGAGTCGACCACCTCGGACTACGACCGCGAGAAGCTCCAGGAGCGTCTGGCGAAACTAGCTGGCGGAGTCGCCATCCTCTACATCGGTGCTGCCACCGAGACCGAGATGAAAGAGAAGAAGGACCGCGTCGACGACGCCTTGCACGCCACCCGCGCCGCCGTTGAGGAAGGTGTGGTTCCCGGCGGAGGTGTCGCCCTGGTGCGTGCCATCCAATCAATCGAAGGCCTCGAAGGCGACAACGAGGACCAGAACATCGGCATCAACATCATCAAGATTGCCCTCGAATCGCCCCTACGGACGATCGTCGCCAACGCTGGTGGTGAAGGCTCGGTGGTTGTTCAAAAGGTCCGCGACGGCAAAGGTGACTTCGGTTACAACGCCCGCGACGACAAGTACGAAAACCTATCGGCTGCTGGTGTCATCGACCCAACCAAAGTGACTCGCTTGGCCCTGGAGAACGCCGCTTCCATCGCTTCACTCCTGCTCACCACCGAATGTGTGGTCGCAGACGAGCCCGAAGAAGGTGGAGGTGCCCCAATGGGCGGCGGTGCCCCCGGTATGGGTGGCATGGGCGGCATGGGCGGCATGATGTAATCACTGCCCGCGAACCAACGCATGCAACGCCCCGGAAGGTTTCTTCCGGGGCGTTTTGCGTTTGGCGGCGTTGCGACTTGCGGGGGGGCTTCGTAGCTTCACGTCAACGATTTTATCCGATATCCGATGATTCACGCCGAGAAAACTGCCAACTGGACCAAAGAACACTTCGTAACCTACGTCTACCTATGTGTTGCGGGCGCGGACTACAGTGTGGATGAAGAGGAAATCAAGGAGATCCACGACAAAGTGATTGAGACCCTCGGTTCAGAAGACGACTTCAACAAAGTGATTGGCGAGGTGCAGGCGGAAATCAAGGATCACAACGACAAGGACCGCATGGATTTCATCTCTGACAACGTCGGGACGTTCCTGCCCAGCCAAGAGGAGCGCAAGCAAGTCCTTGAAGGCATCGAGGACGTGATCGTCGCCGACGGCCACGTGGACAGCGTCGAGATGGTCACCTACCGTTTTGTAAAGAAGGCACTGAACCCGTAAGCGGTTTTCGAACCCTCTCTCAAAACCCGGTTCGACCGGGTTTTTTGTGCCTAACCGACTTGAGTCACACTCTCAGCAAGTGCCTTCTGGTCATTCTCCCCTTGAATGAAGCTGCGGTCTTTGTAATTCTTTGAAATCAAGAGGAAGGCAAAAGCCGCCAGAACCATAAGCCCGGCAAAGAACCAGAAATACACCGGTCCGGAGAGCTTGGTCGTGCCATCCGGGTTGGTATTAATGAAGTTAAAGAGTGCCGCGATTCCATTGCCCAAGAAGACCGAGAGCAGGTAGAAACTCATGACAAGGGACTTAATGGCCTTGGGGGCTTGCGTATAAGCAAACTCCAGTGCTGATACCGAGATCAGCACCTCGGAAGTAGTAATAAAGAAGTACGCCACCCCCTGCCAGGCAATGCTCAACGAGTTACCTCCGTTCATGTGTGATTCCACCAAGGCAAGGGTTACAAACGAAAAAGGTGCAATGAACAGGCCAATCGCAATTCGCCGAATGTGCCGGATGGGGTACTTCTTATAGATCCCAAACGTGAAAATTGGAACAAGAATCAGAATCAATATCGTATTGACCGACTGCATCTGAGCCGGCAAGACTTCGCCAATCAAGGGCAGGGTTTTCAGCATCTCCGATCGAGATCCCTGCGCAATCCAGGAGGTCGACTGTTGATCAAACAATGACCAGAAAATAGCGACCACCACAAACATCGCAACCAGCTTACCGAGCAGCGCGAAGGTCTCCTTGGTGAAGACTTCCTCTTTATACTTCTTCCAGCCGACCGGAGGAATGGATACGAAACTCTTGTTCCCTAGCCAGAACACCAACGTCGCGAGAATCATCAACGCGCCGGGCAGACCGAAGGCCAAGTGAGAATTCACTTTGTCGAGCAAGTAGGGCGTTAGAATGATCGACACAGTCGCCCCCAAATTGATCGAGAGGTAAAAAAGGCTGAACACCCGCTCCATCAAGTGCTTATTGCGGGGACCGAATTGATCTCCCACGTGAGCGGAGACACAAGGCTTGATCCCCCCCGTTCCGATGGCAATCATGGTCAGCCCTAGCAGCAGGCCAAGCCGTGTCTCATTGATCGCCAGCGCGGCATGTCCAGCACAGTAAACGATTGAAAGGATGATGATCGTGCGGTACTTTCCCCAAAAAATGTCGGCCAAAAGAGCCCCTCCGACAGGCAGCAGGTAGGCCAAGGCGACGAAGGTGTGAATCCATCCATTTGCCTCTCCATCGGTCATGAAGTCTTCCTGGCCGTTTGCATCCAGCAAGTAACTGGTCATGAACGTGAACAGAATCGCCTTCATTCCGTAGAAGCTGAAACGCTCGGCCAACTCGTTCCCAATGATGAATGGGATGCCTTTCGGCATCTTCACCCCTGGGTCGTTGGGGGTATTCTGGAGATTGGAAGACTTCATCTACGAAAAGTACACTGTTTTCACGCAAAAGGCTGACGAAAGTCGTAGTAAGGCTATACAGCGACCAGTACCTTACTATTCAATCGATCACCTTTCACGCTCACACCCTACATGGAACGCCTCGAAATCAATCCCAACATCCACTCGGAGATCAACGACCGAATCATCTCGGCCAAAAAGATCATCTACAACCTGGAACCCGCCGACCTCTACGAGGAAGCACTGGTGAACCGAGAAGGTTACCTTTCGGACACCGGTGCGCTTTGCGTCAATACCGGCACCTTCACCGGTCGCTCTCCGGAGGATCGCTTCATCGTCCTGGACGAAACAACCAAAGACACCGTCGATTGGGGCAAGATCAACAAGTCCATTGCGCCTGAGAAATTCGAGCGACTCCTCACCAAGGTAGTCGATGATTTGACCGACAAGACGGTCTACGTCCGCGATGCCTACGTCTGCGCTCACCCGGAATACCGCATGAACGTGCGAGTCCTCAACACAGTGGCTTGGCACAATCTGTTCTGCTCGAACATGTTCATGCGCCCCACCAAAGAGGAGACCGACAACTTCGAACCCAACTTCACGATCATTTGCGACCCAACCTTCGAGGCCGATCCCGAAGTAGACGGCACTCGCCAGAAGAATTTCGCGATCCTGAACCTTAAGGAGCGCATCCTGCTCGTCGGCGGAACCTGCTACTCGGGCGAGATGAAGAAGGGGGTGTTCTCGGTACTCAACTTTGTGTTGCCACACGTGCATAAGGTCCTCGCCATGCACTGCTCGGCCAACGTTGGAAAGGACGGCGACACCGCGATCTTCTTCGGCCTATCGGGGACGGGAAAGACGACCTTGTCGACTGATCCAGATCGCGCCTTGATCGGCGATGACGAACACGGCTGGTCGGAAGACTCGGTTTTCAACTTCGAAGGCGGCTGTTATGCCAAGACCATCAAACTGACCCGTGAGCAGGAGCCCGACATCTGGGACGCGATTCGTTTCGGTGCCATCGTAGAGAACACAAAGTTCCACAAGGGGACCCGAGAAGTCGATTACGACGATGATTCGATCACGCCGAACACCCGGGTCTCCTACCCCATCGACCACATCGAAAATATCCAGCCCGGCTCCTCAGGCCCCGGCGCGAAGAACGTCTTCTTCCTTGCTGCGGACGGGTTTGGGGTGCTGCCACCCATTTCCAAATTAAATCCCGGACAGGCGATGTACCACTTCATCTCGGGCTATACTTCGAAAGTGGCCGGAACGGAGGTCGGCATCATCGAGCCCAAGCTGGTGTTCTCCGCTTGCTTCGGTGCGCCCTTTATGCCCCTTCACCCTTCGGCATATGCTGAACTCCTGGGGGAGAAAATGAAGAAGACGGGTGCCAATGTCTGGCTGATCAACACCGGTTGGACCGGTGGACCATTCGGCGTGGGGTCGCGAATGAAGCTGCGCCACACCCGGGCCATGATTACCGCTGCGCTTACTGGTGGACTGGATTCAGTAAAATACCAGGAACACCCGGTCTTTGGCTTCCAGGTGCCTATGAGTTGCCCCAACGTACCGAGCGAGGTACTATGGCCTCGCGATGCCTGGGCGGACAAAAATGACTACGACCAGAAGGCCAGTTATCTGGCCGAGAAGTTCATCGCCAATTTTGAGCCATTCGCAGAAGGGTGCGATCAGAGCATTCTGGACGGCGCACCGAAGGTGATGGCCAGCTAGTCTCACCTCCACTCGCATGGCGCAATGACGCATAAAAAAAGCCCTGGCATGCCCGGGCTTTTCCTTTCAATAGCTATTGAACCGCTTGGTTACGCGGCCGTCACCCGTGCTTCGCGGCGCGCCGCGCGGCGAGTAATGGTACGGGGTTCGGCGGCTTCAGAAACAGCGTTCTTCCGCTGGGTCACAGGTACTGGGTTGTCGTAACGACCCATCAAGTACATGAACCGGGTGTGTGACTTCAGTGCTTGGCCGAATGTGCCGTTCACGTGGTAGGGTAAGCCACACTCCTTGGCGGTTTGCTCGATGATCGGCGAAAGTGCCATGTAATGGCCGTGGCTGATGTGGGGAAACAAGTGGTGTTCCACCTGGAAGTTCAGACCACCAGCCAACCATGTCATGAGCGGCGAACGGGTCGAGAAGTTGGCCGTCGTGCGCAGTTGGTGCTCGGCGAACTCCATGGGCAGTTGGTTCTTCTCCTTGTCCACCTCGGGGAACTCAGTGAGGTCCACCACGTGGGCCATCGCAAAGATGAGCGCAAGCCACAGGCCTTCGATCAAGTGCATGACCACAAAGCCAAGCAGGATCTGCCAAACGGCGTCGGGCAAGAAGATCAGCGGCAGCACCAAGAAGATGGTGTAGTTGCAGGCCTTGTAGAAGAATAACCAAAACATCTGGCCTTTTGTGTGGGCTTCCGCCTTGCCCACTTTGTTCTGGAAGAACTTCACGTAGTCCTTCACAAAGACCCACGAGATGGTGCCGAGTGAATAGAAGAAGTAGGCGTAGATGAATTGGAAACGGTGAACACTCCAACGTTTCTGCGCAGGGGCGAAACGAATCAGTGGCAAGGTGTGGATGTCCTCGTCATGACCCTCTACGTTCGTGTAGGTGTGGTGGGCCTGGTTGTGCATCCGCTTCCACATGTAGGCACTCGCGCCGAGGAAGTTGAAGGTGTGCGAGAGGAAATGATTGGCGCGAGGCGTGCTGGCATACGCACCGTGAATGGCATCGTGCCCCACGTTGACCGCTACCAATGCACTAAAGAAGCCAAGCATGGCCCAGATCGCGATGCGAACACCCCAATCTACCGGTGCGATGTACAATGCAGCGTACAGACCCAGCATGATTGCGAGCTGAGTGATGCCTTTGATGTTTTGACCGACTGTGGCGGTTGGCTTCAAGCCAGTCTCTTTGAAATAGGCCTCAATGCGAGGACGAACTGTGCGGAGGAAAACCGAGGAAGCCGCTGGCTGGAAACGAGGTGCGGCCTTGGGGGATGCAGTTGTATTCACGTATGAGAGGGTTTCAGTGCGCTGTGGGCGCGTTAAGTTAGGTCACAAGGCCCAAACAGCCCAGCAAAACGGTCAATTGTGGCCGCTTTGCTTGACGGTTTGGTGAGGGAAATTCTTCCAGAGGTGAAGACCGATGCCAAACTCCAACGCCGGACGCAAGGCCGTGGTGTTGGAAGGCAAGCGATTTTCTTTGCTGTAATCGAGGTAGTGGAGGCCCAACTGCATGTAGCTGAACCCATGTTGTCCGAAGTAGGCTTTGACACCTCCCATGACAAACACTCCCCAGAACGTATCGTTCACGCCGAGCCCAGAAACATCGGCGCCCAGCCATTCATCGGTGACTTGTGTGCGGCTGTAATAGCCCGATACAATTACTTGAAGGTCATTACTGGGGCGCAGGGCGTAGACTTCCTGGCTGACACCAATGGAAAACGTACCAATCCCTGGCGAGACCCGCAGGGCCGTACCCTTGTGCAGCAACTCGGCCGAAGGAAAGAAAGCCTGGTTCATGCCCCCGACTCCAAGGTTGACCCCAACGTTCCAGGGGCGGCGAGAGGTTTCCGGCTGGGCCAAGGCAACCAGCGAGAGGGTCAGTAGGCCGAAGGCCAACAAGAAGCGACGCATACTCATCTACGAAGTGCCAAAGGTAACGATTCGCGGCGAGAGGCTACCAATTCATCAAGGTCTTGAGGTATTCGGTCAACTCGTTGGCGTTCTGAGCTTGTTGGGCTTCACTCGGGTGCCAATCACACCCGTAGCCCAATTTCCCCTGCGCACTCAGGGCCAGAAACGAAATCCGCGCATCGCCTTGCTGTTTTCGAGAGGCGATGATGGATTGCAAATAGCCGGTCAACGTTGTGCGCCATTTGCCCGTAGCCGGGTAGGTATCGCTGATCATCGGGGGCACGAGCAAGACGATCTGCGCCTCCGGTGCATGCGCCCGTACTTTGCCAATCAACCGCAAGTAGTTACGGACGAACGTCGCTTTATCGGGAATCCCTTGAGCAAAGTCGTTGGTACCTAAGTTAATGAGGACCACATCGGGCAGCCAGTCCTTTCGGTCCCAATGGGGGTTCGATCGATCCGCATGAACGCGGTTGTAGCGATTGGTGGCGGTATTGACTGTATCCCCTTCATAATTGCGGTAGACCCCCGTCCCGGAAAAGGCGAACATCACCAAGTCAGCACCCAGCGAGTCAGCCGCCAAGGCCGCATAACTAGCCAAGGCATCTTCGGTATCGGGCGTAAACGGACAATCGGGGCCCTGGCCATGCACACCATAGCCGCAGGTAATGGAATTTCCAATGGCCTCAATCCGACGCTCGGGTGTTGGAGGTGCCATCAGCTTTCCCTCGTCGATCACCAGACCGACAATTTCGACGGTGCCAAACGCCGATTCGGTTCGCTTGCGCACCCGAAGGTGGTGCACCTCGCGGTCGCCCAGGTGGGGGCTTAGGTCATAGCCGATCGAATCGTAGAACAGCGCCAAGGGAAACCGCTCATCGTCAAGCTCAACCTCCAACCAGACTTGGTGGGTAAAGTCTGCGCCCGGTTGGCGGCTCAGGCGGTCGTCCGCCAAGAAGTAGCAGCTATTCCCCTCGAACCAACACTCAAAGCCACTAGCCGGCCATGCAATTTGGA
>CAYGKP010000075.1:10650-10889 GCA_964350605.1 uncultured Cytophagales bacterium
CCGAAGCCTTGACGCGCAGCGGCTCGGGGCCAGAAGAACCATCGGGCGGCTCGGAGTGCGAGTTCTGGCAGCCAGAGAGAGCCAAAACAGCCAAGAGTAATAAGAACCGCAAGTTCATACGCGAGTTTACGAAGAGAACGCCCGATAGGTATCGTAACTTTCCCACATGACCCACGAGCAGGCCAAAAAACGCGCCGCGGAGCTGTCCGATGTGGTGCATCGTTACAACCGGGCCTATT
>CAYGKP010000076.1:0-10790 GCA_964350605.1 uncultured Cytophagales bacterium
CAAGAGGCCTCCAATCTACTTCGTGCGGTCCGTGTGATCAAATTGCACAATCCGGCCCAGGTAATCGCCCAGACCGTGTGGCGTAACCAAGCCCAACGCCAATCCGGACAACACCCCGCGATACGCCTGCCAGTAGCCAAGGGTCACGATCGGGCGGGCCAACAACTGCCACTTGCGGGCTTCCAACGCCCAGTTCGCAAACGAAAGTGCTACGAGTCCTACCAATGCAGCCCACATTCCCTTTTGGGCCAAGAGTGCCTTGGCTTTGCCCATCAGGCGTTCCCCGAAGCGTTCCTCGTCGCGGAGCAGCCAGACCAACCCACCCAACACCAGGGCAATCAGGAAGAGGCGCAGCAGGAGACGAAGGACGCGTTGAGGAGGGAAAGACACGGGCGGAACGGGCGATGCGCTATCTTGTGCATCCGGCGCAGCCGGTAAAGGTAAGGCCATTTCACCCCCCCGCGACCAAATCCTCTTGGGCATCGACCCCGGCACCATTGTGATGGGCTATGGCGTGGTGCGCGTCAAGGGCTCGCAGTTGAAGGCAATTCAATACGGCGTGCTCAAGCTGGGGAAGTACGACGACCCTTATGTCAAGCTGCGCAAGATCTTCGAGAAGATCGGCGGATTGATCGAGGAGTTCGGCCCCGACTTTGTTGCGCTAGAAGCACCGATCTATGGCAAGAACGTCCAGTCGATGCTGAAGCTCGGCCGGGCGCAAGGTGTAGCAATGGCCGCAGCCCTATCGAAGGACATCCCCGTGGCGGAGTACCTGCCCAAAGTGGTCAAGCGCGCGGTGACCGGGAACGGCAACGCCTCGAAAGAACAAGTGGCGGGAATGCTCTCGAAGCTCCTCTCCCTTCCCCCGGAAGACAATCTATTGTTGGATGCGACCGATGCGCTGGCTGTGGCCTTGTGCCATCACTTCCAGGCCGATGCGCCCAAAGGGACGGGCAGCAAAGGCGGTTGGTCGAGCTTCCTGAAGGAGAACCCCGGGCGGCAGAAGGGTTAGTTCGCCGACACTTGGTGCAAGTGCACATCCCGCTGCGGGAAGGGAATTTCGATACCCTCCGCGTCGAAGCGCTTCTTGACTTCCTCCATCACCGCGAAGTAGATGTTCCAATAGTCCTCGCGCTTGGCCCAGGCGCGCATCACCAAGTTGATCGAGCTGTCGGCCATCTCTTTAAGACCAATGAACGGCTCGGCAGGTTCGGAAAGAATGCGGCCATCCTTCTCCAAAATGTCGCGGATGATGGCGCGGGCTTTGTCGATGTCATCGCCATATCCAATGCCGAAGGTGATGTCGACGCGGCGCAAATCCTCGGCCGTATAGTTCTTCACCGCACCGGTAGAGACAGGTCCGTTCGGCAGAATTATGCGGATGTTGTCGGGCGTGGTAAGGATAGTGTGGAAGATCTGGATCTCCTTGACCGAGCCGCTGTGGCCCGCTGCCTCGATGTAGTCACCGACCTTGAAAGGTTTAAGAATCAAAATCACTACACCCCCGGCGAAATTTTGCAAGGTGCCCGACAACGCGAGTCCAACTGCCAATCCCGCGGCACCCAAAATGGCCACAAACGAAGTGACCGCCACACCTACCATGGAAAGCACCGAGACGACGAGCATCGCCTTGAGCCCTACGTTCAGTAGGCTGCGGAAAAACGGCTGCAACGACGGATCGACGTTGCGTTTCTTCATCAAACGGGACACCGCACGGGTAATGATGCGAATGATCCAGAGCCCGACAACGAGGGTGACGATGGCGAGAATCAGGTCCGGGCCGTGCGTTTTGGCTAGGCCGATCAGGTAGTCAAGAAATTCTTGCATCCGGTTGGGTGGGTTAGGATGTGGGGTGGTCGGTTGAGTGTATCCAACTCACAGACCTGGGGGCTGGTTCAGTTGCCCCGCTACTTCTCTTCGAAGTTCGAAGCAATCTGGGCAGCCAACTCGTCCATTCGATCGGCGGGAAAGGTCAGCTTTGGCTTCTCGAAGCTGATGTCCGCCATCTTGGTGAGGGGCACCAGGTGGATGTGTGCATGTGGCACTTCCAGGCCAATGACACAGACACCGACCCGCAAGCACGTGACCGATTTCTCCAGGGCCTTGGCGACCTGCCTCGTAAAGGCTTGAAGCGCGAGGTAGTCCGCCTCGGGCAAGTTAAAGAGATAGTCAACCTCCTTCTTGGGGACGCAGAGGACATGGCCCCAGGCCACCGGATTGATGTCCAGAAATGCGAGGTGCTCGTCGGTTTCGGCGACTTTGTAGGCGGGCAATTCGCCCGATATGATGCGTGTGAAAATCGTGGGCATCGGCCTAGCGGCTGATCTCCTTGATCTCAACGGCCATGGCCCCCGCAGGTGCTTGAATCTCGGCCTTTTCGCCGACCTTCTTACCCAGCAGCGCCTTCGAAATGGGCGACTTGACCGAGATCTTACCGGTTTTCATGTCGGCTTCTTCCTCGGGCACGATCATGTAGACCATGTCCTTCTTCATCTGGGGGACAAAGATTTTCACCGTCGAGAGGATCGCCACCTTCGAAGGATCGATGTTCGCCTCGTCAATCAGGCGGGCATTGGCCACCTTGTTCTCCATTTCGGAGATCTTCATTTCCATGAGGCCTTGGGCCTCCTTGGCCGCGTCGTACTCGGCGTTCTCCGACAAGTCACCTTTGTCGCGTGCCTCGGAGATTTGGCGTGCCATATCGGCACGCCCTTCGACGCGCAGTTTTTGCAACTCCGCCTTCAAGCGGTCAAGCCCCTCTTGGGTGTAATAATTCACTTCGGCCATGTCACTGTTGGAATGGTTGGCGTATGGGTATGCGGAAAAAAAAACGCCCCCCTCTTCGGAGGGGGCCGTTGACACAAAGGTACAGAACGGGGATCAGATTCCCATTTCAGCACCCAAAACGGTGGGTTTAGGGTTTCACAACTCGCAACGTCGAGTGGCCCCTGGCCCCTTCAACTTGCAAGAGGTACAACCCCGCGGGCAGGTGTTCGGTTCGAAGTCCCTCGAAGCCCGAAGCCCGTGCCACCGGGGTGCCCAGTTGATCGTGAAGGGTCAGCACCGCGCCCTTATCGTCGACTGTCAGGTGGTCGGCAAACGGGTTCGGTAAGGCTTGGTAGGGATTAACCTGGGAAGAGCCGCCGAAGAACGAAAGTCCCGTGACCACATCGCCCACTTCCTCGAGTACAAAGAGCTCGTCCCCATCAATGCCATTGCTAGCCGAAAGGTAGAGGTCACCCCCTGCGACAGTCAACGCCTGGCAGTTGCAGTTGCCCGACGTGTTGATCTGGCCCATCGCTGTAGTACCACCCGTGGTGCCATCCGAACGCCAAAGCTCATAGCCCGTCGAACCATCGTCGGCAACAAAATAGAGGTAGCTCCCCGCGACTACTGGCTCGGAATTCAGGTTGCTCAAGCCACTGGCGAGCCCTGGGTTCAAATCCAGGACGACTTGCGTGCCCGCTCCAGAACCATCAGTCTTCCATAGCTCATACCCCATGCTCGGACTATCAGCAATGAAATAAACTTGGTTATTCAACACCCGGAATTCCACTGGTGACGAGCCATTTGTGCCCGCATAAATGTCCGCCACTCGCTGGGTGCCGGGCCCGGTTCCATCAGTCCGCCATAATTCATTACCCGTCGAGCCGTCGCTGGCCGAAAAGTAGAGGTAGCCAGCCATTTCTACCCGATCGCCTGTGACATCCGAAGCTACGCCACCAAGGTTGATGTCCTTGATCATCATAGTACCCACCGTCGAGCCGTCGCTGATCCACAACTCGCGGCCATTTGTGCCGTTGTCGGCGGTGAACACCAGCTTGCCGAGCTGCACCGCGAAATGGTTGGGTAAACTCCCAGAAAGGCCCGGACGAATATCCCTCACCAATACCGTCCCCACCGCAGTGCCATTCGTCTTCCAAAGCTCATAGTTTGACCCGGAATTCTGGCTGGCCGCAAAGAAAATCGAGTCATTGTACGCAATCATCCCATACGCCGATGAAGAGCTGATTCCCGGCCGCAGGTCCACCACCAGCTCAGTCACATCGGTTCCATTGGTCCGCCAAAGTTCGCGGCCCGAAAGCCCGTTGCTGGCCGTGAAGTAGAAATAGTCCTCCAACGTAGCACCGCCCGTCGGGTTGCTGCCAGTGGGGCCACCGAAAAGATCGGAAACCAGAACCGTGCCCGCTGTCGTGCCATTGGACTTCCACAGCTCGAAACCATAGGCAGGGTGATTGGCAACGAAATACACTTCGCTGCCACGCGCACCCAAAAACTGTGGGCTGGAACCCGTGGAGCCCACGAAAATGTCTTTGACCAGGACTGTACCCGAAGCGGTTCCATCGGTCTTCCATAGCTCAAAGCCGTGCGTTCCGTCGTCGGCCGTAAATAACAACGAGTTGCCCAGCGGGTAGGAAAAGCTCGACATGCTGCTCCCCGAAGGGTTGATGTCCTTCAGTTGGTACGGTTGAGCGACCAGTTCGCCACCGAAACAAAAAAGCAGAAGTGCGCAGGCCCGTTTCAAAAGTGATCTCATGGTTTTCCCCTCTCTTCTTGTTGTAGAGCGGTGAATTCCTTGACCTCTTTGGCACTGTCCGGCCGAGTGATCTGGCGATGTGTCAGTGCCTCCAACCGCTGGCGACCCGATTGGTCCATGCGGTAGCGACCGAGAGCCATCAGGCCAAGCAAAAAAATGATTTTGAGGGAGAGGAAAAACCACTGGGGCATGATGGACAAAGGCTGTACGCTCTTTGCTGCTTACGGGGGAAGGCCCAGAAGTGTTGCCTTGCTGTAAAGAGCTGGTCCAGGATGGGTTGTGTGGTAGGTGTTGGAACAGGTGCCCCCACACATGTCGATTAGATGGCCGCCGCAACGGCTCACTCATCCAAGTTCTTTGTGGTCAAACCACTGAGCTTTGCGCGAGAAATGGCAATTTTCAGCCTTGTAATCAGCAGCCCAGATTGTCACGGGTAAACAAGCTGGGCACCAATTAGACCAAACACATGCAAAAACTTCGGCTGGGCGGCGTGCCCGAGCACTTCAACTACCCCTGGAACCTTGCCATCGAGGGCAAGGAATTTACTTCGCTCGACCTCGAGTTGCACTGGAAATCGGTGCCAGAGGGGTCGGGAAAAATGGCGTCCAAACTGGCCGATGGGTCGCTGGATGCGGCCTTGATGTTGACCGAAGGAGCGGTGGCGGCCATTGCTGGCGGGTTGGAAGCGCGGATCATGGGGCTGTTTGTGGAAAGCCCACTTCGCTGGGGCATCCATGTTGGAGCGAAAAGCGTCATTCAATCTGTGAGTGACTTGCAGTCAAAGACGCTGGCGATCAGCCGTGAAGGATCGGGTTCGCACTTGATGAGTTATCTGCTAGCCGAACGCGAAGGTTGGCCGACCGGGGCCCTTTCCTTTCAGGCGGTAGGGGCCATCGACAAGTTGGTCGAAGCGGTGAATGAAGACCCGTCCGCCGCGTTTCTGTGGGAACGCACCATGACTCAACCCTTAGTCGACGAAGGCCAACTGCGCCGGATCGGCGAGATTCCGACCCCCTGGCCATGCTTTGTTCTCGTTTTGCGTGAGGACTTGATGAACTCGCACGGCACCGTGCTGAGAAAGGCCCTCCGCATCGCGCTCCGCCAGGCTAATGCCTTTCACCGCGACCCGAAAGCCGCCGAGATTCTTAGCGAGAAATATGGCCTGACACTCGCCGATGCAACGGCCTGGTTGGGCACAGTGAAGTGGCCAACGGAGCCGCCGGTGGATCCCTTTATGCTACAGGAAGTAGGCGAGACCCTGGTGCGTGTCGGGCGACTGGAAACGGCCCCCGACCCCGCCGATCTGATTGCCTAACGGCTCGCTTTCCAGTCCCGCACTTTGCCCAGCAGCACCTCGCTGATGCGTTGATAACTCTGGTACGACCAACCTGCCACATGAGGGGTCAGGATGACGCGCGGGTCTTGGATCAGTTTCTCCAGCAGCGCCCGCTCGTCTGGGGCGTAGCGATCCAATTTTTCGTTCTCCAGGACATCAAGTGCTGCACCAAGCAGCTTGCCCGCCTGTAAACCTGCCCACACTGTGGCCGTCGGCGCGACCTCACCGCGAGAGGTGTTGATCAAGTAGATCGGTTTTTGGAACTGCGTGAGGTACTCAGCGCGCACCAAACCCTTGGTATCCGGACGCAGGGGAACGTGCAGGCTCAGAACATCGGCCTCAGAGAAGATGCGACCCATCTCCACCTCCTCAATGCCCGGATGAGCAAAACCGCTCTTCTCTTTGTCATAAACCAGGATTCGACACCCAAAGCCCATCAGGCGTTTGACCGCCGCTCGGCCCATATTGCCGTAACCAATGATTCCCACGGTTTGGGCACTGAGCTCCATCGAACGGTTCCCCTCCCGATCCCAGATGAAGTGATCCAACTGCTGCTTCGCCTTCGCAAACCGATTGAGAAGCGAGAGGGTCAGTCCCACCGTGTGTTCGCCCAGCGCATCGGCATTTCCCTCGGCGGCATGAAGCACAACCACCCCTTTTGCCTCGGCTTCCGCCACATCAATGAGGTCGAGTCCCGCCCCCGCCCTGGCAATGACTTTCAAACGCGTCGCTCGGCCAAGCATGCGGCCATCCAGGCGGAACTTGCTGCGCACGACCAGACCATCAGCCTCGGGCAGCGCGGCAATGATCTCCTCCAAAGTGGATTTGGTTTGGTCGTCCAGCACGTCGCCGTCGGCCATCAAACCTTGGGGCAAGGCAGCGTGGACTTCGTCGACCACCAGCCAGCGAAACGGACGGGAAACTTCCTGTGTCATCAGTGTGCGATCAGTAGCAAATGGGCCACCAGGAAGTAAACCGTCAACCCCAGCAAATCGTTGATGGTCGTGATGAATGGGCCCGACGCCAGCGCCGGGTTGATCTTCACCCGGTCGAGTATGAGCGGAGTCACTGTGCCATTCAAGGAAGCCAATACGACGACCGAAAACAGCGCAATTGAGACCGCTACCGCGATGTAAAGTTCATGCAAGAACAACGAGGCAAACAGGAACACACCGCCCGCCAACACCACACCATTTAATAATCCAACGATCAGTGCCTTAACGACTTGCGACCAAACGCCTTTGCGGAGTGCGTCGCGGTTGGCTAAACTTTGCACCACCAACGAGGCAGATTGAATGCCCACGTTTCCGCCCGTCGCCGTGATCAGTGGGACGAAGAAGGCCATCGCGGGCAACACCCGAAGGTCCTCTTCAAACAAGCCCATGAATTGGGCCCCGATCAGACCCCCGGCCATGCCGATCACTAGCCAAGGCAACCGCGAACGCGCCAAGGTCCAGACGCTGTCGTCGGCCTCAACGTCCTCGGTCACACCCGTCATCAGGTTCCGTTCGCGCTCGGCTTGTTCGGTCAGAACGTCGACAATGTCATCAATGGTGATTCGCCCAATCAGGTGGCCTTTCACGTCGACAACTGGAAGCGCTTCCAGATCATAGCGACGCATCATGTCGGCCACTTCCTCATCGGGGGTAAACACCTCCACCGTTTGGGTTTGGGGCACCTGAAGATCGGCGACGAGTGTCTGGGGATCGGAAAGCAACAGCCGTTTGAGCGGCAGGCGACCAACGAGCTTGTTCTGCCCATCGACGACGTAGACGGTCAGGACCTTTTCCACTGTCTTCGACAAGCGGCGAATCTCCTCAATGCAATGGCCAACGGTCCACTCGGCGCGGGCCTTGACCAATTCCTTCGCCATCAGGGCACCCGCCGTACCTTCCTCATACCGAAGTAGTTCACGCAGGTAGCCCGCCTTCTGGCCGCTCTCGAGCCGGGCGATCACTTCCTCGCGCAAGCGGATGGTGAGTTCGCCCAAGACGTCGGCGGCATCGTCGGAATCCATCAAGTCGACATAGCCCGCGATTTGGCGCGGCGGCAAGGTCGAAAGCAGGTCTTCGCGCTCGCCGGGCTCGGTTTCGGCCACAACCTGCGAGGCTTTCTTGGTGGGCATCAAGGTCCAGAGCTTCCGCTGCTCCTCCTCTTCGAGGTTTCGCAGGATGGTGGCCAGCTCGACTGGGTGCCGCTCATGCACCTCGGAGGCCACAAACCAATCATCCGCCGTTTCCTCGGCGAGTGCCACTTGATAGGCCTCGATCAACTCACGTGTCAGCTCGAAGGCCATGGTTCGCGGGGTACGGCGGTAGAAACTAGCTCAGTAGTGGACGATACAAACCAGCGAGTTGGACAAACTCTTGCCAACTCAGCTGCTCGGCGCGGCGGTCGAGGAACACCTCGGTGCCTGCTGGCGCCGCCGAAGTTAGGGGTTTGAGGGCGTTGCGCAAAGTCTTACGCCGCTGGCCGAAGGCCGTCTTCACCACGCGTTTGAACAGGTCGAAATCAATGTCAGGCGCGGTCTCCTTTCGAGTGAATCGAAGGACGGCGGACTGAACTTTGGGCGGCGGTAGGAAAGCCGAGGGCGGTACTGAAAGCAGGTTTTCCACCTCGAAGTACGCCTGGCACAGCGGGCTCAAGAGACCGTAGGTTTTCGAGCCTGGAGGCGCAGCGATGCGGTCAGCGACTTCCTTCTGAACCATGCAGACACATACTGAAATGTGTTCGCGCAGTTCGAGCATCCGAAAGAACAGCGGCGAGGAGATGTTGTAGGGGTAGTTCCCAATCAAAGCGAAGGACTCGCCGCGCAAGGCGAGCCAATCCATCTTCAGGGCATCCCCTTCGATCACCAGGTCCCGCTCGGGCCACCGCGCTTGCAAGTAGGCCACCGATTCGTCGTCGAGTTCAATTGCCTTCAGGTCCAACTCCGGACGCTCGATCAAGCGTTCGGTCAACACACCCATGCCGGGGCCGATTTCCAAGACTTGGCCTACCCCAGCGGGCAACGCCGCCACAATGCGGTCCGCATAGCTTTCCTCGACCAGGAAGTGCTGGCCCAATTTCTTCTTAGGGCGAACGGGTGTGGGCATGGCGCAAGGTAAGTCGCTTTCTTCTGGCCTCGCTGTTGTGGTTAGGCTGTCGTTCCTTTGTAGGGTGAATGACAAGATGAAAGCATTGCCCCGCCTGGGTTTCTCCCTGGGCGATCCCAACGGGGTCGGTCCCGAAACGCTGCTTTCGGTCGTGACGAGTAAGGCCCTTTTGGCCCGTTGCCAACCGATCGTCTTCGGCCCGCCGGAGGTGTTGGAATACTATGGCGGCGACACTGCTGACCAGATCAACATTGTCCCTTGTGGCGATTTGGAGTTCACCCCCTCGCCTGGGAAAGCCAGCACCGAGGCCGGACGCGTGGCCTTCGACTCGCTGGACGCCGCCAGGCAAGCCTGGCTCTCCGGCTCGATTGACGCACTGGTCACTCCGCCAATTAACAAGAAGACCATTATGGCCGCGGGCTTTCCCTTCGCAGGCCACACTGAGTATTTGGCCCAAGCCGACGGCCACCAACCGCTCATGTTCCTTTGCAGCGGCAAACTGCGGGTCGGGATTGTCACCGCACACGTTCCATTAAAAGAGGTCGCCGGACTAATCACCGGGCCAGCCATTCTTGAAAAGGCCCGGCTGATGAACGAAAGCCTGAAGTTGGATTTTGGGATCGCCCAACCTCGGATCGCGGTACTGGGCCTCAACCCCCATGCGGGCGAAGAAGGCAAGTTGGGCTCCGAGGAACTCGAAATCATCGCCCCCGCCATCGCCGCCTTGCAAACCGAAGGCATCGACGCGAAGGGGCCCTACCCCGCTGATGGCTTTTTTGGCCAAAAGGGCTACGAGCAAGTGGATGGCATCTTGGCCATGTATCACGACCAAGGATTGGCACCGTTCAAGGGCCTCAGCTTTGGCGAAGGAGTGAACTACACGGCGGGCCTCTCGCGCATCCGCACCTCGCCCGACCACGGGACGGCCTTCGACATCGCGGGGAAAGGAGTGGCCAATCCGGCATCACTTGGTCACGCCGCGCACCTCGCGCTCGACATCCTCAGCGCCCGGCGCAGGTAGGCGAATCATTCCACTTTCCTGGGCAGTTGGCTGGGCGCGCACAAACCGCTACCTTTGCAAACTTGAGTCACTTGGGCTCCTGCCATGTCCTTGCTACGCGCCTATACCGTTGAATTCGCTGGGCTGGAGCTCGGACAACACCAGTTCGACTACCAGCTCGACGATCGCTTTTTCCAAGCGGTCTCGACCGAGTGGCTGCAATCGGGGCAGGTACGGGCCGAAGTGATGCTGACCAAACAAGAGAACCTGCTCACCTTTCATTTCCAACTCGAAGGCACCGTGCGACTCACCTGCGACCGCAGTCTGGAAGAATTCGACCAACCGATTTACGCCGAGCGTCAGCTTCGCGTGAAGTTCGGCGAGGAATTCAAGGAACTCGACGAGGACATCCTGGTCCTACCCATTGGCAGCCACCAGTTGGATTTGGCCCAGCACCTCTACGATTACGTCTCGCTTTCGGTGCCCATGCGCCGGGTTCACCCCAAGTACGACGACGAGAACGAAGACCAAGCCGGCTGGAGCTTCACCACCAGCACAGAGGCCCCAGGCAAAGACGACGGCACACCACCTGTCGACGAACGCTGGGAAGCCCTGAAAAAATTGACAAGCGATAACTAAGGCCCAAACCGACAACCAGGAACCATGGCACACCCAAAGAGAAAGATCTCCAAAACCCGCCGCGACAAACGCCGCACCCACTACAAAGCTGCTGCCCCGACCCTTGCGGTTTGCGCTGCAACTGGCGAGGTACACCGCCGCCACCGTGCGCACTGGCACGAAGGCAAGCTCTACTACAAAGGC
>CAYGKP010000077.1:0-4301 GCA_964350605.1 uncultured Cytophagales bacterium
CCATACCACCCACAAACGACCCGATTGCGCCATCCTGACGGGCTACGAGATCAAACTCTCGGGCCTCCTCAAGAAAGGCTGCGACATCTGGCTGAACACCCCGCGCCGTCCGCGTGAAGCCTCAGGAACCAGTGGCATGACCGCCTCCATGAACGCAGCGGTGAACCTTTCGATCAACGATGGGTGGATTCCCGAGCTCTACGAGCGCGAGCCGGATGCCTCGTTTGTGTTGCCCGAAGCCGACGAGACCTGGCCCATCGGCAAACAGGACGATTTCGACCACGAGAACTTGATGGCGACCCTCGAGAACACGGTGGTTCCCCTGTATTACGACAAGCCACAAGAGTGGACCAACCTGGTCAAGAAATCAATGCACTCGGTGATTCCCTACTTCGAGGCCGACCGCATGGCCACCGAGTACTACGACTTGATGTACAACGCCTAGATCGGGTCGAAGCGGCGCTCAAGCACTACGATCGACCGCTCGGTCACCAAGCGGCTACTCCCAATCGCTGGACTCGAGGAGTCAAAGGGCTGAATGTCCATTGGGCTTGGCAAGGCCGTATCAACGCGCAAGTGCCAAGGCGTTCTCCGTCGGGGGATCTGAAAATTCAGGGGCTCGGAATAGAAGTTGAAGGCCACGTAAAGCGCGTGGTCGTGATTGGTCAATTCGTACGCCAAGCTGTGCGATTCAAACGAGAGGTCCGGCTGTTCGAGCTTGACCCCGTGCCAACGCAAGGCCAGTTGCTCATTGCCACGCAGGGTCCAGTAGCGCGAGTCACCAAAACAATGATGGGCCCGGTGAAAGGCGATCATCTGGCTAGTGAATCGCAGCAATTCGGCCTGCGATTCGACCTGCGACCAATCCATCCACGCCAGCTCGTTGTCCTGGCAATAGGGGTTGTTGTTGCCCTGTTGGGTGCGGGCAATTTCATCGCCCATCGAGAGCATCGGGATGCCCTGGCTGAGCAGCGGCAAGGCGATCAGGTTTTTCATCTGGCGCAGGCGAACCGCCTGAATCTTCGGATCGTCCGTCGGCCCCTCGACCCCGTAATTGGCCGACAAATTATCATTGGCCCCGTCGCGGTTTTCCTCGCCATTGGCCCAGTTTTTCTTCTTAGAATGACTGACCAAATCGTTCAGCGTAAAGCCATCGTGACAGGTGATGAAGTTGATGGAGTGATGGGCTTGATTTCGCTTGCCATCGTACAGATCGGGGCTGCCCGCCAGCCGTGTCGCAGCTTCGGCGACCGTGCCCTTGTCGCCGCGCACCCAGCGTCGCAGGCAGTCACGGTACAGACCATTCCACTCGCTCCACCGATTGCCCGCAAACGAACCCACTTGATAGAGCCCCCGCGCATCCCAGGCCTCGGCAATCAAACGCGTTCCGGCCAGCACGGGGTCCGAGTCAATGTCCCACACCACCGGGGGATTGGCCTCGACTTTCCCGTCGCTGCCACGGGCAAAGACCGAGGCCAGGTCGAAGCGGAAGCCATCGATGTGAAACTCTTGCACCCAATGGCGCAGGCAATCGAGGATCAGTTTTCGGGTCAGGGCGTTGTTGCCCGCAAAGGTATTTCCCGTGCCCGAAAAGTTCAGGTAACGTTCGGGGTTCGCTGGGTCGAGCAGGTAGTAGAGTCCGTTGCCCAGACCCTTGAAGGAATACGTCGGTCCGCCGTCCGCACCCTCGGCGGTGTGGTTGAAGACCACGTCCAAAATCACTTCGATGCCCGCGCGGTGCAAGGCTTTGACCATGTCCTTAAACTCCCGGCTGGGCCCTCCCGGCGTTCGGTCCGATGAATAGTGAGCATGGGGCGCAAAGAAGGCCACCGGGCCATAGCCCCAATAGTTCGTTTTCCCCTCGGGTGCTTCCTGCACGTCGAAGTGCTGGATGGGGAGTAACTCGACAGCGGTCACGCCCAATGAAACCAGGTAGGGAATCTTCTCGACCAAGCCGCGATAGGTGCCTGCAATGTGCTGGTCAACTTGTGCGGACGGATGCTTGGTGAAGCCACCCACGTGGAGTTCGTAAATGATCGCTGGCTTCATGGGGCGGCTCAAGGGTTGATCGTCCCCCCACTCGTACTGCCCCGGATCGACCACCACCGATTTGAACCCCTCGCGCAAATTTTCACCCTGTGTAGTGGCTGCCGTTCGTGAAAAGTGCTCCCCCACCATCAGCTCGCGGGCATAGGGATCGACCAGCAGCTTTCCCCCATCGTAGCGCAAGCCCAACCGCGGTTCGCTTGGGCCCTCCACTTGATAGCCATACCGCTGGCCGTGGCCCACGCCGGGCAAAAAGATGTGCCAGTACAGGTACGTCTTGTTAACCTGCGGGTCGAGCAGGTAACGCTGGGTGGGCTGCGCGTCGTCCTCGTGGTCGAAGAGCAACAGCCACACCCGGTCGGCGTGGTGGGCGAACAGGCTGAAGTTCGTGCCGTCGTCCCCTACCGTGGCACCTAAGGGAAAGGCCAGACCGGGGCCGGGGGTCGTCATGATTGGCGACGAACAAAGAGTCGCCGCCACCAAGGGACCGGCGGGGCGGGCACGAACCGAACCAGGGGATTCTCGGCCCAGAGATACTCATAGACCGCTTGGTTCTTGAAGTAGGAGTTGGCGTGCAGTTCCACTTCCTTGTCCAGTTGAACCGCCGCCAAGGCAACGTGCAAGCGGTTGGTTCGCACCGCTTGGGCCTCGCCAATGCGCCGAAGGAATACCTCCACGTACTCGGGCCAACCGGGCAGTTGCCAATAGTCGTTGCGCCAAGGCTGACCGGGCAAATCAATCTGATCCGATAAGTCGATGTTGTCGTCCGGCAACGGAAAATCCGACGATTCCGCATCAAGCCGAAAGGCGTTCAAGGTGCCGCTACCCGAATGCTGGTAGGGCGCATAGTCACAATGGAGCGCCATGTCGGGCGAGAGAAAGACGTTCTCGGGGTGGCGCATCCAGCGAATGGCCGCGTGGTACGACACCCGCTCGCGACAGACCAAAAACACGTTCCGCCCGAAGGACCGAAGCAGCCGCTTGGTGCGTCGGCCCGCCACGGTGCTGGGCAGGATCAGGACTTTTTGATAGTCCTGGTGCAAGGCCTCCAAGCGCACCCGCAGGTAGTCCCAGGGATCGACCAGGTTACCGCTGCCCCCGACGATGAGCAGCTTGCGTGGATCGTCCACGGACCCCTCGATGAGCCGATGATCGATGCCCATTTGGGCGAATACCCGAAGGGTGGACGCATGAATCAAGGCATCGCCCACGTTGCCGTCGGCGGGCAGATAATCGGCTGGCTCTCCACGCAATCCGTGGAGCAATTGTTGAATCGCGACTTCTCGAAAGGGACTGGACACCTCAAAAGGTACACATGTCGTGGAATCTTTTTGACCTGTGTTCCCTAGGCTTCTTACCTTTTGTCCCACTAAGCCCCACTGCCCATGGCCCAACGCCGTACTTCCAAACCCATCCTGGTCGAATGTGCCTGGGAAGCCTGTAACCAAGTGGGTGGGATTTATACCGTCCTGCGTTCGAAAGCGCCCACAATGGTCGATCGCTATGGCGACAATTATTGTTTGCTAGGGCCCTACTTTTCCAACACCGAATTCGAGCCCGCCGAGGAACCCAACGACCCGTTTTACAAAGCGGTCAAGCGTCTGCGCGAAATGGGTTTTGACGCCCATTACGGCTATTGGCTGGTCACCGGACGTCCCAAAGTGGTGCTGCTCAACCCGTTCAGTGCCTACCACAAGCTGGGCGAGATCAAGTACCTGCTCTGGGAACACCACGACATCGCGGCGGGCAATAAGGACGACCTGCTCAACCAAGTCATTGCGTTCGGCCATATGGCCAAGCTGTTCCTCTCGGAACTGGCGCGGGCGCGCAACAGTGGGCAGAAGCGCGTCCTGGCGCATTTCCACGAATGGATGGCCGGCACGGCCATTCCTTCCCTGCGCCGCGAACAGGTGCCCGTTACCACGGTCTTCACCACGCACGCCACCTTGCTGGGTCGCTATTTGGCCCAGCATGACCCGCTATTTTACAGTCGCCTGCCCGAGGTGGATTGGCTGCAAGAAGCCATTCACTTCAACCACGAGGCGCAGGTGCGCATCGAGCGTGCAGCGGCGCATGGGGCGCACATCTTCTCGACGGTCAGTGAAGTGACCGCGCAGGAGTGCATCTACCTGCTGGGGCGCAACCCCGAAGTGATCCTGCCCAACGGCCTGAACATCCAGCGGTTTACCGCCCTG
Source organism: uncultured Cytophagales bacterium (assembly GCA_964350605.1). GTDB lineage: Bacteria > Bacteroidota > Bacteroidia > Cytophagales > JAAEPT01 > CAYGKP01. Next base: position 4,242 of record CAYGKP010000077.1, read on the forward strand.
CATGAATTCCAGAACCTGCACCTGAAGTACAAAGAGGCGATCCATGAATTCATCATGGGC
>CAYGKP010000077.1:4311-10775 GCA_964350605.1 uncultured Cytophagales bacterium
ATCATGGGCCACTTCTTTAAGAACTATCACTTCGACCTGGACAAGACACTCTACTTCTTCACTTCCGGGCGCTACGAATACAAAAACAAAGGCTACGACCTGACCCTCGAAGCCCTCGCGCGGCTCAACCACCTGCTGCATCAGGAGAAAATCGACATCACGATTGTGATGTTCTTTGTCACCAAGCGGCCCTTCTCGTCCATCAACCCCGACGTGCTCCAGTCCCGCGCGGTGATGGAGGAACTCCAAGAAACCTGCCGGGCCATTGAGCGCCAAGTGGGCGAGCGACTTTACTACGCGGCCACAGCAGCCGAGAGCGACAAGTTGCCCCAGCTCAACGACTTCATCGACGAGTACTGGCGTTTCCGGTACCGCCGCACGCTGCATTCCTGGAAACAACCCCATGGCCTGCCGCCGGTGGTGACCCACAATCTGATTGACGACGACAAGGACGAAGTCCTGGACTTCCTGCGCGTTTCGGGCATGGTCAACAAGAAGGAGGACAAGGTGAAAATCGTCTACCACCCCGATTTCATCAACTCGACCAACCCGCTGTTTCACCTGGATTATGGCCAGTTCGTGCGCGGTTGCCACTTGGGCATCTTCCCGTCCTACTACGAGCCGTGGGGCTATACGCCGCTTGAATGCATTGCCCGGGGCGTACCGACGGTCACATCCGATTTGGCGGGCTTCGGCAACTTCTTGGTGCGCGCGGTGCCCAAGCACGAGGAGAAAGGCATCTACCTGATCGAGCGACGCTACCGCAGTTTCGACGAGGCCGCCGACCAACTGGCCCGGGTGATGCTGCGCTTCATCAAGCAGAACCGCCGCGAGCGCATCAAGCAACGCAACAACGTCGAAGGAACCTCGGAGACCTTCGACTGGAAGAAATTGACGCGTTACTACGAGAAGGCCTACAAAATGGCCTTGGAAGCGATCGCCTAGAAAAGGCTTCTTCTTTCCTGATTCGAAGTTTTTATTGAACTTAGTGGGGATGGGCCTTCGCCTTATACTCCCCTCCGTACTCGTTTGGTTTGCGCTCGCCAGCCTGGCTCCTACAGGCTTATCGGCCCAGTTGGACCAGGAACCTGTCGATCCGCTCGACACGATTCCCGCCACCAACTGGGCAGGCTATCGCAACCACATCACGCCCACGGGTCTCGCCCATCCGTGCGGAACGGTCTACCGGAACACCAACCTGTTCGTGCAGACTCTCAGTTATGGACTCAGCAATCATTGGGCCTTAGGGGGCAGCGTCGAGCTTGCCTCGCCCGTTCTGGATGGCAAAGGTCCTGGTTGGGCGGGCTTTCTTCGGTATTCGGGGCGGCTGGCCAATAAGGTATACTTCTCGCTCACTGGGGTGCTAGCGCGAAGTGGCGCGAACTGGTCGCCACCTATTTATGCGTACAGCGGCGGGCAAATGGCCTTCAGTTATGGCACACCTGATAAGCTGTTGACCTTGAACATCGGCCTGCAAGCAGATTTGCTGGACAACTACGATCCTGAGGAACATGACCCCCTGCTCAGCCCCGGGCTCAGTTGTCAATGGCGGCTCGGCAAAAGCTCTACGTGGTTGCTGATTGACGCCTTCGGTCTGATCGACCTGCACCGAGAAACGTATCAAGAACCCGGCGAGGCGGACACCGAGCAAGAGTCGGGTACGTTCGGCGCACTGCTAGCAGGCATTCGAATGGTCAAGCGGGGGGTTCACACCGATCTGTCGGTGGGCCTGGCCGGACCTACGGATTTTCTGGATGCCGTCCCCCTCATCCAACTTTCGGTCGGTGGACAACTCGGCTATCGGCGCAACGTCATGCGCCAAGGAATCAGCCGGCCTTAGCGGCTCTCCATCTCGGCGCGCTGGCGTTTTTTCTTCTTGTGCAGGTGAACCGCCAAGAAGATCACGCCGCCCCAGAACAAGATCATCGCGCCGTAGATCAGGTACATGCCTGTGGTGCCCACGTGAAGTTGTTTGGAGGACTTGGCTGGTGCGTCGGCCCAAGCGGCGAAAGAAGCGAGTAGGCCCAGGGCCAGAAGCAGGTAGCGTTTCATACCCCGTAAAGGTAAGGTTCGCTTGGCAATGAAAAACCCAACCACCTGTCAAACCAGGGAGCAGGGGTTTTCATGTCGAATCTGGTCGGTCCTAGTTCCTGTTGACCAGGTAAATGATGCCACCAATGACCGCCACGCCAAGCAGAATCGCGATGGTAATCTTGATCCAGCTTTTCGGGTACTCGCCTTGGACTTCCCCCGTGCGGGCATTGACCAGGTAGCGATAGACCTTGTTCTTGTAGCGATAGGCGCACATCCACACGGGCAGCAGGATGTGCTTGAAGGTCATCTCTTGATAGTGCGGGTTCATCGACGAGATGCGCTGGTGGTCGCCGCCGATGTCATACTTGATCGTCTGGCGAATCACTTCCTCCATCTTTACTTGGCAATTCGCCCACCCATCAGGCAAGGCGACGTGATAGGCCTCGGCCCGAAAACCGGTGAGGTACTTTTCGCTGAAGGGCACCAGTTCGTTCAGGTCCCAGGGCTCCAACTTTTCGAGCAACTTGAAAGGCAAGGACTCTGAAGCAATGACAAGCACATCGTCAAAGCTGTCGTGCACACGGCCTGCGGCATAGGTCCAGATGATCTTGGTGCGTGTACGGGTCACCGGCTTACCATTCTCGTAGGCCGTGTAGGTCTCCGTATAGTTGGTGCCTCGTTGGCCCGTGTAATCGGTCGTTACCTCTGCATCGAAGGTCCAAAACGGCACGTACATGCCCTTGAGCTTCTCGGGGTGCGCGGCGTATTTCTTGAGGTTCGAAGGGGCCCAGAATCGTTTCTTCAACCAGAGGTGAAACTCCGCAAACGATTCCTTGGACGACCACTTAAACGGCAGCAGCGACTTGGGTTCGATCAGCGAACACGTCGTCCCGTTACTGACCACCAGCGGCGTCGCACAGAAAGCGCATTCGTCGGCCACCACGTTGGGCGCCATTGTCTGCTCGGCCCCACAGCCTTCGCACTTGACCATGACCACCTCCAACTTGTCGGTGCCCGCGGCCACATCGCGCAGGTAGGTTTCCAGGTCCAGTTCCTCGACGGCTTCGGTGCCGACGGCGAACTCGTTCACCGTGCCGCAATAGGGGCACTCGAGCGCCGAAGTGCCGGGCGAGAATTGGAGGCTCCCCCCACAGTTGGTGCACTTGGACTCCTTCTGTTGGGTCTGGGTAAAGGAGGGGTCGATTTGGTTGGGCTCATCCATGGTCGGTCGGTGGAGAGGTGAAAGAAGAAACCTTCTAGGCTGGCGGCGGTGGTGGGGGCACTGCACCAAACAGAGTCGTCAGCTCGGGCACCGCGCTCGCAGCAGCCCAGGCAGCCATGCCTTCCTTCCAGACGTTGGTCTGTGGGGTCAGTTGGCCTTGGCCCACCATGCCTTGCAGCGTGGCCATCGGGAACGGGCCGGTCTGTTGGCCGTTGACCGCCACATAGAACATCGCCTGGCCAGGCATTGGCGGCGGACCGCCAGCGGCTGGCTGTTGGGGTTGCCCTTGCGGCTGGCCCTGCTGGTTCATGTTCTGCATGTTTTGGGCCATCATGCCGGTCATCATGTTGCCCATGCCCATGCCAACACCCATACCCATACCGGCACCGCCCATGCCTTCGTTGGCCGCTGCGGTTTCGATCGACTTGGCCATTTTCAGTTGAGCGAGCTGCTGGGTGTTCACCCGACCCAGACGCGAGTACTCGAAGATCTCCTTCTTGATTTCTTCGGGCATCGAAACGTTCTCGACCAAAAACTTGGTGAGGTTCAAGCCGTAATCGGCCTCCATCTCCGGCTTAAGGGTTTCGTGCGCCGCTTGCGAAAGCTCGTTGACGTTCGAGGCCAGTTTTTCCACCGGAATCTCGTTCTCGCCCAAATGGTCGGTGAAGCGCGTGTTGATCAGGCTGCGGATCTGGCCCTGCACCTGTTCGGTGGTGAAGCTGTCGTCGGTGCCGACCACTTCTTTGAGGAACATCGCCGCATCGTGCACACGGAACGCATAGGACCCGAAGGCACGCACCTCGAACATTCCGAAGCGGTCATCCGAAAGGGTGATCGGGCTGGGCGTTCCCCATTTCTGGTCAAGGAACTGCTTGGTGTTCACGAAGTATACCTCGGCTTTGAAGGGGCTTTTGAAGCCGTACTTCCAGCCTTTGAGGGTCGAGAGCAGTGGGAGGTTTTCCGTCTCCAGGGTGTACATGCCAGGCTTAAAGACGTCGGCCAGTTGGCCTTCGTTCACGAACACAGCGACCTGCGACTCGCGCACCGTCAGCTTCGCGCCATTCTTGATTTCGTTTCCGTATCGCTCGAAGCGATGAACAATTGTATCGTTGCTCGAATCGAGCCATTCGATCACGTCGATGAACTCGCCTTTGATCTTTGAGAAAAGGCCCATAATCAGTTGGGGTTGGTGTGCGTTGGCGTGGGTTGAAGGGGTAAGATATTGAAAAAGCCGGTTCAGTACCCAGGCAATCCGAACCATTTCGGCCCAATTGTTGAATGGCACGAGCGAGAAAAAACCAGTAGCTTGTCACTCCTGACCAGCCTACTCCTTTTCGGTCGCAAGACCAATCACTCTGTTTTTCCGCCAACGCTTCCCACTGATGCTTGCCCGTCTTTTCCTCTTGCTTCCCTTGGCCTTGCTAACTCTCTCGTTGCAAGCCCAAAAAGTTGAAACCATTCAAACCAAAGCTTCGAAGAATAAGGAGGCCATGGCCCACTTCAATGAAGGTCAACAAGCCTTCGACGCGGGCAAATACGGCCAAGCCGCCAAGTCGTTCCGCGCTGCTACTTTGGCCGACCCAGGATTCGTGGATGCCTACGACAACCTGGGGCTGGCGTTTCTGGAGAAAGGAAAACTCGATTCGGCGGAGTTTTACACCAACTGGTCCATCAAACTCGACCCGAAGGGTACAGCAGCCCGCCAAAACTTGGCCCTGATCCATTTCCAACAAGGAAAACTCGAATCGTCACTCAGCGAGTACCAAGAGCTTCAAGCCCTGGCCCCTAAGGATGCGGAAGGCTATTACGGCGCGGCAGAAGCCTTACTCGCGCTCGACCGCTACGGCGAGGCGAAAACCCAAGCCCAAAAAGCCATCGACATCTATAAGGCCGAGGACAGCCCCTTTCTCTTCGATGCCCACTTGTTGAAAGGCATGGCCCATTACCTGGATGGCGAGAACGACGCGGCGCGCGAACATTTGGACGCAGCGACCCGCAACGGGCGCACAGTGCCTAACTGGATTCTGAAAGAGTTGGGCCTGGAGCCCGCCCGCTAGCGGCGCTTTCCGCCTTGCTCGTAGGCCGCGATGCGCTCGGCGGCGCTTTCTGCTTCCAACGTGCCGGGGTAGACCTTGACAATCGTCCGGCAGACGCGGATGGCTGCCTCTGGCTCTTTCTCCTTTTCTAGTTGAGTGGCCAGCGATAACAGATCGCCCGCCGCCCCCTTCATTCGAATGACCTGAACCTCCAAGGCGTTGATCTCGCGATCAAGGGAGTTATATTGGTGCTTGAGGCGCAGAATCTCGGCCATCTGCAAGCTGTTTAGGTGCGAGAGTGAGCCTACCTTACTTTCCAGTTGCTCGTTTTCGTACCGACAGTAATTGAGCTTCGACTCCAAAATCTCCTGCTCGGTTTGGGCCTGTGCAGCCCATGCAGCACCCATCAGCCCACAGAGCAACAAAAAACGAATGATGCGTACAGAACAGCGGTCCATCTCGGGGGGCGAAGATAGGAGAATCCCCGGCCCCCGCCGCCACTCGCTCGTTTGGGTACTGCTCGTTCTTGCCTGGATGCTACCTACTCGGCCAGGTTTGGCCCAAGGGTTGGCCTTCGAGGGCGGGGCCAACTACCTCACCCGTATCGAGGGCGGCGGCTTTCATTTGCGCCTCGTGGCCAGCCACAAACCCACCTGGGCCTGGACCTTCGGCTACCTGGCGACTTTCGACATTAAGAAGCCAAGCGAGGACGGCGTGGGGCGGCGCGAACGGCTCTCGACTTTCCATGTGACTGGGCGACGACCTTTCAACCTGGGCGAGTCCTGGGAACTGGCGCCGATGATCGGCCTGCAATTCGCGCGGCGGCGCGTAACATTGGTTGACTTGAACAACCAAGTCGAGGAAAAAACGAGCCACCTGGGGCCCTTGTTGGGCTTGAACCTGAAGTGGAAGCCCGGCGCGATCCAGCCCTATGTCGAGGCGGAGTGGTTGGTTCATGACTACAGTCACGGCGCATTTTTGGTGGGGATTCAGGTTTGGTTGAAGAAAACCGCACAACAACCCTGACCTTCGCCGGGCCCAACGGGCAACAGCAAACTCATGAAACCAAGCCCCTCTCCTCCCGACGAGCAGTATGCGATTGCCGACCTTGAACGGCTTTCGGGCATCAAGGCGCACACCTTGCGGGCGTGGGAGAAGCGCTACAACTTCAT
>CAYGKP010000078.1:0-10771 GCA_964350605.1 uncultured Cytophagales bacterium
ACGGTTGGCAGGTAAAATCGTAAAAGACTTTCAGCCGGATGCAGCGGTGGGCGTGGGCGGCTATGCCAGCGGACCGCTCCTTCGCAAGGCCTCGAAGAAGGGGGTCGCTTGCTTGATTCAGGAGCAGAATGCCTTTGCGGGCTTGACCAATCGCTTACTCGCCAAGCGGGTGCAGAAGATTTGTGTGGCCCATGAAGGCATGGAAACGTACTTCCCCGCCGAGAAATTGGTGATGACGGGCAACCCCGTTCGCCAGGACATTCTGGGCGCGAAAGCGCGGAAGGCCGAGGGACTGAAGCATTTCAACTTGAGTGCGGACAAGCCCGTGCTCCTGATCATCGGCGGCAGTCTCGGGGCGCGGACCATCAATGAAAGCATCGACGCGGGGCTGGATCGCCTCCAACAAGCTGGGTTGCAAATCCTCTGGCAGACAGGGAAAGGCTACGCCGAAACGGCGCAGAAAAACACGATTGGCAGGGGCCCAGCGGTTCAGGCGCATGCGTTCATCTATGAGATGGAGATGGCCTACGCCGTCGCCGATCTGGTGGTGTCCCGAGCAGGTGCGCTGAGTCTCGCCGAGCTGTGTGTGGTCGGGTTGCCCTCGATTCTGGTGCCTTCGCCTAATGTGGCCGAGGATCACCAAACCAAAAACGCGCAATCGCTGGTGGGCAAGAATGCCGCCCGCATGGTCACCGATGCAGCGGCCCGCGACACCTTGATCGACGAAGTCCTTGCCTTGATGAAGGACCAGATCAGCCGAGAGAAATTGGCACTCAACGCCCTGGAAATGGGTCGGCCGAATGCCGCCCAGCACATCGCCTGCGAAGTTTTAGCCCTAGTGAAACGATGAATCCGCTGGAACGAGATCGCGTGTATTTCCTCGGCATCGGGGGCATCGGAATGAGTGCACTGGCGCGTTGGTTCCGCCAGCAAGGCGCACAGGTGGCCGGGTACGACCGCACGCGCACGCCACTCACCGAGCAGTTGGAAAAAGAGGGCATGCTGATCCACTTCGAGGACAGTGTGGACTTCATCCCCGAAGACTTTAAGAATCCAGAAACCCTGGTCGTTTACACCCCTGCCATTCCCCGCGATCACCGCGAACTCGCGTGGTTCCGCAGCGAAGATTTCGAGGTGCAAAAGCGCTCGCAGGTCCTCGGTTGGATCAGTGAGGAGTACTTCACGGTGGCGGTTGCGGGAACGCATGGCAAGACGACGACCAGCTCATTGGTCGCACACCTACTGATGCAAGGCGGTAAATCGTGCATCGCGCTGCTGGGTGGCTTGCCCGCGAATTACCAGACCAACTACCTCTCGCAAGAAGGTGAGGGGGAGACGATCCTGGTGGTCGAGGCTGATGAATTCGACCGCTCGTTCCTGCGCCTGCAACCCAACCTGGCGGTCATCACCTCGATGGATGCCGACCACTTGGACATCTACGAGGATGCCCAGGAGCTGGAAGATTGCTATTACCGTTTTGCGGCCTTGCTGCCCGAAGGCAGTACGCTACTGCGCGCCGAGGCGAGCACGAAACCGATTGAATTGCCAGGACTCTTGCACCTGAGCTATGGCCTGGATAGCGGGGATCGCCAGATGGCGAATTACCGCTCGGACGATTTTGGTGTGTTGGTGGATTATAGAGGTGGTGTTGTGGTCCCGGGGATTCGATTGGGAATGCCCGGGTTCCACAACGCCGTGAATGCCTGTGCCGCCGCTGCGGTGGCCGAACAGTTGGGCGTTTCGCCTGATGCCATCGCCGAAGGATTGGCCTCGTTCCGGGGCATTTACCGCCGTTTCGAGCGAATCATTACCCGCGAGGACTTGGTGTTCATCGACGACTATGCACACCACCCCACCGAAATCCGCGCCCTGATCGAGGCGGTGCGGGGGCTCTATCCCTGGCGGGAAATCACGGTGGTGTTCCAGCCGCACTTGTACTCGCGGACCCGCGACTTCATGGATGGCTTTGCGGAAGTCCTCGGGCTGGCCGATCGGGTGTTGCTGCTCGACATCTATCCCGCTCGTGAACAGCCCCTCGAAGGCATCACCTCCGCCGTGCTCCTCGAAAAAATACAAGCCAAGCACAAAGAGCTCGTGACCAAGCAAGACCTGATCGCGCGCGTTCAAGAACTAAAGCCCGACGTACTGTTGACCGTCGGCGCGGGCGACATTGACGCGCTGGTCCAGCCACTCAAAACCGCCCTGGAGGGCCAGACTGCCTAGGTATGGAAACGAGCAAGAAATGGTACCAACGCAGGCTTACGAAGGTTATACTTGCCGTCGCGGTGGTGGGCTTGGCGGTCGGTTTTGTGGAATCAAGCCGGGCTGAACAGCGCGTGCAAGGCATTCGGTTTGTGAGCGATGAGACGGTGGAGGACCGATTTCTGCGCGATGAACACCTCCTGGATATCCTGACCGATCGTGGTGCAGAAACCGTTGTGGGAGAGAAACTTATTCACATTGACCTGGATGCCCTCGAAAAGCGGATGGCAGAGGATATTTTCGTAGAAAGCTGTCAGGTTAATGTTGACTTGGATGGCACACTCCATGTGCAGGTGCGCGAATGCCGACCCATTGTTCGAATCCACCAGCGCGGTACCGCTTTTTATCTCGGTAGTCGCGGGCAACGCCTCCCCCTCTCGGAAAAGCACACGGCCCGCGTTCCGGTCTTAACCGATCAAGCTTCGGCCAAGGCCACCTACTTTCGAGATCCAGAGAACTGGACTGTGGCCGACAGCAGCTTCTTTGACTTGCTGCGCCAGCTCGACGCGGACCCCTTCCTTCGGGCTTTCACCGGCCAGTTGGACGTAGAGAAAGACGGCAGCGTGCTGCTCTTTCCGCTGGTCGGACAGCAAATCTACCACCTGGGCGAGCCAGGGAAATGGGAAGGAAAATTGGTACGCCTTCGGGAGTACCTGCATCGAATCGTCCCGCAGCGCGGGTGGGCTGCACACCATCGGGTGAGCGTGGCTTATGAACATCAAATCGTTTGTCAATAAGTATGGAAAACGAAAAAATCGTAGTCGGACTCGACATCGGAACCACCAAAATCGCCGCCATTGTGGGGCGAAAAAATGAGTACGGAAAGCTCGAAATCCTGGGGATGGGCAAAGCCGTCTCAGACGGGGTGATCCGTGGCGAGGTCACCAACATCGAGCGCACTGTTGCGGCCATTACCCGCGCATTGACCGAGGCGGAGGAAACCGCTGGCATCAACATCGGCGAGGTGATCGTCGGCATTGCCGGCCAACACATACGTTCGAGCAAGCACCACGGCGTGCTGACTTTGGAGAACGAGGACGGCGAGGTCGCAGTCGAAGACTTGGGCCGCCTGCGCGCCGACATGTATAAAATCGTGACCCCTCCGGGGAACGACATCATTCACGTGATGCCTCAGGACTATACGGTTGACTTCGAGGCAGGCATTTCCGATCCAGTGGGCATGTCGGGTCGTCGCCTGGAAGCGGACTTCCATGTGATCACCGCGCACAGCCGCGCGATCAAGAACATCAACAAGTGCGTGAAGCGCGCGGTCACTACCAGCGGGGACGAGCTGCGCATCCTCAACCTGATTCTCGAGCCCATCGCTTCGAGCCTCTCCACCCTCAGCGAGGAGGAGAAGGAGGCAGGCGTCGTCCTGGTTGACATCGGGGGTGGTACCACGGACGTGGCGGTCTTCCATAACGGGATCATCCGCCACACGGCGGTCATTCCGTTCGGTGGCAACATCGTAACCCAAGATATCAAGGAGGGCTGCATGGTCCTTCAACAGCAAGCCGAGCAACTCAAGGAACGCTTCGGCCGAGCGATGTACGAGGAGCGCAACGGCGAGACTTCGGAGATCATTTCGATCCCTGGCCTGCGCAACCGCCCCCCCAAAGAAATTTCGATCCACAACCTCAGCCAAATCATCCGGGCCCGGATGGAGGAGATCATCGAGCTGGTCTATGCCGAGATCGTTTGCTCTGGGTACAAGGACAAACTGGCGGGTGGCATCGTGGTGACCGGAGGCGGTTCGATGCTTCAAGACATCCAGCAACTTTTCGAGTTTCAGACGGGCATGGAGACGCGCATCGGCTATCCCAATGAACACCTGGGCAAGAGTAAGGCCGAACAGGTCAAGTCACCCATGTACGCCACGGGTGTGGGCTTGGTGCTTGCCGGGTTCCGCGCCTTGGACGACCGAGAGAACCGCTACCAAGAATTCGGTACCTCGAAAACAGGTAACAAGGTGCTCCGCAAGGATGCCAGTAAAAGCTTTTTCCGCGAGGTCATTGACCGCACGCGTGGATTCCTCATTGACGACGTTTCGGGTAAGTCCGATTATTAACCCCAAGATTATGGAAGAGAACGCCTATCGTTTCGAACTACCCACCCACGAGCGCTCGATCATCAAGGTGCTCGGCGTGGGCGGCGGCGGCAGCAATGCGGTTAGCCACATGTTCACCCGTGGCATCAAGGACGTAGAGTTCGTGGTGTGCAACACCGATGCTCAGGCACTGAAGAGCAGCGCGGTGACTAACAAACTCCAATTGGGGGCCAATCTGACCGAGGGACTCGGTGCGGGTGCCAACCCTGAGGTGGGCCGGCAAGCCGCGCTGGAGAGTAAGTCGGACATCCGAGAGTTGCTTTCCGAGAACACCAAGATGGTCTTTGTGACCGCCGGTATGGGTGGGGGAACGGGAACGGGCGCTGCGCCCGTGATTGCCCGCATCGCCAAGGAGTTGGACATCCTGACGGTTGGCATCGTGACCGCGCCCTTCGCTTTCGAAGGCCCCAAGAAACGCCAAGCGGCGGACCAGGGGATTGCGGAGTTGAAAGAAAACTGCGATACGGTCCTGGTCATCATGAACGACCGCCTACGCGAGATCTACGGAAATCAATCGGTGCGCGAGGCATTCTCGCATGCCGATGGGGTGCTTTCCACGGCGGCCCGCTCGATCGCGGAGATCATCACCGTGACCTCGGATATCAACGTGGACTTCGAGGATGTTAAGACTGTCATGAAGGGCTCCGGTCCGGCGGTCATGGGTTCGGCCATCGCCAGTGGCGAGGATCGCGCGTTGACGGCCGTTGCTGACGCGCTTCGTTCGCCGCTTCTGAACAGTACCGACATCGCCGGCGCGCGCAAGGTCTTACTTTCGATGACCTATGGTCCGGATGCCGAGATGACCATGGACGAATTGACTGAGATCACTGACTACGTCCACCAGGAGGCGGGCGACCAGTTCGAGATGATCTTTGGCCAAGGCCTTGACCCCACGTTGGGGGACGGCCTTCGCGTCACCATCATCGCCACTGGCTTCGAGGAGAGTGCTGTTCGCTCGGCCTACGAGCGTCGGACGGTCTACGACCTGGATTCCGAACAGCCACTTACTGAAGAGCCAAAGGCTGAAGTCCCAAGCCCAGTCATTTACGAGGCAAGGGAACAGACAGTGCCTGGCCCGGCCTCCCGTGAGGAGACCAAACCAGACGCTGCACAAACCAAGCCTCAACCTGTGATCTACGAGTTGGATCAGCGGCCTGAGGAACGCCCTGCACCTGTGGCTCCAGCCGCCCGAGCAGACGACGAGTTTGAACGCCGCAAGCGTTTGCTACTTGAGCAGTCTAAAGAGCGCCTGCGTCGCATCAAGGGCCTCAACAGCTTCCAGAACATGGCGCCTGATGAATTTAAGGAGCGTCTGGAAGTGCCCGCATACAAGCGACGTGGTGTGGACCTAAAGGATGCCCCGGATAAGGATGCTGATGTATCGCGTTATCATTTGGGTGAAAAGGGCGACCTGCTCAGCGATAACCGCTTCCTGCACGACAACGTGGACTAGTAGTTTTACGACCTTTCTAAATCAAAAAAGGCGACCACTGGTCGCCTTTTTCATGAGGGGTAATCTCCGTGGTTAGACAGTCACGTACAACGCACGTTTCATTGCTTCGATGGCGCGCTGAGTGTTCGGCAGGATCGCTTCGATCAAGGTGGGTGCGTAGGGAAGAGGTAGGTCCAAGTTGGTCACGCGACCGACGGGTGCATCCAGGTAGTCGAAGGCGTACTGCTGAATGTGGTAGGCAATCTCGGAGGAAATGCTCGCCAGTGGCCAGGTTTCTTCGACCATGACCAAGCGGTTGGTTTTCTTCACCGACTCGACCAGCGTGGCGAAGTCAATCGGACGCACCGAACGAAGGTTGATCAACTCGACCGAAACACCTTCTTTGGCCATTTCGTTGGCGGCTTCTTGGGCCACCTTCAACATCTTGCCGTAAGAGACAAGAGTGATGTCTGTACCCTCTTGTACGACATGTGCTTTGCCGATCTCCAAGAGGTATTCCTCTTCGGGAACAGGGCCCTTGTCGCCGTACATCAGCTCCGACTCCATGAAGATCACCGGGTCGTTGTCGCGGATGGCGGTTTTGAGTAGACCTTTCGCATCGTAAGGATCGGCGGGTACCACGACCTTTAGGCCGGGGGTGTTGGCGTACCAGTTCTCGAAGTTCTGTGAGTGCTGAGAGGACAGCATTCCGGCGTTCCCCGTTGGGCCGCGGAAGACGATGGGGCAGGAGTACTGACCGCCGGACATGGACATCATCTTGGCCGCGCCGTTGATGATTTGGTCGATGGCCACCAGGGAGAAGTTAAAGGTCATGAACTCCACGATGGGGCGCAGGCCGTTCATCGAAGCACCGATGCCGATGCCGCCGAAACCAAGCTCGGCGATGGGGGTGTCGATGACACGCTCGGGCCCAAACTCGTCGAGCATACCCAGACTCACTTTGTAGGCACCGTTGTATTCGGCGACTTCTTCACCCATCAGGAATACGCTCGCGTCGCGGCGCATCTCTTCATTCATGGCTTCGCGAAGGGCTTCGCGGAATTGAATCTCTCTCATCGAACAGTCTTTCGTAGGGAAAACTAGCGGGTACGAAGGTAGCAAAAAACCCCATTTAGGGCCTTTCGAACAGGGGCAAAAGAAAAGGGCCTCCCAATCCTGGGAGGCCCTTTTAAACCGGCGGAGGCCGCCGTTTGTTTTGACGCTTAACCGCCTATTTCAATGCGTTGGTGAACGCCGAGCTTTGCGCGAATTTCATGAACTCGAGGTCCTTGAGCGCGTACTCTTTCAGTTTCGAATCAAGCTTAACAGCTTTCGAGAGGTTCGAGGCGAGCATCTCTACGTTGCCGAGGCGAGCGTAGGTGACAGCCAGGCCGTAGAAGCTCATGGCATCCTCTTGATCCTTCTCAATGGCTTTCTCGAAGTTGTTACGAGCGGCTTCGAAGTCTTTCGAGAGGAGTTGAGCAAGCGCTAGGTTGAAAAGAACGTAGTCTTCGTCCAAGCTGCTAGCTTTCAAGCTATTGATCGCATCGTCGTATTTGGCAAGGAAGATCTCCGAAGAGCCTTTACCAACGTTGACTTTCTCAGACAGCTCTCCGCTGGCCATGCCACTTGCCTCGGTGTAGGCAATATAGGCCTCGTAAGGCTTCTCGCTCCACAGCAGGTAGTTACCCATGTTGTTCTTCGCGTAGGCGTTGTCGCCTTTGTTCAGCGAGAGCTCGAATTGAGCCTTCGACTTCTCGAGCAACGATTTGGCTTTGGTCATGTTGCCAGACATCCACTCCTTGGCAGCTTGCTGCATGTAAACAGCACCCAAGTTGTTGTAAGCCTCCCAGCTGCCGTGAATCTTCACAGCCGCTTCGTAGATCTTTTCTTTTTCCTCGAGGATCGGAGTCAAAGTCGCAGCGTAGAGCAATTCGCCGTGGGTCAGTGTATCGGCCGACACAGTGTCAGCGATGATGCCCATGGCCAGAACGTTGATCTCAGCATCCGATTTTTTGTCGATGAGCTTGAGGACCGAAGTTTTCGTCTTGCGGAGTTCAGGGTAGATTTTGTTCATCAATACCTTCTGGTAGTAAGGAAGCTGTTGCAAGCTCATTTCCTTCTCCATGAAGCTGCCCGAACCGTTGATCACACCCATTACTTCGCTCTTTTGCTCCGGGGTGAGCAGCGAGGTGGTATCAACAATCGACTTCAAACCAGTCCAGTCTTGGAAGATGGTTTTGTTCTCGAACTTGATCGAGTCGGCTTTTCCTTTGTAGTCGTACTGCTTCATTTTCGAGAAGTAGAACTTCTCAACCGCTTTCGCACGATCTTCAGACAGTTTCGAGTTGATCGACTCCGAACCTTCAGGTGAGTGAGTACCTGTGAACGTCACCGTTTTGGTGGCGATTTTCGAGGCGATGAACTGGTCAAGCACTTTTCCGTTAGCACTGCGTACCTGGGTTGGGCGAAGAACAGCCGAGTTTTTCTCGAAGTAGAAAGGAACCTCGAGTTGCTCGTACTCAGGATCTTGGTCGTATCCAGCAGGGGCGTAGACAGTCATGCCCAGCGATTTCACCAGCTTTGAAGTGATGATCAGGCCTTTGGCGACTTCCATTTCTGGGGTCGACTTGGACTTCTCGGAGCCTTCTTTGCGGGCTGTTCCAACGACGACCAATGTGCCGTTGTTGGCCATCAGGTCAGCATTCGAACCGTCGTAAGGGAACGAGAACGAACGGCTTTCGGTCGGCTCAGCATCTGGAGTCGCTGCGTAGTCGGAAGCCTTAAATTCAATGGGCTCCAACTCGACAGTGCTCTGTCCGTTGTTGTATTTGTAAGTGGGGTAGAGCGTGTAGATGGTCTTTTTCTTGAGCATCTTGACAGGCAATGCTGCTGTCATGTCGAACTTAACAGTGTCGGCATGAACCTCTAGTGGGCTCGGCTCGACAGTCAGGTTCTGCTCCTTGGCCATCTTCATCATCTGGCTCAGGCTACATCCTGAGAGTGCCACCAGAGCCAAAAGGGCAAAGGGGCTAGTGTACTTCAGTTTCATCGGTTAGGCGGTTAGGTTAGCGTCAAACACCTTTTCGGTTTGGCTCTAAAGGTAGATAGCCATAGGTGGAAAGCAAAAAGCGACTCGTCCTTTTTTACTACTACCCCTAGCGTGCTATTGGGTCATTTTCGTATCTTCCCATTGGCTTGGTACAACTGTTGCTCTCTGGACTACAAGCAACCCCTTCGCCAAGCCCTGACTACTCGTGAAACAACTGCGTTCTTTTTTCGAATTCCGAGCCTTTGGTGTCTGCGCCTATTGGGGCGACCGATGGGGCATTGCGACCAGCAGCATTCGCGTATTTTTTATTTACGCAACCTTTTTGACGTTCGGTTCGCCGATATTCGTCTACCTCGGTTTGGCCTTTCTGCGCGATCTGCGCAAGCATTTCCGTCGCCGCCGAAGCGTGTTCTTCGAGTTGTAGGTCAGCTCCCCGCCTTAGGCCCAAAAATGGCCCGGTAGCTTTTTCGTTTCCTCAAGTAGTAGTTCCACACGATCGAGGTGCGCAGAATTTGCGGATGTCGTCTTGGTTTGGCGAATTCCCGCACGGCGCTTCTGGCCTTTGACCAACGACCCAGTCGACTGTAAATGTGCCAGTAGGCACGGAGCACTTCGCGGGCATCTTTCCGAAATCCGCTGAAAAAGAATTGCAGGGCGGCCAGCATATCGAGGTGAAAGCGCACCCAAAGCACGATCAGCAACCGGAATAGCGGCAGGTTTTTGATCATCATCGCCAGGCCGTTGCGGAAGTTGTAGTAAGTCTTGCGTGGATTGCTCTTTGGGAGTGTTCCGCCACCCAGGTGAAACACCGTGCTCTCGGGCGTGTAGCCAATTTTCCAACCGGCGTTCTTGAGCCGCCAACAGAGGTCGATTTCCTCCATGTGCGCAAAAAAACGCTCGTCCAGACCCCCGCTTTTCAAAAACAACTCCCGGCGGATGAACAGACAGGCGCCCGTGGCCCAGAGCACTTCGCAGGCATCGTCGTATTGCCCTTCGTCCACCTCGGCGGTGAAGAACATTCGTCCCCGACAAAAGGGATAGCCCAGCATGTCGAGGAAGCCACCCGCCGCGCCGGCGTATTCAAAGTATTCAGGGAACGAGGCCGACCGAATCTTGGGTTGAAGGGCCGCGAGTTTCGGGTCCTCGGCCAGCCACTTCATCGGGGCCTTCAGCCAGCCTTCTGTGACTTCCACATCGGAGTTCAACAAGACAACGGTGTCAGCCGCTACTTCGGCGATGGCCCGGTTGTAGCCGCCGCAGAAGCCCAGGTTCTCGGGGAAGGCCAAGGTTTGGACCTGTGGATAATTTGTCTTTAACCAGTCAAGGGAATCATCGCTTGAGCCGTTGTCGGCCACTACGATCTTGGCCCCTTCGCTGTGCGCGATGACGCTGGGCAGGAAGCGTTCGAGCAAGCTTCGCCCGTTCCAGTTGAGAATGACGACCGCGATGGAGGCCACGCCTAAACGAACTTCGAGAGGTCGAGCCCCGGGATGGGGGGCATCAGGCCCGCAGTGGCGGTTTTCATGTGCTCGGCAGCAGCGGCCTCAGCGGCCCCGGTGGCTTTGTTGACCGCGGCGATTACCAGGTCTTGAAGCATTTCCTGGTCTTCCTTATTGAGTAGCGAAGGGTCGATCTCCAGTTCCACCACCAACCGGCGGCCATTGACTGTGGCCTTCACCATGCCCGCACCTGATTCAGCACTGGCCGTTACCGCGTCAAGGCCCGCTTGGGCTTCGCGCAACTTGGCCTGCAACTGCTGCATCTGGCCGAAAAGATTCTGCACATCCATCTGGACCGCAAACTACTGAATTTCGCCCGGCGCGCTACTTGCGAAGCAGGGTGAAAGTACCTTGTTCGATGAAGTTGAAGCCACTTTGGTCGGTGGCGTCGATGCGATAGGTGTAGACCCCCGGCGGCG
>CAYGKP010000079.1:0-8617 GCA_964350605.1 uncultured Cytophagales bacterium
CTCGTAACCTGGAGACCACCGCGCACCAGATCATTACCTCGAATCACCCGCACCCGACCTTCTCGGACGCCCTGATGGAAGCCGCCGCCGATGCCTACGGCGAGTGCGTCCACCTATAGGTAGTATTATCTTTGAACGAGCGCGCGGCGAAGCCGCGCGCTCGTTCTTATTTCTCTTTTCCCTCGCCTTCAACGCGTCCCCATGGCCAAGAAAAGCCAGCCGAAAATTTTCGTTCTCGACACTTCGGTGATCCTGCACGATTCCAGTGCCATTCACCATTTCGAGGAGAACGACATTTTGATTCCCATTTCGGTGCTCGAGGAGCTCGACACGTTCAAGAAGGGGAACGAGTCGATCAACTATGAGGCGCGCCAATTCACCCGCAAGCTCGACGAGCTATCGGAGGGGGGGACGCTGTCCGACTGGGTTCAGATCAACGGGAAATCATCAGGCCGCCTGCGAGTCGAGATGAACGAAAAATCCGAGCCGGACGCCTGCCAAGTCTTTGGCCAAAACAAAGCCGACCACCGCATCTTGAATGTTGCGCTGAAGGCCAAAAAGGAGTTCCCCGATCGTAAGGTGACCTTGGTGACCAAGGATGTGAACCTGCGCATCAAGGCGAAAAGCCTGGAGGTCAGTGCCGAGGATTTCGAGGCGGGCAAGGTCCAGAACCTGGACGAACTCTACCTGGGCCGCACTACGGTCGAGAACGTCGACAAGGACTTGATTGACAAGATCTACAATGAGGGCGGTGCCGCCTGGTCGGAAGTGCTTTCCGAGAAGCCGGAGCCCAACCACTACTTCATTCTCAAGAACCCGCGCGCTTCGGTACTGTCGGTCTACAACCCGACCACCGAGATGATCGAGCGGGTCGAGAAGTCGCCCGCCTATGGCATCAAGCCGCGCAACGCCGAACAGGTTTTTGCCCTGCATGCGATCACTGCGCCGCACATCAAGCTGGTGACCATCAATGGCGTGGCCGGAACGGGTAAGACCTTATTGGCCCTTTCGGGTTCGATGGAACAGAAGCGCGACTACCGCCAGATCTACCTGGCGCGTCCCATTGTTCCGCTTTCGAACAAGGACATTGGCTACCTGCCCGGCGACGTGAAGTCGAAGCTGAACCCTTATATGGAGCCCCTGTGGGATAACCTCAAGATGATCCAAAGCCAATTCTCAGAGACCGACCGCGAATACAAGAAGATCACCGAGATGGTCGACCAAGAGAAGCTGGTCATCCAGCCATTGGCCTACATCCGTGGTCGGAGCCTCTCGAACATCATTTTCATTGTGGACGAGGCCCAGAACTTAACGCCCCACGAGGTGAAGACGATCATTACCCGTGCGGGTGAGAACACCAAAATCATCTTTACTGGTGATGTTAACCAGATTGACACACCCTACTTGGATGCCCAGTCGAACGGTCTGTCGTACCTGATCGACCGCATTCACGGCCATGAGATCCATGCTCACGTGACGCTGGAAAAAGGCGAGCGTTCGGAGCTGGCGAATTTGGCGAACGAGTTATTATAGCCGAAGAACCCTCAGTTTTCGGAATTTTTCACAACCTCACCGAATGGGATGCCGTACTTTAAGTGGCCCCTCTCTACCAGGCATGCGCCCTCTTCTTCTCGCTCTACTTTTCGTTTCCTCCGCCTCAAGTTTGTTTTCGCAAGCTGTTTGTGGGACTGAATTTTTACCCGGACAGGAAGAGGCCTTCCATCAGTTTAATCAGCGGCGCGCCATGCGCAACACTGCAGGCTTGCGCACTGCGTCGAGCGATGTGTTTGCTCTGGTACCACTGACTGTCTATATCATTCATCAGTCCGATGGTTCGGGTGGCATGAGCGAGGCGCAAGTCAATGCGGCGATGGCACGGCTGAATGACAACTACCACCAGGTCAAGCTCTACTTCTATCTCTGTGGTGCCATTCAACACATCAACTCAGATGACCTGGCGAGCTTCGACAACGATGCGCCCGACAGCGACGACACGTTCATTCGTGCAAATCATTACACGACCAACACCCTGAATGTCTATTTCACCCCTGACCTGATTGGGGCTTGTGGGTATGCCTACTATCCGGACGGTTCCTCGGCCAACGACATCGTTCTCATGGACAGTGCCTGTACTGTGTATGGTAATACGCTGGAACATGAGATGGGTCATGCGTTTTATCTACCCCATACCCATAATGATGGCGATGAGTTGGTCAATGGCAGCAACTGTTTGGTGGCTGGAGATGGGTTCTGTGACACACCCGCTGACCCAAACCTTTCGGGCAACGTGGATGTCTATGGCTGCCTCTACACGGGGACTGCGACGGATGCCAACACGGACCCTTACGATCCCGATGTGTTTAACATCATGTCCTATTCTTCGAGCTATTACTGCCGGAGTCGTTTCTCGGTGGATCAGATGGACATGATGTACACGACGGCAACCACGCACCCAGACCGTACGAAGCTCGTCTGTCCAAGTGCTGGCCTTGCCGCACATTTCACAACTGAAACCGAGCTGTCCTGCAACACGACAACCACAACGCAATTCTATGACCTAAGCCAGGGCGGCGCGACATCCTGGACTTGGGACTTTGGTGATGCGAGCGGATCGAGTAGTCAGAACCCCACCCACACCTACGGGGCGGCGGGTAGTTATACAGTCACACTGACGGTGGGAGATGGATTGACGACTGAACAGACAAGTATTACCATCCAGGTGCAAAACGCCATCAAACCAACAGAACTACCCTTTAGCGAGAATTTTGAAGGAGCCGATCCGCTTGCGATCGCGCTGGTCGAGGAAGGACAGGGTGCCGCACTCTATTTGGATGCCAGCGCAGCTAATGGCGGCTCGATGGGTGTGATGATGGAAGGACACGCGCTGTCGATTAACTATGGTTCGGGCAGTGCGCGGCCCTTTTACTACCGGCCCGATCCGGATGCCGAGGCGATGGTCACCGGATGGAACGAAACGTTTCGAACGGCTCTGGGCTACTGCGTCGATGCGACCAACCTTTCAGACCTCACTGTCAGTTATGATGTGCGGGTGCAGCGCTATTTGGTCAACGACCTTTCCGCCTTTCATTTGGAAATCGATGGGGCAGAGGTGGTCGGCACCTTCTTGCAACCCAGCGGTGCAGACGTTGCGTATCATACCGAGACCATCAACCTGGATGCTTACGTTGGCCAGGTACGTCTGATTTCGTTTGCAGGCAAGTCGGCCTTGCTTCACGATGAGGTCAGTTCTACTTCAGGCACTTCGGTCCGACTTGATAACATCAATTTTACAGGCAACCCCTTGCCCGTCGAATGGGTTTCGTTTTCGGTGATTCCGGATGACGGGAGGGCTCGCTTGCTTTGGGTGACGACCGAAGAGATCGACAATGAGGGATTCGAGGTTCAGCGCAGCTTGACTCAAGAGGGGCCTTTCGAAGCCATTGGTTTTGTGATCGGCCAAGGCGGATCAGGTCTCAACCAGTATGAGTTTGTGGATGGGCAACCCTTGGAGGGGCGCAGCTACTATCGCCTCGCGCAAGTTGATTATGACAACGACACAACGTATAGCGTGATTCGTACGCTCTATTGGGAATTGGCCGAGTCGTTGATTGCGTACCCCAACCCCTCGGCCAATGGCTTTGAAGTCGCCGGGTCCGGTGGAATGGATCTGACCGTAGAAGTGTTTGACCTCGGCGGACGACGTTTGGAGGTGGCTACACTGCTCAGCGGCGAAGGCCGCTTCGGTCAAACGCTCGGCACGGGTGTCTACCAGGTGCGCATCACCAGCGCGAGTGGCCAGCAAGAGTGGCTCAGGGTGGTGAAGCTCTAGGTCCCCGTCAGTTGGGGTTAGTACATAAAAAAACCCGCTCGACGAGCGGGTTTTTCGTTTGAGGAGTGGATCGGACTAGCCGAGTGTGCCCACGTTGTTCAAATCTTCGAACGCCTTCTTGAGACGCGCTTTGAAGGTGTCCTCGCCCTTGCGCAACCATACGCGTGGGTCGTAGTACTTCTTGTTCGGCTCGCCGGGACCTTCTGGGTTGCCAAGCTGCGTCTGAAGGTAGCCTTCCTTGTCCTTGTAGTAGTTCAGGATGCCTTCCCAAGTCGCCCACTGTAGGTCAGTGTCGATGTTCATCTTGATGGCACCGTAGCCGATGGCCTCGCGAATCTCCTCGACAGTCGAACCCGAACCGCCGTGGAAGACGAAGTTGATGGGCTGAGGACCTGTGCCGTATTTCTCCTGCACGTACTGCTGCGAGTTGTCCAAGATTTTCGGGGTCAACTTGACGTTACCTGGCTTGTAGACACCGTGCACGTTACCGAAGGCCGCCGCGATGGTGAACCGATCCGAGACTTTCGAAAGCTCTTCGTAGGCGTAGGCCACTTCCGAAGGCTGGGTGTAGAGTTTCGAGCTATCGATGTCCGAGTTGTCGACGCCGTCTTCCTCGCCACCAGTCACGCCGAGTTCGATTTCCAGGGTCATGCCCATTTTCGACATGCGCTCGAGGTACTTCTTACACGTCTCGATGTTCTCTTCGAGTGACTCCTCGGAGAGATCGATCATGTGCGAAGAGAAAAGCGGCTTGCCAGTCGAGGCGTACATCTTTTCCGCTTCGGTGAGCATACCATCGATCCAAGGCAGCAATTTTTTCGCGCAGTGATCGGTGTGCAGAATGACCGTCGCGCCGTAGGCTTCCGCCAGGCGGTGAACGTGCATCGCGCCAGAGACCGAGCCAAGGATGGCCGCTTTCTGGTTTTCGTTTTTCAAGCCTTTGCCCGCGTAGAAGATGCCACCACCGTTCGAGAACTGGATGATGACCGGCGAGTTGAGCTCGGCGGCGGTCTCCATCACGGCGTTGACCGAGTTGGTGCCCACGCAGTTGACGGCGGGCAGGGCGAATTTATTGGCTTTCGCGAGGGCGAAGATGTCCGAGACGGCATCACCGGTGGCGACACCCGGGGCGATTTGACTCAACGTCGTGCTCATGGCTGGAATTGGGGAAGGTTCTGAATTTCTTGGGGAAGAAATGAAAGTACGAAGCAAACCCCAGAAAGCGAACAATTTCCGCCCACAACTGTCGGCGATTCGCCTACTGCGCCCGGGCGCGCTGGACGATCAGCACCCCGCCGAGGATGAGCAGGGCACAAGGCAGGTGAATCCACTGGGGTTGCTGCATGCCGACCGAAAGGGAAATCAGCGTAGCGAACAGCGGCTGTAAGAAAATGAACGCCCCGATGCGGGTGGCTTCCGCTTTGCGCAGGGCCCAGGCGTTCATACGGAAGACCAGATAGGTGACCACCAAACAAATGAAACCAAGTAGGGCCCATTCGAGCCAGCCCATATCAGGCCAATGGGCTTCGGTTAGGGCGGTAAAGCTGAAGGGCAAACAGACCAGCGCGGCGGCCAACATCAATTGGGTATAGAGTGGTACGGTGGGGTAGGTGACCAATAAGGGCTTGACCCAAACCAAAAAGAAGCCATAGCCCATCGCGCTGAGCAGAATCAGCAAGTCGCCCAGTGAAACGGTCAAGTGCACGCCGCCGGCATTGACCAAAAGGAGCATCGTCGCCCCGGCGAAGCCAATCGCAATGCCCGCTGCCTTTCCGAAGGTGAACCGTTCGGCCTTGGAGAGTACGGCGATCAAAAGAACAAATAGGGGGGTAGTCGCCATCAGCAGCGCGGCATTGATCGGTCCGCTTTCCGAGAGGCCTTTGTAATAGAGCAGCAAGTTCAACGAACCGCCAAACAACACGCACCCGATCACCCGCGGCCAATCTGACCGTTTGATCCATCGCCAACCCGAGGGCCCGATCAGCAAGGCCGTCACCAAAAAGGCCAGCCCCGCGACACTGACCCGAAGGAAGGTTAATGCATAGGGCGCCATGAACTCGGGCATCAGCAGTTTGGGCAGCACAAAATTGCTGGAGTGAATGAAGGTGGCCACCACCATGACCCCCGTTACACCGCCCATACCCTTCCACCGTTCGCGCATCGCGTGCGAAGATCGGCTACCTTTCGCGTATGTCCGCACCGCTCGCCGATCGCCGCCGCCCAAAAACCTTTGATGACTACGTGGGTCAAGCCCATTTGGCCGGGGAAACGGGTGCCTTGCGCCGTGCCGTCAAGGGAGGTCGCTTGCCTTCGATCATTTTGTATGGCCCGCCTGGGGTGGGGAAGACGACCTTGGCTCACATCCTAGCCGCAGCCGTTGGGGCGAACTTCCATGCCTTAAGCGCGATCAGCGCAGGAGTCAAAGAAGTCCGCGAGGTCATCGAGACTGCGAAGCGTCAAGGCAACTCGCTGCTCTTCCTCGACGAGATTCATCGCTTCAGCAAAGCCCAGCAGGATGCGCTGCTCGGGGCGGTGGAGAAAGGTATTCTGACCCTTATTGGTGCGACAACCGAGAATCCGGCCTTTGAAGTGAATGCGGCCCTGTTGTCGCGGTGCCAGGTCTATGTCCTCAAGCCGTTGGACGATGAAGTGCTCCTGAACCTGGCGAGTAGTGCCTTGAAGGAGGACGAAATCCTTGCGCCCAAGCAGCAAAAACTCAACGAGACCCAGGCCCTCCTCATGCTGTCCGATGGCGATGCACGGCGGATGTATAATCTGCTTGAACTGGTCAGTGATAGCCTGTCCGATGGTGCAGAGATTACTGACGAAGCGGTGCGCACGGTTGCGCAATCCCGGGCCGTGCGCTACGACAAGGCGGGTGATCAGCATTATCAGATCGTATCAGCGTTCATCAAATCGATGCGTGGCTCCGACCCGAACGGAGCAATCTACTGGCTAGCACGCATGGTGGAAGGCGGCGAAAAACCTGAATTCATCGCCCGGCGCATGCTTATCCTCGCCTCCGAGGATATCGGCAATGCCAACCCAACCGCGCTGGTCTTGGCCCAGGCTTGTTTCCAATCGGTCCATGTGCTGGGCTACCCCGAAGCGCGCATTCCCTTGGCGCAGACGGCTACCTATCTAGCGAGCTCGCCCAAAAGCAACGCTGCCTATAAAGCGATCAACGAGGCCATGGCTCTTGTTCAAAAGACGGGCGATTTGCCGGTGCCGCTGCACCTGCGCAACCAGGTTACCCGGCTCGATAAGGAGATGGGACACGGCAAGGGCTACGATTACAGCCACGACCACCCGGGTCATTTTGCCCCGCAGGAGTACCTGCCCGATGACCTAAACGGAAAGAAATTCTACGACCCGGCCGACAACCCCCGCGAAGCCGAGCTACGCAAGTACTTGAAAACCTGCTGGGAAAATAAGTACGGCTACTAGCTATTCGTCGAAGAATCGGTCCCACTCGGTGCCCTGGAAATGGACTTTGAGTTCCGCGTAGTTGGTGATCATCTCGGAGAGAGAGCGAGTGATCTGCTTTTGGAAGGGAGAGGAGAGGGGCTTGCAATCAAGGCCTACGAAATTCTGAATTCGATTGAGGGTTGAATCGCGCTGGCCAGTCAGTTCTTCATAGGTGACTTCCAATGTAGGGTGTTTGGTAAAAAGGGTGCGGAACTTCGCCTGGCGAGTTATGCTGCGATTCAGAAACTGGGTGAGCTTTTCCACCGGTAGTTCAATGGGCTCCTGGGGTTGCGAGTGTGGTTTTTCTTCGGTTGGAATCAGCTTCCCCTTCCATTCGTATCCCTCCAGGTGCGACCACTTTTTCGTGGTTTTTGCCATAGTGAGGGAAAGGAATTGACGCAGGAGGTTTTCCCGCGTGAGATGGATGATGTGAATTGAATCATCCTTTCCAACTGCACCCATCACCGAGGGGCTTGATTGGAACTGCTGATAAAAGACCTTGGTACCGACTGCTTTTTTTCCACGAGCATCGCCCCAAGCTTCCTTGCGGAAGTAGAGAAGAGGCAACCTGCGACGCAATAGTTTTTTGTATCGGCTGAGTGGGTAGATGTTGTTTAGTATTTCGGGTCTGGTGCGGCAATCTGGGTGGCTGTCAAGCAGCGTGACAAGCAGGTTTGAGCCGACTCTGTGTTCGCCAAGAATGATGAATCTTATCATGTGAGTGTAGGAGTAAGAGTGGCTAGTTACTCGCCGAAGAATCGGGCCCATGGCGTACCCGAAAAATGGGCTTTCAACTCGACGTAGTTCGTGACCAACTCAGGGAGTGATTTGTCAAGCTGTTTTTCTAAGGGGGAGTTGAGTAGCTGAAGAGGAAGGCCAAGAAAAGCTTGAGCTTCGGCCAACACGTGTTTGGTCTTATCGACCAAGTGTTCATAGCTGATCTCCATCATCGGGTGATTGGCGAACAGTTTGCGTAAGCGCGCTTGTCCAGCGGTAGTCCAAGCAAACGCATCTTGAAGCTCGGCGACCGACAACGTGATTGGCTCTTGCGCACCGGCATCGCCTTTGATCCATTGCCCTGTCACCTCGGCCATGCGTTTGGAAAGGTGGGTGCGCAAAATGTTCTCCCGCGTCAGGTGGAGGACCTTGACGGAGGTATCGATCACTAGGGCTTCTAGCACAGAGGGGTAGGCCTCAAGATGCTGGTAGAAGACCTTACCACCCACAGCCTTCTTACCAAAAGACCCCCCCCAGGCTTCTTTCTCGAAATAGTCGACCGGGTGAAGGGCGCGCTTCTTTGTGAGGCGTTCGGAGCGCGGG
>CAYGKP010000079.1:8627-10429 GCA_964350605.1 uncultured Cytophagales bacterium
CGCTCCGGACCCGGCAGGCAGGATGGCTGTCCAGCAAGGTGAGGAGTAAATTGGACCCAACGCGTCCCCGTGAGGCAATCAAAAAACGGGTCTTTGTCATTGATTACTTATGAGCAGTCAGATAGGCTTCGCCCGGCGTGCCTTTTAATGCTTCACAGAATTCGTCCCAATTGGCAACGTAATGATCGACCGGCTTGGGATTTTGGCGCTCCATTTTGGTTGTCATTGGCTGGTGAGGCACCCCGAGAAAGCGTTCAACTCGTCCCAGTACTTCTTCGGGATTACTGGTGAGTTGCTCGTAAGTCACGGAGAGAAGCTTGTGCCCTTCGAAGTAGCGAAGCGCCTCGGCACGTTCGGCTTTCAGCTCTATTAGATAGGCAAGAAACGCAGTTGGCGATAATTCAATGGGGCCTGATAACCCCGGCTTCTTACTCGATTTCATCCAAGCGCCTGTCCGTTCAGCGATCTGCCAGGAAAGGAAAGAACGCAGCTTATCTTCCCTCTCTAGATGTATGACGCGAATGTTTTTGTGGCGGCTTAGCCACGGCCAAATGGCCTTTCTTTGTGGTTCCTGAGCTTGTTCGTAAAACAGCTTAAATCCTTGAGCACCAATTCGTTTTCGCCAAGGGTAGCCCAGCGATTTTAAGAATCCAATCACGTCTCGATCCCGTTGCTCTGCCTTCGCGGGACTCAATTTGAATGCGGGATTGAAAATTTCATTGTACGCATCAATGCGGTAATGGCTACACAGATAGCTCAACATTAAATTGGATCCCACCCGCTTGGTACAAAGGATGATGTAGGGCGTATAGTATCGGATTAGACGACTCATGCGGCCAAAGGTAATCACCCGATGGGTTGCGTGGCCCGGGGATCGGTCTAACTTTGTCCTTCCAACCCCCAAAAAGCACGGCAATGAGCGTACTGGTCGACAAAAACTCCAAAGTCCTAGTCCAAGGTTTCACTGGTTCGGAAGGCAGCTTCCACGCCAGCCAGATGATTGAATACGGAACCAACGTGGTTGGTGGTGTGACCCCCGGAAAGGGCGGCCAAAAACACCTGGATCGCCCGGTGTTCAACACCGTTGACGAGTGCGTGAAAGCCACTGGCGCGAACGTCTCGATCATTTTTGTGCCGCCAGCCTTTGCCGCGGACGCAATCCTCGAAGCCGCCGCTGCGGACATCCCCGTGATCGTGACGATCACAGAAGGCATTCCAGTGCGCGACATGATCAAGGTGAAACACTACCTGAACGATCGCCCACACATCACCATGATCGGTCCGAACTGTCCGGGCCTCATGACCCCAGGCGAGGCCAAAGTCGGCATCATGCCGGGCTTCATTCACCAGAAAGGAAAAATCGGCATCGTTTCGCGCTCGGGCACCTTGACCTACGAAGCGGTCGATCAAATCACGAAAGCGGGCATGGGCCAGTCGACTTGCATTGGCATCGGTGGCGACCCCATCATTGGTACCACCACCAAGGAAGCTGTTGAGCTGCTGATGAACGACCCCGACACCGAAGGCATCATCATGATTGGTGAGATCGGCGGTTCGATGGAGGCCGACGCTGCGCGTTGGATCAAAGAAAACGGCACCAAGCCCGTCGTGGGCTTCATCGCTGGGCAGACGGCGCCGAAAGGCCGCCGCATGGGCCACGCTGGCGCCATCGTCGGTGGAGCGGATGATACCGCCGCTGCCAAGATGAAGATCATGCGCGAGTGCGGGCTGCACGTTGTGGAGTCGCCCGCCGAAATCGGCGAGACGATGGTCAAGGCGTTGGGTGTAACGGCTTAGTCAGT
>CAYGKP010000080.1:0-10208 GCA_964350605.1 uncultured Cytophagales bacterium
CATATCATCGCAGACATAGTGGTCTTCAAGAAATGGCGGGCCGCCCTGGGCGGACGCGTACGGGTAGCGGTTTCCGGCAGCGCGGCCCTTCAGCCACGCCTGGCCCGGATTTTCTGGTGCGCCGGGGTTCCGATTCTGGAAGGCTATGGCCTGACCGAAACCTCGCCCGTCATTTCGGTGAACCGCTACGAGCGCTCGGACCATTTGGTCGGCACCGTCGGGCCGCTGATAGCGGAAGTGGAAGTCAAATTCGGCGAGAACGACGAAATCTTGACCCGCGGTCCCCACGTGATGAAGGGCTACTACAACAAACCCGAAGCCACGGCCAAGGTGATCGATGCGGAAGGTTGGTTCCATACGGGCGATTGTGGCACCTGGGTGGACGGCCGATTCCTGAAAATCACCGGACGGACCAAAGAGATCTTCAAAACCGCCGGAGGGAAATACATCGCGCCGCTTGCCTTGGAAAACGAATTGAAAACGTCGCGTTACGTGGAACAGGTGTTGGTCGTGGGCGAATACCAGCGTTTCCCCGGGGCATTGATCGTGCCCAACCCCGAAGCGCTGGAAGAATGGGCCGAGCGACAAGGCTTGCCGCATGGCGACATGTGGGGCTTGGTCAAGCAACCCGCTGTTCAAAAACTGTTTGAAACCGAGGTGGCCGAGCGGATGGAGAAGTTCGCGAACTACGAACGGGTGAAGAAATTCCTGCTTCTACCGGAGATCTGGAGCATTGAATCGGGCGAGCTGACCCCGACGCTGAAACCCAAACGAAGCGTCATCCTCAAAAACCAGGGAAAAGCCATCGAAGAGATGTACCTGGAAACCCATTGATTCTTCTACCTTTACCCCGGCCAAACACGCCAGGCGATGAGCATTTCATTCACGCAGAAAGAAGCCTTTTTGGGCCTTGCCACCATTGTGGGCTGGGCCGACGGCGAAAATCAGAAGTCCGAGGTTGACACCAAGGTGAACATGATTTTTCACGAGAGCATTTCCTCGCGTGAGATCTCTGATTTCCAACAGAAGTACGACCGCCTGGGCACCTACGAATCGGTGTTCACGACTGCGATCGAAACCCTCGCTAAGGGACCGAAGGAAGACAAAGCGCGCGCCGTTGCTTGGATGCTCCAAGTTGCGAACGTCAGCCAGCGTGGCATTGAAGGTGAGCTCGATTACGACGAAGACGTTTGGAAGCGGTCGAGTCAGAATTTGGACGAGGCCGAACTTGATTGGATCGACCGGGCCCGTGAGTCGCTTCTGGTGACCAGCGGGGAGGTGCGCGAACAGTATCAACTTCTTCCGCGCTCGCGGCGGATTTAACGAGCCGCAGCCGGCTGATGTCCGTTAGGCACCTGCGCGCCACGGCGGTTTACACGCTGCTGAATCTGTTTCCTGTCGCGATCGGCTTTTTGCTGTTGCCGATCTACACCCGTTACTTATCGGTTGAAGAATATGGCGTGATCGTCCTGGCGGCCATTACTCAAGCGACACTTGTCATTTTTGTTGGGTTTACATTCGACCGGGCCGTTCCCCGCTTGTTGTTTGATGCGCCTAAAGGCAGCAAACGCCGAAAAGAATTGCTTGGCCAAATCCTGACGGCAGGCCTTTTGTTCGCGGTCATCGTTGGTGTGCTCTTGGTTCTTGTTGGACCCTATATTTTTCAAGTCGTGTGGAAGGGACGGCTTCCATTTGCCCAGTACGGATGGATCGTTTTTTCCACAGCCGTCATAACCACCCTCAACCAAATGGTTTTTCAATACCAACGCACCCGAGAGAACATCACTGGGGCGGCGGCCATTTCCTTGTTGCCCTATTTTCTTTCTCTCGTTGGTAGTTTGTGGGGCATTATCGGATTTCAAGGCGGCGCATGGGAAAGTCTTTTGGGAAAATCACTGGGAATGGGGCTGGGCACCTTGCCGCTATTGATTCCCATATTTTGGCAAGTGGGGCTAATCTGGCGCAGAAAAATGTTTTACGAACTGGTACAATACTGTACACCACTGTTCCTTTTTGCTCTTGTTTATTTGGCCGGGGAAAGCGTCGATCGATTCTTGCTCAACCGGTTGCTTTCCTTTGAGGACCTTTCGCTTTACGGGTTTGCCTTTACCATCACCCTTCCGGCCACGCTGCTACTTGTCGGATATAACCATGCAGCGCATCCAAGCGTGGCCCAAGCGCTCACACAAAAAACACCGGGAGCAACGCAATTGGCCGCACGTTTTTTCCAAAACATAACGGCGTTATCACTCTTCTCGTTTGCGGTCTTTCTTGGCTTGGTTTTTCCGCTAATTGATTTGATTGCAGGGCCAGACTACGGGCAAGCCAAGCGCTACATCCCTTTCTTAGCGTTTCTGATTTTGGGTCGTGCAGGAGATATGATTTTCACCTTTTACCAGTACCAGGAAAAGAGAACGCGATTTCTGCCGGTGACACAATTGATGTACCTCGCTCTAGCGATCGGCTTCATTTTGATGTTATCCCCACCACTGGGAGCTTATGGTGTTGCTCTGGCCATCGCGATCATTCAATTGCCGATGCTATTGATTCGGTACCTCTTTGAACGCAGGGTCACTTCTGCGCTTCCTTCACTTCGCTCAATGGTGGGACTCTATCTCTTTTGCTACGCCTTGGTTGGTTTCAACGATTTGGTCGCAGATCGACGATGGGGTCTGTCCATGACTTGGGTTCAGGGTGCAGAAGCCTTTGTGATCGTTGCCTATCTTGCCATCAGACACCGAGACGACTTTCGTTCCTGGGTCAAACATTAAGGAGGCAGTTTGCCGTTCGGCCAAGAATGAGAATCCTCATTTATTACTCAAACAACAAGCATTCCGTGCCGTTTGAGACGATGATTTTTTTGCTCCAAGCTATGGGGCATCAGGTCGTCTTACTGTCACCGTTTCCTCGGGGACTCTTGCATGAGACCCTTGAGGAAAGAGGAATAAAAACCGATAGTATCGATTTTCCCAAGGGCAACCCAGTCCGCTATTATCTGCGACATGCCCGGCATTTGGCACGATACGTCAAGTCTGGGCAATTTGATCTTGTGTTCTCGCACCTACAGCCAGCTAGTTTAATGGCGGTTTTGGCCCGCAGATTCTATGGAATGAAGCGTCGGCTGGTTGTGTTTCGCCATCATGATTGGGCGCGTTCGCGCAACGAACGAATGGGAGACTGGCTCATTAACAAATGGGCCCCGCAGCAAGTGGTGCCTTCAGAGTCTGTGCGTCAATTGATTATCCGTGACGAAGGGCTTTCACCTGCAAAAATCCAAACCATTAACTATTGTTATGATTTCTCGCGCTATCAACTGACTTCCCCCGAAGCCGTGCAGGCCATTCAGGAAGCATACCCAGCGAAATTGCGAGTGGCGATTGTGAGTCGCCACATGCCAGAAAAGCGCCATTTGGTCGCGTTTCGCGCGATCAATGCATTGATAAAAGAAGGTCTGGATATCCAAGTCCTTGTCCCAGACCGCGGTCCTGAAACCGAGAAATTGAATGCGTTCATCTCAGCGAATCAGTGTGCAGAGCGTTTTCACATGTTGGGCTTTCGAGAAGACATTTTTGATTTCATTGCTGCGTGCGATGTGTTGGTGCATCCATCAATTTCCGATACTAGCTGTAGCGTTGCGAAAGAGGCGGGTCTAGCTGAGAAAATCGTGATCGCATGTCGCGATATTGGTGCGTTTAACGAATACATTTTTCCGCAGGAAAACGGCATTCTGATTGACCCACAGCCAGACAAGGAAAGCGAAAACCAGATTCGCGAGGCATTGAGAGAGATCTACTACCAGCCGGCAAAGTTTCAGAGTTTTGGGCTCAACTTGCGAAAAGAAGTCCTCTCACGATTTGGCGATCGAAGCCGCTCGAAGCCACTCTATCAAGCATTGATTGAAGGCAAACCTGAAACCAACCTGACTGGTTGCTAGCCGAACCCCCTTCACCGACTCCCATGGCAAGACAATCCGAGCAAAAGAAAAAGCCAATCACCCGATTGGTTCACAATAGCGTGCGCGTGTTGCACCTGGAGGGCTTTATTCATGCGCTTGGGTACCCGCGTTTGCGCGGGCTCCTCAAACTTTTGCCACGTAACACAGACTATTCGCCCACGGCGAGTCGCACGGTGCGCCGAGATGGGGTACTCTACAAGACAAAATTGAGTGACTACACCCAATGGTCGGTCTTTGTGAGCCATGAAGATGAACCCTGGCGTTTTGGAATCGAACACTTGGACAAAAAAGGATTAATCATAGATGTTGGGGCAAACTTTGGTGCTTTTTCCTTGAAGGTCGCCCATCGCTTGCCGACCACAGAGACCCAACGAGTCTGGGCATTTGAACCGAACCCATTCATCCGTAAGGATTTGGAAGAGAACTTGGTCCGAAACCCAGGGCTTGAGCAGCGGATAAATATTTTCCCCTATGCTTTGGGCGATAATGAGGGGCCAATACAAATGGCCTTTTCCCAGGAGAATTCTGGTGACAGCCACGTGCTTCGCAAGGGGGAGCAAGGACAGTTAACCGCACAGATGAAGACCCTTGATCAACTTCTCGAAGAGAAGGGAAGCCCGCCGGTTGCTTTTATGAAGGTGGATGTAGAAGGCTTCGAGCCAGGTGTACTGGCGGGTGCTCTCCAAACGATAGTTGCCTATCGCCCAGCGATATTCATTGAGCTAACCGACGCCTGGTATCGATCCCAAGGGACAAGCGTGACGAGGTTGCTTGATCAATACATCTGGCCGTACTATTCGAAAGTGAAAGCAGAGCAGAATCCTGGTGAATGGGTGTCGGTTGATCGGGAAAGCATTCGTTCAATTATTGAAAAAGAAAGACAATTCAATCTTTACGCCCAGGCGTGATGCGCTTTTCGGTCGTCGTTCCCACCTACAACCGTGCCCACCTCATCGAGGAAACGCTGGACTCGCTTTTCTCGCAGGAGTTCGGGGATTTTGAAATCCTGGTGGTCGACAACAAGTCGACCGACAACACCGTCGAAGTGCTAGTGCCCTACGTGGCCGACGGTCGAATTCGGCTTTTGGTGAACGAGAAGAATCACGAACGGGCGTATTCTCGCCAACGTGGCATGACCGCCGCAACCGGCGAGTACATCACCTTTCTGGATTCAGACGATTTTCTGTACCCCGACTGTTTGTCGTTGGCCGACCAGTATGCCAGTGCCCACCCGGATCTCAAGCTTTTCCATGCACCCTACGAGCTGGTCGACCAAACGCGTAGGCCGATTCATTCCTATTCCCTGCCTTCGCTTACCGACCCAAAGCTGGCGATGAGCAAGGGAAACTTCCTTTCGAACATCTCGGTTTTTTATCGCCGGGATTTGACCCAAGAGGTCGCCTGGGATGATGATCCGATTCTTTCCGGGGTGGAAGATTATGATTTTGTCCTTCGGGCCGTGGCACTGGCCGGACCGGTGGGGCGAATCGGAACGCGGCCGCTTTCCGGCATCCGCGAACACCCCGAGCGGTCAGTTTCGTTGGATCAGATTGACATCGCTCAGCGGCGCACCGATCACTTCATTGAAAAACTACGGACCGACCCCGTTTACCAAACGCACTACTCGGCGCATCTACCACGGATTCGAGCTACGCTTTACCAGTACCTGGCGTACATGGGACGATTGGTCGGAAACCGTTCGGCGATAACCAAGTATCTTAAGGCCGCACGAAGGGCCAGCCTTTCGGTTCTCGGTACCAAAGCCTATTGGAGCTTACAATTTGCCGCCCTCGGCATCAGAAAATGAAGACAGTTCTCATCACCGGTGGCTCAGGCTTTTTGGGCAAGCAGCTCGCCTTATTGTTAAAGGATCGCTATCGCGTGGTTCTTGGCGCGCGTAACAATGGTAACAACCAAAAGGCCCAAACGCTTACAGGATGCGAGGCTATTCCCTTGGACATTGCCAGTCGCTATTCGGTGCGCGATGCGCTCAAGGAATTCAAACCGCAACTCGTCATCCATGCGGCTGCGACAAAGTTTGTAGATCTCTCAGAGAAATACCCGATGGAGTGCATTGATGTGAACATAAAGGGTTCGCAGTACGTCGTTCGTGAATGCATCGATGCGGGTGTCGAAACCCTTATCGGGGTATCTACTGACAAAGCCGCGCCGCCCGTTGGCAATATTTATGGCCACTCAAAGGCAGTCATGGAGCGCTTGTTCTGCAACATGAATGGGAAGACCGACACAAAAATCGCCTGCGTGCGTTTTGGTAACATTGCTTGGTCGACAGGTTCAGTGCTCCCGATTTGGGAAAACATGATGGCCACAAAGGGAGTAATCGAAAGCACCGGCCCGCACATGCGGCGGTTCTTTTTTACCGTCGAGGAGGCAGCCGAATTGACCATCCGTGCGATGGAACACATCGAAGTAACCGAAGGGAAAATCCTATCCCTAAAGATGAAAGCGGCACAGGTATCCGAATTGTTGGACGTGTGGACCAAAAATATGGGCGGCTCCTGGAATCAGATCGCCAGCCGACCGGGCGACAAACTAGACGAGCATTTGGTGGGCGGACTGGAATTGGAGCATACCGAAGAAATCACCTTGGAGGGTGCACCCCATTACTTGCTGCACATGCACCACAAGCCGCAGAATGCTGTCACCGACGAGGTGTCCTCGGCCAACGCACCACGGTTGTCGGAAGCTGAGATTTTAGCCATCCTAAAAGGGAAGCCAGCCTTCGCGTAACCCAATTCCAATGAAATTAAATCATGCATTGATCATGGCTGCCGGACGTGGCATGCGGATGATGCCATTGACTGAAAGTATTCCGAAGGCAATGGCCATCGTCGATGGCAAGACGATGATTGCTTCTGGGATCGATAAGATTCGTCGGCAGATCGAGCACATTCACATTACCGTTGGGTATAAAGGTGCGATGCTCGCCGCTCATGTGATTGAGCACGAGGTCTCTTCCATTTTCAATACCGAGGGTAAGGGAAATGCTTGGTGGGTGTACAATACCCTACTTGCCAATACCGATGCGCCGGTCTTGGTGCTAACCTGTGACAACGTGGTGGAGTTGAATCTCGAGCGGATCATGTCGGATTACGAATCCTTCGGCGCCCCGGCAGGCATGATCGTGCCGGTCGAACCGATTGCTGGCCTGGAGGGCGACTTCATACACCTGGACGAAAAAGCCCGCATCACGCGCATGGACCGCGCGGAACCCACGCCGATTTATGCTTCGGGCATTCAGGTGCTCAACCCCAAGAAGATCAACAAGTTGACCAAGCCCACCGAGAATTTTTACGACCTCTGGCAGGGGCTGATGACTGAAGGCGAACTCTATTGTTCGAAGGTCTATCCCGATCAATGGTATGCGGTTGATACCGTCGAGCAACTTAACGCGCTGAACGAGAAAAGGGCCTAGCGCACCGCGCGAAGCACCACCGCCTGGGTAGCCGACTGCAAGCGAATCAGGTAGATTCCTTCGGGCACATCCGAGGTCGAAAGGGTAAAGGGCAAGCCCTCGACCGAAGCGACTTTGACCGTCCGGCCCATCACGTCGGTGAGGGTCACCTTCGCGCCCGACCAATCGCCGTTGCCACTCAAGGTAATTTGATCGGTGAACGGATTCGGATACGCGATTACTTGCGCTTTGCTGCTTGCACCAACATTCAACGATACGATGGGCGAAAGCGTCGCCTCGCCGGAGAAGTCCACTTGGCGCAGGCGGTAGTAGTGGGTTCCTTCTTTCAGGTCGGAATCCAGGAATGTGTAGGACAGCGGCTCGCTTGTCGTGCCCGACCCAGCGACCGAGCCAATGTCGGCAAAGGTCGTTCCGTCCCTGCTGTGAAGCACTTCGAAGCGGGCGTTATCGGTTTCACTAGCTGTGGTCCACGTCAATTGGGCATTCGAACCAACTGCCGTCGCATTGAAGCGTGCCAACTCCACCGGCAAGGGAGAAAGTGAAATCACGTAGGTGGTGATTGATTTGGCCGGAAGGGTTTGGGTGCTCGATACGTCAACCGCCCCCAGATCTTCCCAGAATTCGCCTTCCTCCGATTCATAGGCCACCGTTCCCAAGACGGTGCCCGTCCCCAGGGAAATGTCAAGGTCTTGGTCGCCGTTGTAATTGTTGATGGCCACCAAGGTGATCGAGTTGCCCGCCGGATTCAGGTAGGCGTTGACTTTCAACGTGGCCGAGCTGCCCGACACATCAATGCGGTCATACCCCTTGTCAACGAACTTTGAATAGTGCTTGATCGCGTAGTAGGGCGGCTGAATGGTGTAGGCCCCCGCAGCTGTCATGGGAATCATGGCTTTCGCGTCGCCGTCGTACCACACCAAGTCCCAGTAGATGTAGGCGGCGGCATTCGCCTCAGTCACGTTCGCATGAATCATCCGCGCGATGTCGAGCCAGTTGTAGTTGTCGGACGAAAACTCGGTCATCCAAGCCGGACGGTCCCCGAAATCGTCGCGGACCATCTGCAGGTTCGAGGGGTCGGTTTCGAAGCCCGTGTTGCTGCCCCCATAGTTGTAGAGGTGGTAGCCGTACACATCCACGTAGCTTTTCGGTTGGACGGTTTCGGCCAAGGTTCGGAACGTGTTGCCACCCCAAGGTGCGCCGCCGATGTTCTCTGGTTCGACACCCACGATCTTCGGTAGCGCAGGGCGGTCCTTGATTCGATTCCAAATGCTGTCAAGGGCTGTGGCATAACTCGCGTACCCGCCTGTCTCGGTGGGTCGCCAGCCACAGGTTTCCCAACCAACGTTTTCATACCCCGCTTCGTTCTGTACGCTGATGTAGTCAGGCACAAACGTCATGTTGTTAAGCATGTCTACCCAATACTGCGCGAATTCCGAATACATGAACTGCCCGGCGTTTTGGCGCAGACCGCCAGTGTTGAAGGCGTTGTTACTCTTCAAGTAGGGCGGCGGGCTCCACGAGCAAAGCAAGACTTCAATGTCCGGGTTGTGGGCCTTCGCTTCTGCATAAAACTCGGGGTTCGCCTGGTTGTGCATCCGCGCGTAGTTGAAGGGCCAGTCCGTTCGGCTGTCCATTGTGACCGGCGAGGTGACACCTGGATAGCCCTCGGGGAAATACCAGTTTTTCAGGCGAATTATGTCCAGGCCCAAATCGTCGAACATCAAATCATAAAGCGTCGCCTTATCGGGGCTGACGTAGACCCGCTCGGCTGACCAAGTGAGCGCCCCGCCAAAGCCAACCATCTCCTGATGGGTGGTCGTCGGGTCGAGCACCACATCGGCGGTTGCTGGGCCGCCCGACACGTCGGGGATTGCGAAATCGTCGAAGTAAAAATCGCCCGTGCCGATGTAGTGCATCCTCAGCGTGACAGCGGCTTGGGTCGGCGTGAAGTTGAACGTGTATTGCTGCCAAGTGTTCGTAACCACGAAATCCTGCGCGCCATAGTAGGCGGGTGCCGCGTCTTTCTGCACGATCACGCGAATCGAGTTTCCACCCGTTGCCGAGCGGGCCCAGAAAGTCAGTTGATGGGGGATGCCGACTGCCGCGGTAAAGGCCGGGCCAATCGTCTGAACGTCCCAGGGATTTGCGCCCGTCGCAGTAACGTTCGCACGAAACGAATTGGTCCCGCCGTGGACGCTGCCAGTGTAGGGAATCGTGAAGGTCGCCGCGCCGCCGCCGCCTACGCCAGACCACCAACCGGCGGCCCCCGCTTCGAAGTCGCCATTGGTCAGAAGGTTTTGGCCCAAAACCGAAAGAGGCAGGGCGATCCAGAAACCGAGAACGAAAAACTTCAAGCGAGACATAGTAGAGCGTCTCCTAAAGATAGCCCAGCCACGGAAAAATCTCAAAAAACCCCAGAATGATTCAGAAGTCGGTTTTGACCCGTAATCGAGTAGCCCCGCCCGGGATCGAACCGGGATCAAGCGTTTAGGAAACGCCTATTCTATCCGTTGAACTACGGAGCCATTCGCTGCTTGTGCGAACAGGGGCAAAGATCGGGATTTCTGAGAGGAACGAGCGGGCCACCTCCTGCACTTAAGAAATTACCGTTTGCTACCTTCCGTGTCCACCCGTGTACCCCCGACCGACCGAACCGATGCAACGAATTTCTTTTGCCTTTTCCCTCGCCTTGTTGGCTGGCTGTACCTCGCCAACCCCTCAAAAAACCCAGGGCCAAACGACGCATCAAAATGCCCAGCAACCGCGAATCGTTTCAGTCGATCCGAATCTAAAGTGCATCAATCCAGGTGCGCTAGT
>CAYGKP010000081.1:0-6421 GCA_964350605.1 uncultured Cytophagales bacterium
TCACGAAACGGAGAACGCCCTCATGCTGCGGGTGGTGAACCGCCGCACCTCGCAACTCATCAACCTGGAGGCAAAAGTCATGTTTACCATGATCGACCCGGATTATACCCGCAAGTACTACCGCCTGGAGTTGGAGCTTTCGACGATCAACATGTTCCCCCTCAGTTGGACAATTGTTCATCCGATCAATAAGGACAGCGTTCTTTCGGACTACACCGCCGAGGAACTGATTGAGCGCGACGCGGAGATCATCATCCAGATGAAAGGCTGGGACGAAACCTTCGCCCAGGAGGTCCACACGCGGTTTTCTTATCGGTTTGAAGCGGTGATCTGGGGCGCGAAATTCGTGCGCATGTTCATGACCACCGACGAGGGTGACATCGTTCTGGACCGCGAACTGCTCGATGAGTGGGAGCCAGCACCCCTCAATGCGCCGCTGGAAGGGATCATTGCCAGCCAAAAGGGCTCGGCAAAGGCCAAACAGGAGGAAGAAGAAAAACGCGAGAAGGCACTGGCGGCTCGAAGCTAAGAGAGAAGGGGAACCGAGGCTTAGGCTTCGGGTTGGGCGTTTTCACCCAGACCTGCTTGTTCGCAGGGGCCTGATTTCGGGTTGATCTGGCAGTAGCACGCGATCACGTCGGAGAGCGAGATTTCACTCGGTCGCTTGGCGATCTTAATCATTTGCTCGTCGGGCAGGTGATCGAGAATCGCAATCATCGTATGACAATGGAGAGATCCACCACTGCAATGGCAATTGCAAGCAGACACATACACATCCGATGGATCGGCCGACTTGTTGCGCATCAGGTTCATCACCCAGCGCTTGACGCGGGGCAGCGCTTCGCGGTCCTCGGGCAGGAGGGTTGATAGTTGATCGTCAAGGACTCGCAGATTTTTTGGGGGGCGCATCATGGCAGCAACTCGTAGCTCGAAGGGATAAGGAAGAGGGCGTGTTGGCTAGCGGGTGGGCAAGTAAAAACCCCTGAGATGAGTGGCATCTGAGGGGTTAAAAGGAAGGGGTCGTGTTGTGGACAACCAGACATGTCTTGGGGCAACAAACGGCCGACTTTGGTCCGCGATAGCGGTCCGTGAGGTCATAAAGGCGGTTTGATGCAAGCATGTTTTTCTTCGTTACTCGGTCGGTTCAAAGGGCAAACAGGGCGCAACGTAGAAAACGTTCCCCATGGTATGCAAAAGATGAAGTATTTATAATCAGTCTATGGGAGCGGGTCGCTCGCTTCAGGAATCCAAAAATAAATACTCGTTGTAGACCGAGAAGGCCTCTTTGACTGCGTCTTGCAAGGCGGGTTCCTCATTCGAGTAGAGGTCCACATCGGTCGAAACCGAGTTGAAGAAGGCAATGTACACCCCCAGTTGGAACGGGAAGGGCAGGGCGTCGAAGCCCGCGGCTTGCGCTGGGTACTGCTCGGTAAGGAACAGGCGGAAGTAGCGCACGGCTTTGGGAAAGGCACTTTCGACCTCGGCGAGAAAGACTACTGATTCGCTCATGCTTGCAAGCTCGCAAGTGGCGGCGAAAATCCCGACTTTGCAAGCCTCGTGGGCTACACCCTTCTCAACGGACTCACCCTGGTCGGCGGCCTGGGCCTTTTCATCTTCGGCATCAAACTGATGTCCGAAGGCTTGCAAAAGGTGGCTTCCTCGCGCTTTCGCCGCGCCCTCGATGTCATTTCGATGAACCGCTGGCGGGGCCTGCTTTCGGGCCTCTCGATTACGGCCTTGGTGCAATCCTCCTCGGCCACCACGGTCATGGTCGTCTCGATGGTCAACGCCAAGCTGCTTCGCTTGCGTCAAGCGGTCGCGATCATCATGGGGGCTAACGTGGGCACAACGGTTACTGGCTGGTTTTTGCTGTTGCCGATGGCAGGCCTGCGCATTCAAATCTCGACCGTGGCGTTGCCGATCATCGGGCTGGCGGTGCCGCTGCTCTTCGCAGGTGTGCGTCGTTGGAAGTCGCTCGCCGAGACGTTGATTGGCTTTGGCCTCCTGTTTCTGGGGCTGGAAACCATGAAGGTGGCGTTCCCCAACTTCATTGATAACCCCACGCCGTTGGCCTTCCTGGATTCGATGACGGGGTTTGGCTTCGGGTCGGTATTGATTTTTTTGGCCATTGGGGCAGCCATCACCGTGGTGGTGCAGTCCTCGAGTGTAGCGATGAGCTTGACCTTCGTGCTGGTCAGTGCCGGTTGGCTCGAATTCGAACATGCCGCCGCCATGATTCTGGGCGAAAACGTGGGAACGACCATAACGGCCTATTTGGCCTCGCTGGTCGGCAACGCGAACGCAAGGCGGGCGGCCTTTGCGCACTTCTTTTTTAATGTCATGGGTCTGATCTGGGTGTTGGCCCTGTACTTCCCGATTCTGCGCTTGATTGACTGGATGACCACCTGGATGCTCAATACTTCCGTGTCGTTGTTTGATGACGATACCCAGGTGCGTGGCGAGTTGATTCCATTTGGATTGGCCATGTTCCACACCCTGTTCAACGTTTCGAATGCCTTGCTTCAAATTGGCTTTGTGCCGCAGATCACCCAGCTTTCCGCCAGCATCATCAGCGGCAAGGGGAAGCGTTCGCGCTCGGACATCTACATGATCGGTCGCAACCTGATCGACACCCCGGAACTGGCCATTGTTGAGGCACAAGGTCAGCTTGCACGCCTAGGTCTTCGGGTCGAGAAAATGTATTCGCAGTCCACGGGTCTATTCGGCGAGCTGGAGCCTGAACACCGCACCAAACTGAGCCAAAAGGTTGACAAAGGGGAGGAGAAGGTCGATTTGATGGAGCACCGCATCTCCTCGTTCCTGGTCGACATTTCGCAATCAAACCTCTCGGATCGGTCGGGTTCGCACATCATTCACCTGCTCGAAGTTGTTAAGGAACTAGAGCGTGTGGGCGATTTGAGCCACAAACTGGCCCGCCTGGCCCGGCGAAAAGACATTCATGGGGTGACGTTCGAGGACATTCGGGCACGTAACCTCAGACGAATGATGATTTTGGTCGGAGAAGTGCTCCATTGGATGAACGATCACCTGAAAGCCGGGCAGTCGGCCTTGGCCCTCACCGAGGTGCGGGAATTGGAGTTCGAGGTCAACAACCTGCGCGACGAAATGGCGCGCGAGAAACACCGTTACCCCGACCCCGAAACCTGGGAGTTGACTTTGGAAGCCAGTCTTTTGTATCGTGAAATCGCTGATGTACTTGAATCGATTTCCGACCATGCCTACCGTGTCCATGAACTTATCAATGAAACGCGTTAACCCACTTCTGCTTTTTCTGTTGCTTTTGCCAACGAGCGCCCTGTGGGCCCAAGGCTTCCAATGCCCCGAGGAACTTTGGCCCGCCAAAAAGCCCCAGGGCAATTTGTGGGGCTACGTCAATTTCTCCGAAGAATGGGTGATCGAGCCGTACTTCGAGCGGGCCGAACCGTTCAGTGGCCAGCTTGCAATTGTCTACAAGCAAGGCGGCTGGGGCGTGATCGATTGCGGAGGAAATGTAAAAGTGTCTTACAAGTACGACGAGATTCAGTCGTTTGCGGGCGGGGCAGCCTGGGCCCGGAAAGGCGCGAAATGGGGCCTGATTGGTGGAAAAGGCAACGAGTTGCTGCCACCCGAGTACGACGAGGTCGAGGCCGTGGGACCTTATTCGCCCGCCACCTGGGTGCGCAAAGGCGAAGTCTGGGGGCTGTTCCACAAACAGACCGGGAAGTGGCTCTTGACCATGGGTTACACAACGAAGAAGGTCCTGGGGCCGGCCACATCCATCGCGGGGAAGGATGGCTTGTTTGGCCTGGTTGAGAACGAAACGGGTGCCTTCCTGCTGCCGATGACGATGGTTTCGGTCGCCAAGCCGGCGCCGAAAGTCATCAGCTTTCAAGTGAAAGAAGGCGGTCCGTTTGGACTGGCCAGCGACGGGGGCAAATTGATCTCCGCGCCTCAGTTTGAGGAAGTATCGTTTCTGGGTGGCCGCGTTCTGCGGGTGAAGAAGGCCGGAAAGTACGGCCTCCTGACCTTGGACGGGACCGAACTGGTGCCCGCGAAGTACGGCTTGCTGGAACCTGACGCGGGCTTCCTGCGCGCGGAGCTGGAGGGAAAGATGGGCTTCATCAACCCGAACGGCGAGCCCTATGTGCCGTTCCGCTATGACACGCTTTATCCCTCCGCCTTTGGCCGCTCGGTGGCTCGTGTCGAGGATAATTCGTGGTGTTTGGTTCAGCTTTCCTCGGGCCTGTGCCTGGGCGAGAAGTATTCGGACATGTTCTACGCGGAAGGCGCACCCTACTTTGTGGCGGGCGGCTATAACGATCGCAACCTGCTCAACGTCGACGGCGACGAGGTGCTGAGTGGCCAGCATGCCATCGAGATCGGCGATCCCTACACGCACATCCGTGTGATGGACCTCAAGCAGGGCTGGGGCTATTTCAATGTGAAGACGGGTAAGTTTGCTTTCGAGAAACGCTTCCTGGAAGCTGGTGGCTTTGCCCAGAGTGGCTACGCAGTTGTTGAGCCTCTGGAAGGTGGTGGCTACGGCGTGATCGACAAAGGCGGGAACACCGTGGTACCCTTCCGCTTCGATTCCGTGCGGGCGTTTTCGTTTCAGGACAAACCGTACTTCGAGACCTGGAAAGCGGGCCGCAGCGGCATGTACGACGCGGGTGGGAAGGAAGTCCTTCCTGCCGCCCACGTCTGGATTGCGCCGGATGGCGATCATTTCCTATTTAAGCGAGAGAGCAACGAGCACGGCTTCACTCAATACGGCTTTACAACGCCAACGGGGGCTCAGGTTGGGGGACTTTACACCTTTCTCGCCAACCCTCTCGAAACGGATCATGCCGATCATGGCTGGCCACGTGTCAGCTACAATGGTAAAATGTGGGGCGTGATCGACGCGAAAGGTCGAGAGGTTGTGCCCTTCAAGTACCAGGCTGCAAAGAGCCTGGGGGGCGGCTATTACGCTGTGAAGAAGGGGAAATCCTGGGTGTTGATGAATGGAAAGGGTAGCGACCTGGGCTTGAAAAGTGATGATTTTGGCGGTGTTGGCGAGGGGTTCATTGTTTTCCAGGACGACGGAAAATGGGGCTTTATGAACACCAAAGGCGAAGTGAAATTCAAGCCAGAGTATGACTTCGCACATCCGTTCGAGGACTACATGGCGCCCGTCAAGAAAGGCGACAAATGGGGCGTTCTCGACCGTTCGGGGAAGATCGTGGTGCCGTTTGGCTATAGCGACTACCGCCAAGTGGGCGAAGCGCGACTGCTCCTGAAAGACGGCAACTGGTATCAGCTCCAGCGCGACGGGGTGACGGCCGTGGTAGTGCCTTTCTAGTAAACTGCGTTAGTCGAGCGTCGAGGCGGGGCTGCCCAGCAAGGGGAGGGCCGCTACCAACTGTCCGATGACCCAGGTGGGAAGCTGCTCGGTCCGCTCCATCGGCAGGCGGGTGGCTACTTTCAGGAAATCGTTGTCGACCGCTTCGCGCCACCACGACCAGGGGTTGTTCGCGCTGAGTGGCTGAAAAGTCGTCGGGCTGAAGTGGTGGCTCCACGGGTCGCTGGTCACAGAAATCAGCCAGTCTTGACTTTCGGGCCCTTGTGCCCACTCGCCCCACACTTCTTGATCCAAGGTTTCCAGGAACACGCCACTACGTAGCACCTGAAGGCTCCAACCTTCGCCCCAGCGCCAGATCAAGCGTGCGGCCAAATGACCTTCCGTGCTGAAATGGGCCGGAAAATCGAGTAACGCGAAGGGCATGCCCTGGTCATTCTCGCCCCGGCTAATCTTTCCATTTCGCGTGGAAAGCGTCAGGTGAAAAGGTACCTGTTCTGCCTCAATCCACTGCGCAATCGCTAGTTCCGATGCACCTAGCCAG
The DNA here is from genome assembly GCA_964350605.1 of uncultured Cytophagales bacterium. GTDB lineage: Bacteria > Bacteroidota > Bacteroidia > Cytophagales > JAAEPT01 > CAYGKP01. The sequence continues at coordinate 5,883 of CAYGKP010000081.1, forward strand.
GCGATCACTTTCTCCTGCGCAGCGCGCTTTTCCAGCGGCCAGGCGGAGTTGCCCAGTAGTGACAACTCCGCCTCGCTAAAGCCCGGAGGACTACTTGTCATCCGGCTTTTTCTCGAAATCGAGCGAGACCGAGTTCATGCAATAGCGCAAGCCCGTGGGGCTCGGCCCATCGTTGAACACGTGCCCCAGGTGGGCGTGACACACCGCGCAAAGCACCTCGGTCCGCGACATGCCGTAGGCGTCGTCGACCCGTTCGATGACGTTCGACTTGTCGACCACATCATAGAACGAAGGCCAGCCCGTACCGGATTCGAACTTCGTTTTTGACTCGAAGAGGGGCGTGTCGCAGCACTTGCACTTGTAGACCCCGTGCTCATGGTTATCCCAATACACGCCCGTGAAGGCGCGTTCGGTGCCCGCCTCGCGGGTGACGTTGTATTCTTGTGCCGACAGTTCGTTTCGCCATTCGGCTTCGGACTTCTGGACTTTGGGATCTGGTAGTTTTTCGTTCACGTTGTAGACTTTGATGCCGTTGTTGC
>CAYGKP010000081.1:6431-10038 GCA_964350605.1 uncultured Cytophagales bacterium
TTGCGACTCGGACTTCTGGGCACAGGCCGACAGGGCCGAGGCAGCGCAGAGGAAAAAGAGTAGTTGTTTCATGTGCTCAAGATGGGACTTGCCCCGTTACCCGCTGGTCGCCGGGCCGACGCTTTCCTGCAATTCCCAGCCTCATTAACCACTGGGATTGGGGGGAAGTTCGCTAGTTTGCGGCCCTATGAATCCTTGGCTGCTTTCGCTTCCCTTCATCGGCGCTCTGACCGGTTGGGTCACCAACTACTTGGCGATCAAAATGCTGTTCCATCCCCGCGAGCCCAAACGCATCTTGGGGCTCAAGATTCAAGGAGTGTTTCCGAAACGACAAACCGCCCTGGCCGCCAGTTTGGGGCGCATTGTGGCCGAAGAGCTGCTTTCGTTCCAGGACATCAAAGCCAAGATGGCCGACCCCAAGAACTTGGAAGGCGCCTACGCAAAGCTGGAAGAGAAGGTTGACAACTTCTTGAACGTCAAGCTGAAGGAGAAGATGCCAATGGCCGCGACGATCATCACCGGGGGGTTGCGCGAGAAGGTGAAGGTCACGATGCTCGAAGAGTTTCAGGGGGCCTTTCCCGAATTGCTGGGCGGCTACCTCGACAAGTTGGAAAAGGAGGTGGACGTGGAACGGATCGTGCGCGAGAAGGTGGAAGCCTTTTCGTCGGACCGTCTGGAAGCCATCCTGTTCTCGTTCATGAACAAGGAATTCAAGTTCATCGAGCTGGCCGGGGCCATTCTTGGCTTCCTCATTGGGCTCATTCAGCTGGGGATGTTGTGGCTTACTGCCTAATGCTGGTGGATAAGTAATGTTCCCCTCCTTTTCAAGGAGGGGTTAAGGGTGGTTATTTTTAGGGATGGCATCGAGCACGACAACAGACTGGATTTCCGCTATTTCGGCTGCAATCGGGATACCAGGCGCGATCGCCGCATTTATTCTTTTGTTCTGGAAGGATAAGAGCAAGCAGGACCAGCTAGATAGGCTGTCGGAGATTGCGGACTCGCTAAAGGAGTCTCACAAGTACTCTGAGGAGATGAATCGCCTGATGGCTGATCAAGTAGCAACACTTCAAATAATGGCTGCAGGCAGTCTTGAAGGTGAGAATGCATCAAAGGATTTGGCCCTAATAGAAGAAGAGAAGCTCGAACTAGAGTATAGGCCAAGGCTTAGATACACTGGGGGAAACTCAAATCCTGACACTGGTGAGGTACATATAAAGAATGTCGGGAATAAGCCATTCTATGTTCAACTGATAGCAACTGAAATTAATCTCTCAGGTGATGAATTTACCCCATTGGAACCTTCGAGTTACAGATTAATCTTGCCTAAAGAGGGGGCTGCGGTAAATGAAAATGATTTCCTAAAGATTGGTATTCGAGGTAAGCCTCAAATAGGATTCCATCCCACACTTTCTGAGTATAGGGTTGACATAATCATGATAGACTTCCGAAAGAAGTATCAATACAAGTCAACCTTTTTTCACGGCAGGCACAAACACGACCTATCCGAAGTCGAGAATATCACCGAGTAAAAAACTACCCCCCAATCTGTCGCTCGAGGTACTCACCAATCGTCTCGACGTCGACCTTCTTGAGGACGATCTTTTTGTTGCGATCGAGTAGGTAAATGGTCGGGGTGGACTGGATGCCGTAATAGGTCCGAAAGTGCGTGTTGCCCGCTTTGTCAAAGGTGTGGAGCCAATCGAAGCCGGATTCCTGAACATACTTCTTCCAACCCGCATGATCCGAATCAATGTCGGTGGCCCAGACTTGAAGGCCCTGGTTGCGGTACTCGAGGAACAAGTCGTTGAGCACGGGCGAGACCTTCTTGCAGTGCCCGCAAGTGTGCGAGTAGAAGTAGAGGACGATGTACTCGCCACCGATCTGCGAGAGGGTTTTCTGCTGGCCGCTGGTGTCCTCCATGATCAGGTTGACGGCGGGTTGGCCCACCTGGTTCCACCGCATGAGGGCGACCTCGCGCTCTATTTTCTCAATCGTCGCCGAGTCCGACCACCAAGTTTGGCCCGAGAGGTAGTACTTCATGGCCATGTGCAAGTAGATCGCATCGTGGCCCATGATCTTGCTCTTGGCGTAACGATTCACGAGCGTGACGACCGTGTACTGGTAAATGTCTGGATCGGCGCGCGCGAGTTCGACCACCTTGTCGACTGAGGTGATGATCGAATCGACAATGGGGTAGGTGAGTTTGTCGGACACGTAGAAGTCGATCTTCTGGTGCAGCATAGGGCTGCGGATGAGCCGACCGTCCGAGAAGTCAACGTTGTCGAAATAGTGCGCTTTGTAATAGCGATAGGCAAAGGTCGAATCCGCAGGATTGGGGTTTTCGGGGACTTCCACCTCAACGGTCATGTTCAGCAGGTTGGCCACCAGGGTGCCGGGGTTTTTCTTGATGAGGTCCAGGCGGTAGTTCTTGATCTCCTCGCTGATGGCCGTTAGGCGCGTCTTGATTTCCTCCTGCTTTGCCGCATTTGTGGTTTCCTGAAGTTTTTGATTCAACTCGCCAGCTTCCCGACCGCGGGGGTTCAAGTAGTTCAGGTAGCCATAGAAAAGATCGTTCTCCTTCGAGCCCTCGAACTTCATGGTGCCCACAAAATCGCTGGTGTCAGTCGTGATCGAGAACTTAGCCTCCTTCGGGCTGGGCACCAGGAATTCGAAGTAGCGATTGGAGGGAAGCACCACCATGTAGACGCCGCCTTTCAGGGTCGCGGTGTCGCTTTGGAAGGTGAGAAAGCCTTTGGTGTCGGCTTGGGCCGAGTCGCGCAGGTAGGTTTTATCGCCGTAGTAGTAGGCCAGGCGGCATTGGGTGTTCTCCAAGCCTTTGATCTGGACTTTGATTTTGTAGCCAGGGCCTGCAAAAGCGGCGGTGGCCACCAGTACCAGGGCGAGCGAAAAGAGACGGGTCAAGATTCGGTTCATAAGGGTCGTTGGGACACGATCGTTGTTCATCTGGTACAAGGATAGCAACAGCCTTGCCAAAATGCTGCGAAACGAGGCGCTGATGTTGAAAAACGGCCAGCGGGTTAAATGGTTCCCTCCGGTGAATACTGAATCGGGCCGAATGGTTATCTTGCTTACATGAACCCAACGATGCGCCGCTTTCTGACCTGGATCCTCATTCTGGTCGTCCTGTTCTTCATGACGCTAGCCATCCTCGCGATCTGGGATGTGATCGATATCCAGAACATCGGAAAGAAGTCGCTCTACTCTCTGCTGGTGATCTTCTTCGGCGCGGTCATCATTCTGTTCATCACGGCCATCTTCGGTTCAGGTTCGTCGGAACGCAAGAACATCCCGCCGCCGCAAGGGCCCACGCCCGGCCGTTAAGCCCTGATGTCGAGTCTCAAACTAGTCTCCGACCGGCGCCAGGCGCTGGTCGCGGCTCTGATTGTATTCATTGGTGCCATTCTGTTTTCCACCAAAGCAGTGCTCATCAAGCTGTGTTACCGCGAACCGGGGGTCGAGGCTACTGGGCTGTTGTTCTGGCGTATGGTTATGGCCGCGCCGTTCTATATCCTCATTTGGTTATGGATCGAGCGCAAGAAGCCAGAAGGGCGGGCCAAACCCAGCGATTGGCCCGGGTTGATCG
>CAYGKP010000082.1:0-9866 GCA_964350605.1 uncultured Cytophagales bacterium
GGATGAGGCCTCGAAACTGGCGGTCATTGTGCTGACCAGAACGTTGTCCCGCGAAGGCTTCGAGTTGATTGATGTCCAGATGGACACCCCGCACCTGCTGCGCTGGGGGGCGCAGAACATTCCCCGAAAGGACTACCTAACCCAACTGTCCCGCGCCTTGGCGGGCCCAGATTTGAGTGGTGACTGGACCGAGCTTGTACCTACAAATAGGTAGATGTTTAACCAATTAATAGGCTAGAGGACGTAACCTGACTAGGGGCTTCTCGTATAACTCATCAGTTGGTTGAGAGAAACCAAAATTTTCCAAGAGGGGGAATTGGATGGGGAAGTAGAGCGCTCCAGACGATTCCCTTTCTTTTTTGCCCGGCCCCAACGAAAGAAGGGGCCATCGGCCCCTCCCTTCACACACATCGCACAGCATCCGCGGGGTGTGAACCGCGGTGTTCGGTTCGGCTAGTCCAGGGCGGCCAGCGCGGCGGCCACATCGGGCTGGCTTTGTTTTTTCAGTTTCAGGGTCGGCACGGCGTCCCCAATCACCAGGTGTTCTGAGGCCAAGGCGATCTGTTCCCCTCGCTCTGCCAAGGCAAAGAGCAGGCCACGTTCCCCTTTGGGTAGGTCGCCGAGCTGCCACTGGCCATCCAATTCGGCCAGTTCGAGGACGCTTGTCGTGCTGTCGGGCAGGAAGTAGAGTTGTGGTTTCTCGTAGCCCTTCGGCAGGTCGATGGTGGCGGCCAATTCGACCCGTTCGCGGGGGTCGTCCCAATAGCGGTCTACGTTTGTCCAACCCATTTTCGAGACCTGCACCACATAACCTTCGCTGGTGAACTGCACGTCGGGCAATGTGGTAGGGGCCCAAAAATCGTCGCCCCATACTCCATCGTCCCAATAGTAGGCTTCCTCATCCCACAGGGTATCCACCGCATAGAGGTAGTCGCTTTCGCAGCCCAGGCAGCCGTCCGTCTCCGCAGGTTCCTCACTCGACACATAGGCCGACCAATCCCCGTCTTTCCAAACGAAGAGCTCGATGCCCGGTTTCTCGCTGACCGCAGGTACGAGGACTTCGAGGCTGACTCCCTCAGCCAAGGCGAGTGCCCCTCGCTCATTGCGCGCTTCGAGCTGGAAGAACCCCGCAGTTTCCAGGTGGCGGGCGCCGCTATGGGTCGGTCGTCCAAAGCGGATCGCATCGCTGCGGCGCAGGCCCGCCCGTACGGTCAGGAGCACAGGGCCTTCCACAGGTTTCCGGTTCGCATCGACAAAGGCCCCCTCGGGCACCGTGATCCGCAGGCCACTGGCTAGTTCGACGATCCCACCCGATTGGCCATCGACCAAATGAGACGTTGCATCCGGGCGATGGGCCGCCAGTGGGTCGGCCATTGGGGCTTGAGGTTTGACTTCCACAGCCCGACCGATGGTGCGGTTCCATTCGGGACGATAGCAGGCCGAAGTGGCCAAAAGCACAAAGAGGAGGAGGTTGACGGGGCGGCACATAAGGGTTAGCAGCTTGTTCTATCCCCTCATGCCCGCGCTGAATGAATGTCACCCACCCACTCTAAAAAAGAACAAAAAAAGAGGCCGCCCCATCGGGACGGCCTCAAAGTCAATGGGCAGGGGCCACTAGGACCGCCCGCGCAGGTTGTACCAGTCGACCTTGCGGGTGAACCACATGATCATCGCCAGGATGATGAACAGACCGATGGAACCCATCAGCAAGGCGTAGTCCTGAGTTTGGATCAACACGTAGATGAAGCCATACAGCAAGATCAGCACCCCCGCCAAGTAGGCGGCCATGATTCGTTTGCGACGGAAAATGCTCAGACCATACAGGCCCACCAGCCCGACAGTCGCGACCACCGAGATGCCGTAGGCCGTCGTGAAACCCACTTGCTCGGAGAGCGAGAGTAGCAGGAGGTAGAACAAGCAAAGCGCGAAGCCGACCAGGATGTATTGGAAAATGTGGACCAAAAGGCGGCTGAGTACCTCGACCAGGAAGAAGACCAGGAAGGTCAGCACGATGAACAGCATGGCGTACTTGGCCGAGCGTTCGGATTTCTGGTAGGCATCGGCCCCAACGATCAGGCGAACGCCAAAGTCGTACTCGGAGTCCGCCTCGTAGCTTTCCTCGACGTAGTAGGTGCTACGCTCTGCTTTGTAGTCGCTCGTGTAGCTCATGGCGGCTGTGTTCACCGTGTATTGGCTGCCGACCCACGATTGGGGGAAGCTGCGGTTCAGGTGCAGGATGTGCCAGTGGGCCGTGAAGCCGTCCTTGGTTATCTCGCGCTCCTCGGGCAGAAAGGCCCCATCGAAGCTCGGGGTGCCCCACGAGGAGGTCAGGGTGACACCCGTTTCCTTGCCCACGGGCACGAAGCTCAAGGCGTTCGATCCCTTCATGCTCAGGTCGAGCGAGAAGTCAACTTTATCGGTCAGTAGGGCCCGAAGCTGGGTCGAGTCCAAGCGAACCTGAACACCCGCCCCGAGCAAATTGCCCGAAGTGCCGGGATCAAGCTGCAGGTCGGTTTGGCCCCATTTGAGGGTCAACAGGTCCTTGATGCCCCGCAGGTCTGAGAGGCCCAAATTGACCACCCCGAGGTTCCAATCGACGTCCTCGGCTTTCACGCCTAAGGACTTGGGGTCGATCGGTAGGAAGTGACCCGCCAGGTTCATCTCGCCGGTGTAGACGACGACTTCGTACATGCCGCGGTAGCGTTTTTCGGGCACCATTTCGCCGGTGACTTCCAGCTTCTCGGGCAGGAAGTGCATCCATTCGGTGATGGTTCGGGTCACGCGTTGGCCCTGATCGTTGACCTCGGAAATCCGCTTTTCGAAGGGCACCGAGACGATTGGCCCGACCACGGCCTGGGCTTCGGCCCAGGAACTGCTGACCTCGCGGATGGCGTCGGCCTGTCGGTCTTCGCGTTCGGAGATCAGGTAGCGGACGTAGAGCGTCGGCAGAATCAGGATGAGAATCAAGATGAAAACGAACAGCGCCTTAAGCAGGGGCGATTCGTACCACGGGCTATCGGGCTGGCCAGTGGGTTTCGGGGTCGGGGGGCCCTCGGGAGAGGAAGTAGTGGTTGTCATGGGTTGGAAAATGATGTCCTCTCTGCTAGATGCCAAACGCACCTACAATCCATATCGTACTCGGGCATGGCCCGTAAGGCGAAGTTGGAGGCGCAGTTCGGCCGGTTGAACAAAAATATCCGCGGGTGCTACCTCGTCGAGGTCGACCTGAAACCGCAGGCCCGGTACGCCGAAGTCTTCGGCGAGGCTTTCGGTGAGCATCACGCGCGCCGAGTCAATGTACTCGCCCAGGGGCAAATCGGTGTACTGCTGGAGGCGCTTTTTGAAGGGCCCGTGCACCAGAAAATCAGCGACTTGAAGGGCCAGCTTGCTGGTCTTCACATCGAAGTCGAAGTTGTCGAGCTTCATCGAACGAGTCTCGGGGTCGTAATACGGCGTGCCCACCATGTAGGCCTCGCCATTCACCGAGCCCGCCAGGCCGAAGACCATCACCACCTGGTCGCCATTGCCATAGATCTCTAGGTCGATGATCGTAACCTGGCGTTTTCCTTCCTTATAAGTATAGCCAATGAACTCCTTGCGCAGGATCTTCTCGGCTTGTTCGAACGAAATGCCCACCCCTACATTCAGGGCGAATTGGTCTCCGCCCATCGGCCTGCGAATCAATTGGGGCAATGGCATGGGTTCGGGTTGGTAGCCTGAGGGGTCGCCCACGCGGATGTCGGCGTAGGTTTCCAGGCCTGTCTCGATCAGCAGCATGTTTTTGGTGGCCTTCACCGGGGCAAGGTGAATTTTCTGGGGGTTGAGGTAGAGCCAGGTGTTGTAGTCTTCGTCCAACTGGATGGGCTGTTGCAGTTCGATCCAAGCCTTTTCCACTTGGCTGCGCAGGTCCACAAAATCGCGCACTTCCTCGTCCAGTGAGGGGGCCCATTCGCTCAGTTGTTCCTGGATGATTTCGTTCAGGTAGCTGGTCAGGTTCACCTGCGTGACCCCCAAATCCAGGACCGGCGCGGTTAGGAACCGAAAGCTGGTCGCGCGGGTCTTCGATTGGACCGACCAATCGGGGTTCAGGCTCAGGTCGCTGTGCAGCTTCACCAGGATGTCGAGGCTCATGTCTTCGCTTACCTTGAAGCCCATGAACTCTTTTCGCATGTCGACCCAAATGCGCAGGGGCAATTCGTAGTGAATCCCCTGGCCTTCGCCGCGCAGCTTGATGGGGAAGATCTTGCTGATGCGCAGCTTCAGGTCGTCGCCCCCGTTGTTGGTGTAGCTCATGTCGCGGTACAACTCGCCATCGAGCACCGCGTTGATTTCCTTCTCCAGGTGGGGAATCGAGATTTCGATGGGCAAGGCCATCTTCGAGACTTCGCGCGGGAACACCTTGCTGGCCCCTTGGGCGGTGGGCCGTTCGGGTTTCAGATAGGTCTTGCAACCCGAGAACAGCACCAGGGAAAGGGCTACCCATCCGGTAAACCCTCGAAGGAACGAACGCAAAGAAAAGAGGCGCATCAAAGGCAAGATAACGATCCGCCCAGATGCGCCCCGACCAACCTACAAATTGAATCCGAAGTGAAGGCCCGGCTCGCCGAAGAAGAACTTCGACCAGCGATCGTCTTTTTCGGCAAAGCCCGCGGGCATTTTGCTGTGGATCGTGCGATGGGTGATGGCGATGGAGGGCTCGATGAAGCAGCGATCCTTGAAGAGCTTGATGTGGCAGCCCACCCGGTAGGTGTTGAACATCTGATAGCCTCGCTTGATCAAATCGCCCTTTTCATCGAAGAAACTCTGGCGCGAGTTGAACACGTGGATGCCCGTGTAGAGGCCCTTCCACCAGAACCGCTGGTAGGCGAAAGCGACGCCCGCCTCGCGGATGTAGCCGGGGAATTCCTCGTCCGGCGCGTACCACTTTTGGTGCCCGTAGGGAATGCCCAGCGGCCAACGGTACTTCCAGGTGATCAGCTCCATCGAAACCGCGTCGCGGTGGGTGATTCGATGGCCGAAGTTGAGTTGGAAGAAGTCGGGCTTGTTCTCCTGGGCGAAATTGCCCAGCAGGAACATCGTGGAGCCCACCCAGCTTTTGGCATAGGTGGTGTCGGTCCGGGCGTATTGCGCCCGCAGCGAAGTGAGCGGAAGAAGGCTCAGTAGACAAAGAAACAGAACACGGCGCATGACATCAGGTGTGTTGGTGAAACCTGACGCAAAGGACCGCCGCGCTGGCCGCCCGACTCGTTCACTTAAGTGAAGAAAGGGCCGCGCTAGGCTCTTTTTTCCGCCAATCGGGCGCGAAGGCGGCTGAGCGACTGGGGCGTGATGCCCAGAAAACTGGCCAGTTGGTGCTGGGGCACGCGTTGGATCAGGTCGGGCCGCGAATCGAGCAGGCTCAAATAGCGTTCCTCGGGCGAGGAGGTTTTGAAGCGGTCGAGGTCCAATTGTTTTTTGGCCAGCAGGTCCTCGGAAAGGATGCGACAAAGCTTCTCGAAGCGCGGAAACTTCTCGAACAACGGCGCCTCCATGCTGGAGTCAGCCACGAGCAGGAAACAATCCTCCACGCAAGCGACGAAGTAGTCCGAGGGCTCGCCGCTTGTCATGCAGGGCGGGGTGAGGCCCTCCATTTCAGTGTAGAAGGTGGTGGTTTTCTCCTCGCCATCGATCAGGTAGTAGGTACGAAGGCAGCCGCGCAGAACAAAGTAGCCTTTGTCGGACTTCTCACCTTCGCGCAGGAGCACGGTGCCCTTCGGGTAGGAACGAAAAATGTCCAGATCGAGGATCGCCTGTTTCTCATCTTCCTCCAGGGGCATGTAGCTTTCAAGGAAGTCGAAGAGGGCGTTTTTCATTCCAGTCGAGAATTTTAGCTTAAAGCTAACCCCAATAAAAGTTTATGTGGACAGAAGAAAACAACCAGCTCACCCGCACTTTCGAATTCGCCGATTTCAGCGAGGCCTTCGGCTTCATGAGCCGTGTGGCACTCCTCGCCGAGGCGCAGAATCACCACCCCTGGTGGTCGAACGTCTGGAACACGGTCAGCATCAAGCTCTCGACCCACGATGCGGGTGACGTGGTGACGAAAAAAGACCGAGATTTGGCTGCCGCCATCGACAAACTTGTCGATTGACGCGGGCCTACCAACTGTGAGCGATTCTCGTCCCCCCGCCAGCCTGGTCCTTGTGCCCACCCCCATCGGCAACCTGGGCGACGTGACGATGCGCGCCTTGGAGGTCCTGCGCACGGTCGACGGGGTGTTGGCCGAGGACACGCGCACGTCGGGCCGCTTGCTCGCGCACTACGAAATCAAGACCCAGCTGATCCCGTATCACGCGCACAACGAACACAAAGTGACCGATCGCTTGGTCGAGGAAATGAAAGGCGGCAAGCACTATGCCTTGGTGACCGATGCGGGTTCGCCGGGCATTTCCGACCCCGGCTTTTTGTTGACCCGCGCCGCGCTGCAAGCCGATCTATCGGTCGAGGCCTTGCCCGGAGCGACGGCCTTTGTTCCCGCACTGACGGCTTCGGGCCTGCCCGCTGACCGGTTCGTGTTCGAGGGCTTTTTGCCCGTCAAAAAGGGCCGCCAAACGCGCTTGAAGTTTTTGGCTCCCGAGGAGCGGACGATGATTTTCTATGAGTCGCCGCACCGCATCCGCCGCACGCTGGAGGACCTTTCGGGCGTGATGGGCGCAGGGCGACCCGCCGCCATCGGGCGCGAGCTGACCAAGCTGCACGAAGAGATGGTTCGTGGCACGCTTGAAGAACTGATTGCCTACTTTGCACAACGGGAACCCCGTGGAGAATTCGTCCTCATCGTCGCCGGCGCAGATGCCTAAGCACCGCCGCCATTTGATCGCCTTGGGGCTGGTCGGCCTCACGGCTTTGCTCTTGTTTTTGGCTTGGCCCCCCCAGATGCTCGGGGCACTCCTGCTGTTGGCCTTCGTGCCCTTCCTCTACCTGAGCGACTGGATCCAGCGCCCTCGGTTCAAGTACCCGGGCCTGGTGTTCTTCCTCTATGGCTACTTGATGATGGTCCTCTGGAACATCTTGTGCACCTGGTGGGTCTGGAACGCGTCACCCGGCGGCACGGTGGGCATGATCCTGGCCAACAGCGTCATCATGCTGGCACCCTGGGGGCTCTATCGCTTCACCCAGAAATACAGCGGCCAACAACGCACTGCGGCTTTCGGCCTGATCGCCTACTGGCTGGCCTTCGAATACTTGCACCACAATTGGGACCTCTCGTGGCCTTGGCTCACGCTGGGCAACGGCTTCGCGTCATTGCCTGGCTGGGTTCAATGGTACGAGTACACGGGCGTGATGGGCGGCACTTTCTGGGTGCTGGGGGTGAACCTCTACCTGTTCCATGCCCTCAAGCAGGGCCTGCTTTTCGGTGCACGTCGCAGCCCGCGCAGTGCGTTCTTTTTGCTCTGCTTGGTGTTCGTACCGATCAGTCTTTCGGGCTACCTGAACCACCATTTCCCCAAGCCCGACCCGAAGGCCGCTGTCGAGGTCGTCATCGTCCAACCGAACATCGACCCCTACACCGAAAAATTCGCGAACCGTGACGGCTTTGAAGGCTACGAGGCCCAGGTGAACCGCATGCTGGCCCTGGCCCAGAAGGAAGTCACCACCGAAACCCGCCTGGTGGTCCTGCCCGAAACGGCGGTGCAGGGTAACAACCAAGAATCGCGTTTGGGCAACGAGTCGAACCGCTCCATCGGGGCCTTGACCCATTTTGCCCAGGCCTACTCGGACCTGATGATCGTCACGGGGATGGAGAGCTATGAAATCTTTGACAAGGCCAGCGCACCCGTGACAGCCCATCATTGGGGCGGCGGCGAATACTACCAAGGCTACAACGCGGGCTTGGCTCTGCGCGCCGATTCGACGATGCAGATTTACCACAAGTCGAAGCTGGTTCCCGGAGTCGAGGCGATGCCATTTCCCGCGCTTCTCGGCACGATGGATCTGTTGGATGTGGAAGGGCTAGGTAACTACGGTCGCCAGCCCGAACGCGAGCTTTTCGTGGGGCCAGGAGGCGTCAAGGTCGCACCGATCATTTGCTACGAATCGGTCTTTGGCGAGTTTGTGAGTGGCTATACCCGCAAGGGTGCCAACCTGCTCTGCATCATCACCAACGACGGCTGGTGGGGCGATACCGACGGGTACAAACAACACCTTGCCTATGCCTCGTTGCGGGCCATCGAACAGCGGCGTTGGGTGGTCCGTTCAGCCAACACGGGGGTCAGCGCGATCATTGACCCGCAGGGTTATCCTTCGGCCAAGCTGGGCTTCTGGGAGCCCGGCGTACTCAGCGGAAAAGCCTACCTGCGCGAGGGCCTGACCTTCTACGCCCGCCAAGGTGACTACTTGGGCCGATTGGGCTACTTCCTGGCCCTCTTCATTCTGGTCTCTACGTTTGTCAAGCGCCGCACCCACCGCAAGGAATTCCGTCGAAAACGCAGCCAACCATGAACCACGAACAACTGACCCATAAGACCGCCGCCTTGGCCCGCCAGGTGGGCGAATTTTTGCGCCAGGAACTGGTCAAGTTCGACCGCTCGGACATCGAAACGAAAAGCTCGGGCATCGACCTGGTCTCGTACGTCGACCGGGAATGCGAACGGCGGTTGGTCGAGGGGCTGAAGGAGCTCCTGCCGACGGCGGGCTTTCTGGGCGAAGAGGGCACCGACATTCCCGGCGACCACCGCTGGGTGATCGACCCCCTGGACGGCACCACCAACTTTCTGCATGGCCTTGCGCCTCATGCTGTTTCAATCGCGCTGGAAGCCCCTTCGGGCGAGCGGATCATCGGCGTGGTCCATGAGGCCGTAGCCAACGAAACGTTCTACGCCTGGAAAGGCGGCGGCGCCTACCTGGACGGCAAACGAATCCAAGTATCTGGCATGCAGCGTCTGGGGGACAGCCTGATCGCCACAGGGTTTCCCTACGAGGTGGAGGACCGCCTGCCCGAATACTTCGAGATTTTGACCACCTTCCTGAAAGGCACCCACGGCCTGCGCCGCTTGGGGTCGGCGGCCTGCGACTTGTGCTACGTCGCCTGTGGGCGCATGGATGCCTACTTCGAGTTCAACCTCAAGCCCTGGGATGTGGCCGGGGGTGAAGTGGTGGCCCGCGAGGCAGGCGGCACCGTCACCAACTTCGACGGCCAGGATGTCCCCATCGACGGTGGCTCCTTACTGGTCGCCACACCGGGGATTCATGCGGCCTGTCTGGAGGTGATTCACAGCTTCTGGAAGCGGTAGGACTAGTTCTGTACTAGTCTGTTGACTAGTCCTGGAAAAGCGCGAGGAACTTCTGGTTCAGCTCTTCGCTGGCCTCCGATAGTGAGAAGTTGGCACTCAGGTCTTCGACCTTTTCGCCCAGGATGCCGATGCGCACTGTCGAGCCCTCTTTTTTGATTTCATCGACCAGCGGCGCGGCCTTCTCGTTGATCATGTCTTCGAGCGAGCCCTTGACCCGCTCGATGGAGGCGGCGTCCAAAATGCCGTCGAGTGCGTTGTTTAAATCAGTTACAGTTTGGCCTTCTTTCTCGGCCCAGAATTCAATATTCATAGTTTAATCGTTTCAGGGTAAACTAAAAAAATACCCGAGGAATGCCAGGAAACGGGCGATTCGTTGAGTCAGCCTTGCTCGGCTCATGGCCCCAACAAACGAAGGCCACCCCTCGGGGTGGCCTTCTCCAGTTAGACTACGAGAGTCTTACTTATGGCTGCTGCAGCAAGCCGAGCAGTTGCCACATCCGCCCTCGACCGAGCAGCTGTGCGTGCAACCGGGTTGGCAGCCACCTTTCTCTGAGGTAGCGGCATTCACTGCGGCAAAACCGCCAACGCCGAGCC
>CAYGKP010000083.1:0-4194 GCA_964350605.1 uncultured Cytophagales bacterium
CATGGCCAGCAGGGCAAGCAACGAGAGTGAGAACAGACGTAGCATTACCCAAAGGTACCGCGAAAGGGGGTGGATTGTTTAGGTTGGAAGGAAAGGACTCACTCTCCTGAGCTTGGCTTGGCTTTTGATCCCAACTGTTTGGCTGCCTCTTCCAGTATCTCTCTGCGTAATTCCTCGATTTGAAACGGTGAGAGGTAACTATCCTTTCCATCCCAATAGGCATCGTACAACCTGTACAGTCCCAATAAGTCATACTCGTCTAGGCGCAATAAGTCATACTCGTCTAAATCCTCAATCCAGAGAAGCAAACCTGCGGTCGCAAACGGATCGACCATTCCTTTGAGTAGCGCGCGCAAAACCAAAGCAATTACATCCAATCCATCTGGATGCTTGGCTTGAATACCTGCCTCAAGCCGTTCAGCGACTTCTTCCGCGATCAGCTCAGGTCCGTCCCAATAAAGCTCGATCAGGAATTGGTCGTCGTGGCCTTCTTGAAGTGATTGATCGACTTCCCAGATGAGCTGCCCATCTTCAAGCAACCCCACCTTCCAGCGAGCATAGATATCCTCCGGTGACATACTGGAAGATACTAGGCCGTAAGCAAACTACACCCCCGCTCGTCGGAGGCATCGAGGCGGCCCAGGATTTCGAGTTGACCATCCACACGACGCGCGAGGTCGTCGGTCGCGAGGAAGGCGCAGGAATCCACGTTCGCCAAATCCGCCGCGCAGATGGCCCCGGCGCTCAGGTGATCGCCCACCTCCAACGGATCGGTCCGGTCGCGCAGGTAGAGGCGCAAGCTCGCCGGACAGTCGAACCGCCCGCCACCTTTCGAATACGCCTGGGAAAACAACTCGGTCATCCCGTACTCGGAATGCACCTCGGACAGGTGGAACCGCTCGCAAAGGATCTCGTGCACCTCGCTGCGGATCAGTTCCTTGCGGCGGCCCTTCATCCCCCCCGTTTCCATCACCACACAACCCGACAGGTCGGTTGACTCCCGCTCGGCCCAATCGAGCAGCGCGAAAGTCACCCCCACGATCAAGACCTTTTTCCCTTCCGCCTTGGCCAGCGCAGTCCGGTGCTTGATCTCCTCGGTCTCGCTGAGGAAAAAGCCCGACAGCGGACTGCCCGTCTCCCGAACAAACCGCTCGGCCATCGCTACGAGCGAGGAACCTCCGCGTTCCAGATAGCTCGGCAGCAGGCACAACACCACCCAGTCGGTCAAGGGACCATAAAAGCCCTCGAACGTCCGCACCGAATGGTCGAGATAGAACCCCGGATCGACCACCGGGTGCCGCGAAGTGATGGAGCCCGTCGTGCCACTGCTGGTGTAGGTCAGGGCGGGTTCGCCCGGAAAGCTTTGGACCGTTTGGGTCTTGAAAAACGAAATCGGCAGGAAAGGAATGTCCTGTGGCCGGGTTACTTGCGCGGGCCGCTGGGATAGATGGGAAAGAAACTCCCGATACACCCCGCAATGCACCGCCTGAAAACGAAACAGCATGAGCGCACGTTCTTCCCATTGGACAGCAGCCAGATGGGGCAAACTGGCTTTCCAGGCCCGGCGAAAATCGTCCGGGTCGCGGGCTGCCAGCCGTTCGAGTTCCGATGAATCCAGAATTGCGCTCACGAAGCCCTAAATTAACGCGATGTTAGTGCCGATGCGAACCACCCTGCGCCGAATCGCCCCTGTGCTTTTCCTCCCGTTGCTCTTGGGGGCTTGCGTGAGCATTCCCGATTTCGACGACACGCCGCAGATTTCGTTCAACAGTCTGAGCACCGAAGTGGTGGTCGACGGCCTGACCCTGGAGACCGTAACCGAAGTCACCATCCGCGTGGACTTCGAGGATGGCGACGCCGACTTGGGCCTGGACCCCACCGACACAATTCCGCCTTTCAATCCATGGGATACGATCAGCACCATGCCGCTGGTCTTGGCCGTGAATCCCGACAGCCGCAACTTCGAGATCACCATCGAACAGAAGTCCGCCGGTGTGTGGTCGGACGTGGTGTTGACCACCGACTTGGGCGGTCGCTTCCCGCGCCTCACCGAACTGGACGGCCCGATCAGCGGGTTCATCGACTACAAATTCCAGCTGGCGCCCTCGGAGTTCAATTCCATTTTTTCCGACGGCGACACGCTGCGTTATCGCTGTTTCATCAAGGACCGCGCCCTGCGCCAGTCCAACGAGATCACGACTGGAGAGATGATTTATGATGGGAGTTTGTGAGGCAATATTGTCTTGGTAAACCTCATCAACATATCTGGCTTCGGAATCTCTACCAAGAATCGATCGGCGGCTTTGTCACACTGACTCAATTCTTCGACGATTTCCTTCCAAACCAATTCTTTGGTTCTTCCAGGAGAGAACTGATCGAGGCGTTTTTTGCGACTATAAGACAAATAGCACTTGGCGTAGTCGCCGCCATCCTTCTCAGACTTATGAGATTCATTTATTCTGCGTTCTTCTTTAGTCCAAGGAATTGAAGCCTCCAAAGCCTTGTGATAGGTAGAGTATTTGCCTTTGAAATCGCCCTTTCGATTTGCCTCCTTGGTCGAAGGATACTTGCCTTTGAACAGGTGCAAGTTGTACTTGATGGATTCGCCCTGCACCTGCATTCCCAATCGAATCCAGTGGTCAGAATATACAACGTTAGCGAGTTGAAACTGAACCATTGCAAGACCGTGAGACTCCCAAAGGTCTAGCAACCTTTCATCCTCGAAATCAACCATACTGGCCAGAAAGGCTCTCTGGAGTACGGTCTCAAGCTGATTGGCTCGAATGTAGCGCTGCTTCTCATTGAGGGTAGAGTGAGGGAGCGTTGCTTTGTACTTATCCTGATCGTTCCTAGGCGCCCTTCGAACCGGCAGATCAGGTTTGATACGAGAATGAAACTTCTCGGCCTTCTTTAGTCCTCCATCTGTGAATACATTCGGGAAGTCATTGTGATTGGCCAGAAACTCTTTTGAAACTGAGAGCAAGTAGTACAAGGAATTGAGATAATGTTCGAAGATTGGGTTGTTCGAATTTGTCCTTCTCCTTAAAGCATCTAACTCTTCGGATAGATTATTGTAGCTAACTGGCTTCCAATCTGAAGGTGCAGATTTCATGCTTTCGGCTACGAGCGACAAGTATACCTTATGCATTTGCAAAGGCTGTCCGTCATCCCATTTCGATATTTCGTTCTTTGCTTTCTCGATGTCCTGATCGTATCGACTGAGTTGCTGAAAGCCCTGTGTCGATTTGAGTTTGTTTTCTATCACGAAAAGCCGTCGACGCTCGGTGAGCACCACCAAATCCATATGGTTGTACTCCGTTGTGACAGCTCGAATTCGATCACTACCGCCCAGAAGTAACGCCTCTGCTTCCTTCTTGCCAAAACAAAGTCGGTAAAGGAACAGCGCGGCCTGCTCTGTGGGCACAACCGCCATGTCGGGATCCAGTATTCCACAAAGCACTTGTGAGTGGATGCGTTCTTGGCCAGTGATGGCTAGCGCATCAAACATAGAGGGCGTTAGTAACGGCATGGTATTCGTTCTGCTCAATTTAATGGCATATTATGAAAAAATACCAGCCTGGCCCGCTTATTGCCGATTTGCCTATCTTCTGCACACAACCAACCGCTCGCCCGCATGCGTACGCCTCTCTTTTTTCCCTTTGTCCTGCTGCTTTTGCTCCCCTCGCTGCTGGCGGCCCAACCATTTAAGAGCGACCCGGTCTTCTTCGATGGCCTCGGCCAAACGGTCAAGAAGGTCTATTACACCACCGACGGCCGCTTGGTCGCCGGGGGCATTGAAGGCAAGGTGGTCGTCTACGCGCCGAACGCAACCAGCCCCTCGCTGACGATGAACCCGGGCTACAACGTCACGGCCATGGCCATCGACGACGAGCACGTGGCCACCGGGTCGTTCATCACCACCGATTTTCACGTCTACAGCCTCAAGACCGGGAAAGCGGTCGCCACGCCCAAACCCCACCCGGGCGGCGAGACGGTGTCGATCTCCTTTGTGCCGGGCAGCCCGAACCTGCTGATCAGCGGCGGCGGCGGGCCGACCAACCGCGACCCCTACGAAACCAAGCTGTGGGATTGGACCACCGGGGAGGTCATTCGCGTGTTCCAGAAAGGCGATCCGGGCGACCTCTACCCTTCGGACATCGACGTGAGCCCCGACGGCAAGCTGGTGGCCATCGG
>CAYGKP010000083.1:4204-9769 GCA_964350605.1 uncultured Cytophagales bacterium
GCTATGCGAACAGCAAATCGGGCTTCAAGATCTTCGAGGTCGAGACTGGCAAGCTGGTCCATTCGGTGACGACCAAGGACATCTATGGGGTGGCCTTCTCGCCCGACGGCAAGCTGCTGGCGATCACGGCCAGTGATGAACGCCAGGGCCATGAAGTGGCGCTCTACAACGTGGCGAGCGGCAACCGGGTCTGGGCCAATACGGGCTCGCACACCGACTTTGTGATGGCAGTGGCCTTCAGCCCGGACATGGCTTACATCGCCTCGGTGGGCTACGACCGGGCGTTTCGCGCCAAGGTGCTGGATGCAAAGACAGGCAAAGAAGTCCAGTCGCTCGGCGGGCGGGGCAACAAGGTGCTTTCGGTGGCCTGGGACCCGGACGGCAGCGGCTTTGTGACCGCGAACACCACCTCGGGCAACCTGGGCAATCAAGTGACCATCGCCGAGTGGAAACTCAAAAACCCACCGACCCTCACTAGTACGCCTATGTTCACTCCTCCCACCGCGACTGCGCCTCCTGCTGGCCTTATGCTCGCTACCTGGGGGAACGACGGCTTCTGGTATCCCGCCAAGGTGGAAGGCGGGAAGATCCTCTACCTGGACGGGGACCAGAGCACCGTGGCGAAGAACAAGGTGAAGGCGTTTGATTGGACGGTGGGCACGCGCGTGAACTGCAACTGGAAGAACGGCGGGAAGTACTACTGGGGCAAAATCGGGAAGATCGACGGCGAGGACGTGTACATCCGCTATGACGACGGCGACACCGAGAACGGCAAGATCAAGCAATGTCGGTGTCAGTAAGAGCCTTCCTACCCCTCCTTGCACTGGTGGCTCTCGGTAGCCCCTGCGCTGCGCAAGCGCAGCAGCAATACCTCCTGCCTGGCAGCGGTTTGGTGGTGACACTGCCCTGCGAGCCAACGCTGAAGCGAATTTCCGAGGAGCCCGTCGTGGATCAGGTGTGCCTGGAGGTCGGCGACAGCTTGGAGTTCCTGCTTGCTGAACAGCACCTACCGCCCGCTGACTCGCTGATGTACAAGCGCATGCGCGAACGGGCGATGGTCGAGTACACGACGGCCAACGAGTATTGGGACGGGACCAGCCAAGCCTTCCGCGTGGACGGACGTTTGGTCGGCGAGCAACACCTGTTCTCGCGGCCCACGACCTTGGGCTCGAACGGCCAACAGGAACGCGTGGTTCACATCGTGGTGGGGCACTACCTGATCACAGGTATCGCCCGCGGCCCCAACCTGGACGACCCACGCGTTCTGGCGTTCGTGAATCAGTTGACACTCGTCCGACCCGAGGGCTCAATCGTCTTGATCCCCACCCCTGCCGACCCGGAAGGCGACGCAATGGAAGAGTTCGGTATGGACACCCCGCCGCTCTGCGAGGTCTGCGAATAGCGGATCTCTGGCGTACCTTCGCGGCATGGTTCCCATTTTAGTCGGTCTGGTCATTTGGTATTTCGCCCTGCGGCGCTACCTGAAAAAACGCAAGTACGTCCGCCTCTCGCGGGCCACCGAAGGGCGCATCACGGGCTACAAAGCCTGGGGCGCCAAGGGCCTCCTGCACCCCACCATCGAGTTCAAGAACGAAAAGCACAAGAAGCTGACCGGCGTCTTGCGATCAGCCCCCAGCAAGAAAGCCCGCGAGCAAGGCAACATGCGCCCGGGTCAAACGCTGATGATCCGCTACCTACCCGACGCGCCCGAAAAGCTCGCGCCGAACACGTTCCTGTTCCTGTGGGCCGACGTGGCGATCCTTGTTTGGCTGGGGCTGCTGCCCATCGGCGTGGGCCTCTGGTCGATCTGGCCCTACCTCAAACTGCAACTCGCCTAGTCAATCGACGAATACATTCGGCGTATATTGGGGCATGCGGACTGTGATTTTTACCCTGTTGATGCTCGCGGCTTTCGCTTGCACACAGAACAAGGACCCACGCAAGGGGTACAGCCAACGCAAAACCGACCGCAAAGAAGGCACCAGCGCGGAACAGAAAAACTTCTTGGAGAGCCAATACGGCACCCAGCCAGAGGCCCCAAAAACCGCCGAGTAAACGACTAGTAGTCGAACGCTACTCGAAGCCCTGCAAGTCCTTGTTGGACTGCAGGAAGCGCACCCACTTGTCGATCTTGAATTCCACCCCCGTCGCGGCGTAGGGCGTGGGCAGCACCGCGCGGTTCAGGCCCGTGCCTTCGCTTTGCTCGTCCACGAACGCCGAGATGACCTGGCCATCGTGCAGGTAGCTGGTCATCCGGTTCTCACTGAGGGGCGGCGTGGTGCCCACTCGGCTGAGGTCCTCGGCGTCGTCCCAGACCTTTTCAATGGTGCGGTAATAAATCGGCTGTCCACCGTCGAACCAGGCTTCCTCCTGGATCACTTGCGTGCCGCCTTTGGTATAGGTGACGCGCAGGTAAACAGGCAGGTTCTGGCCACCGGTCACGCTCAGTTCGCCTTTGCCGTTTGTGATGAATTCGCTGGGGTCGTAAAAAGTACGCGCCCGCTTGGTCGCGGTGGCAGTTTGATGAAGAACCGCCAGTTCCTCCATCCGCGCGTCGATGGCTTTGGGGGTGCTCGGTGTGTTGGTCGTCTGAGCAGCCAACGACAGGGGAACCAAGAAGAAAAGTAGCGCCAGAATTCGCATCCTACTCGCTCTTACGAAAGCGCGCCCTTCGGTGTTACACCGTTGCTCTTCCGTTTCTCAGGATGTTTCACTTTGGCGATCGAATAGCGAAGCTCGCCCGACTTGTGTTCGCTGCGCTCGTACTTGTGGTAGACCTCGAAACCTTCCAAAAGGTGAGTGTTGATGTGTTCCAGCAGGTCCACGGCGTCGGCGAGGGGAAAGTAGCTCTTGAGGCGCGAGGAGAGGTCCTCGGCGCTCATCGGTTTCTTGGCTTCGGCCAGCACTTCGTCTATCATTTTGGGCAGGGTGCGGTGGACGCGGGTGCCGTCGTCGAGTTTGGCGAGGGCGTTGTCTTTTTTGGTCTTGGCGGGCGGGGGCAGTTCGACGATCAGGGTGCCCAGAAGGTGGATTTCGCTTTCCAGCAGTTGGAGGTTGTCCTTCAGGTCGGCGGCGGTGGTGGCCGCGGCGATCAGTTCTTGGGAGAGGACGGCTTTTCGCGCCTTGAGGTGGGCGATTTGTTTGGCGATCGAGTCGTGGAGCAGGGCGGCTTTGGCGGCGTCGAGGATGATTTGGTGTTCGGATTCTTTTGACATTTACCAAGCTAACCCGAATTGCCCCGCTTTGTTAGGAAGGGGGTGGTTATGTTGGGGGGCAGCACAGTTTCGCGCATGGCTCGTACGCTACTTCCGCCCAAACTTTCGGAAGGCTTGGACGATCTGGTAGCCGACGGCTGCGACAGCGATGCGACTGAACAGATCAAGGAAGCGGTACAGGGAAGCGAGTGGGCTGTCGTGGAAAACCTCAGAGTAGGAATGAATAGGGTTGTGGAGGATGAAGAGTTTCGAGAACTCATTTCCAAAGCTCACCCAAGTCAAGTCACAGTTCCCAGAACTGCATAGCTCAATGGCTCGGACACCCTGATACAAAAGGAAGATTCCCGTGAGAACGCCTGACAGGAAAAGGACTCCGCGGGTCCAGCTTACACCGTAATTGGTTGTCCACTTGTTGAACCATTTGATTGATCTGTCTCGCCAGTTCGTTACGGGTATTGTTGAGTTTACAAGAGCTAGGTATTCGTTTGACTCCTGGATCAAATGATGTTTTTTAGTTAACAGATAGAATTGCCGATATATCTCATGTGGTTTATCTGGATCAAAATGACTAATCGATCTAAGGTTCTCATATGAAAAATAAACCTCTGATGTTTTCATATCAGAGATATCTGACTGCTGTATTAAAACAGAATTAAACATCCTAAAATCAAAGCTCAAAAATTTAGATCCACTCATATCAGAACTCGCTATTGTAAGCCGCATCGATTCGACTCCATTTGGCATTTGCGGCTCAGAAATAACAGTCTCATAATGACCAATCTGACCCCTTATGGATAGGTCTTCAAGAAAGCAGTTTCTCACAGAAACTAGCATTCTATTTGCTACGATGATGAGTTCATTTATTTGACTAATTTGAATGTCAACCTTAGAGTCTAATCCCTTATTGTTAGAAATGGTCATCGACTCATAAACTCCATCAGTAATTCGAACACTATTCACAATCTCATTGTTGTAAATAGTTACACTTTCAAATTTATATTCTGATTCTTGAGGAAATTCTAAGTCAATTATTTTTGATTTTTCAATCGATAATTTTTCTCCACTGCAAAAATGAAATCCAAGAAAATTAATTTCACTTTCTATTATTATTGATTCATACAGTCCTTTTGAATCTTCATAAAAATCATCTTTTCGCTCGTAATTACATTCTATATCACAGTCAACAAAGACAACATCACCTATCGAAATTCCCTCAATTCTTATCCCCTTCTGGATATGACATTCTTCTATATGAATTGAATCAATCGAATCAATAATATAATCTTTACCCTCAATCTCAACTCGAATCTTCTTTGTATCGTAGTCATGAGCGATAACTAGTTTTTGAGTAAAGTACTCCCTAAAAAAAGAGAGTTGACCAAACACCTCCTCGGGTATTAACTCTTTAGCAGGCTTGAGCTTTCGCTTCATCACAAAGCACTCCTAACCGCCCGACTCAACCCCCGCCAAACCACCAGCACCGCCACGCCGATGAAGCCGACCAGGGCGAGCCAGACGTAGAGGCTCACCCCGCTGGGCACCTCGAGCGCCGCCTCCTGGAAGTAGCCCGTCGCGAGGCCGGAGAGCCACCAGAACAACCCGCCGCTCACCACCGCCACCACGCCAAGGAACCCAAAGAGCACGCGCCCCAGGTAGCCCATCAAATGCCGCGGCGTGTACCCAAGCTGGAACAGCAACTCCACCTCCCCGCGCGCCGACGCGATCAGCAGCGCGACGTTCGTCACCACGATCACGAGACTCAGCGCGATGAACCCGAGCCCAATGGCGAGCAAAATCCCCATCAGCACCGTGAGGACCGAGGCGGCTTTGCCCTGCTTCTCGCTGTCCTTTTTGGTTTCCAGGCCCGCGTCGTCCAGGTAGTCGCGAATCGCCGGGTCCGAGGGGTTGTACACCTGCACAATCACCCGCGTGATCGCCTGCGGCTCGGTGATGCCGCCAATCTCCTCATTCGCCCAAGTCAGGAACGCGGGCGGCGCGAGCACCGCCGGAATCCGCTCGGTCACCCCGACGATCTTCGCGGGGAACGTCCGCTCGCCCTTCGGGCCCTTCACCTTCACGCGCAGCGGCGCGAGACGAAGCGTCCCCTTCGACACCTGCGGCAAGCCCGCCGACGGCGCGACCCCAAAGTTGTAGAGGTTCAAAAAGTCCTTCGCGACCAGCAGGGGGACCTCGTCGCCTTCTTCCCATTCCCACCCCCGCGGGTGCTCGTCCAAGAACGATTCGGGCACCGATTCCACGGGCAAAAAGTCCAAGCGCAAACGGAACGGTTCGCCCGCCGTGAGCTGAATGGGCGTTTTGGCCGTCTGGAAGGCCCCAATTTGTTTAACGA
>CAYGKP010000084.1:0-9692 GCA_964350605.1 uncultured Cytophagales bacterium
GTACTTGATGCGGGTGGTGTCGTCAAAAGAGAAGTAGCGGGTTTCCAGGAGGCGGTCGCCTTCGTAGACATGTTGCTGCACATCCACGCTCCTGTCTGAAACCAGGGTTCGTACTTGAAGGCCATCCTGATACTCCACCCGGCAACTTCCCTCCTCAAAGGCACCCGATTCAGGGATGTACTCCCAAGCCCGCTCACGACCTAATGAATCATACATCGTTTCCAGAAAGCCTAGCGTGATGCCGCCACGCCGATACGCCAGTCGAGTCATCGCCCCGGTCGTATCCACCAGCTCAACAGTGTACGGATTTGGGTCGTCCCTGTTGGTCGTTTCTGCCGAAAGCAAGTACCCCTTCTGATACACCTTCAAAATCGATAGGACCGTATCCCCATCGGCCAACTGCCATTGCCAAACAGTGTCCTCGCCGTACTCGTAGAAGTCATCCATATAGAAACCCACGGGCTCCGGTGCACTGGAATACTCCGAATCAAATCGCTCATGAATCAGGCGGCCCTGTGCATCGAACGTCTTGGTGGTCATCGTCAAGGTGTCGCCCTCCGCCACGCCAATCGTGTAGCAGATTTCCAATTCCCCCTCCCGACAGCAAGACACATAGGTCTCATAGCCCTCGGAATCGCAGGCGTTTTCCTGACCCTCCTCCGGCAGCGGCTCACAAGCCACAACTAGCCCAACCCCAAAGAGCAGCATTCCCTTAATCATCGCAGTAGCAGTATTTGGTCCGCTGGTCCCATCCCACAACGTACTCTTCAATCATTCGCTCGCCCTTGTAGACTCCCACGATTGTCGCATCTCCCCCTGCATTCTCTAGCGTCTCGGTGCGAAGACCCTCCTTGTACTCATAGCGAGCCACTGGCATAAAAAAGAAGCCGGGCTCCCCCTCGGCAACTTCCATGGTCCGTAGAACCTTCCGGCCGAGCGAGTCATACTTGAATATCGTGTACCCAAGCGTGTCGGAATCTTCCAGATAGGCCCACCTCGACTCGCCCGCAGTTGAGTCCACCAGAACGCGTACCTGCACTTCCCCGTCGTCAAAAACCAGCTTCTTGATCAACTGCCCCTCGCGATACACACTCAACTCGCTGCTAATCGTATCGCCCAATCTGTTCACTTCCCAAAACCGCATCGAACCCTCCTCATAGCGGTATTGACTAACAAACGATGGTTCGGAGCCCTCACCATGCTTGCGGTAACTCCTGTTATAGTTATGCTCTTGGCTGCGAATGAGCCTCCCTTGGTCGTCGTAGGTTTTGTGATCGACCGACATGGTGTCATTGTCTGGCAGGCTGATGTGATAGCACGTCTCCTTCTTTCCCTCTCGACAACAGGATACATAGATATCATATCCCGCCGTATCACAGACGAAGGGTTCGTCCACCGCCTCCTTCGTTTCACTCTGGGCCCCGCAAGCCACCATCAGGCCCAAGGCCCCAAGTATCATCCACCGCATCCCCCAATCTACGCGTTCACGCGCAGATCAGTGAAGCCTCACTACGAATCTCTCAACAGGATCAGGCGGCTTTCTTGCCCTTGAAGTGGGCATAGAAGCTGAGGAGGATGGCCGAACCGGACACCAAGGTCATCACCGTGCCCGGCACGAACTTCACGTAGCCGCCCAGGTCCAGGAACAGAAAGTAGCCCAGGTCGGCCAAGCCACCAACCAACGCCGCTAGGAAGATCGCCTTCGGCTTTCCCTTCCACACGAAAAACGCGCTAATGAACGTCACGAGCCCAATCCACAACAGGTTAAACCCGTGCTGACCAATGACGGCCCCCGCGGCTTTCGGGTAGTCCATCTTCACCGTCGAAGGCTCGACCGCATCGGCAATTCCGCTGATCGACGAGGCGATGTCGCCCCCCAGAATGAACTTCGTGGTCAGCACTCCCGCCAGGATATGTACCGCGCCCCAGAGGATCCAGAGGACGGCGGAGACTTTAAAGAGAATCGAGAAGCGTTTCATGGCAAGCAAAAGTTTGGGAAGCGTTCGAGTGGAGTTTTGAAAGTGGTATGATGGCTTAATGCCCCCTCGCCCCAAATGGTTCAGGGTGCTAAACCTTCGGGCTTCCTTGCAGTTGTTGTAACTAGATGTTTAACCACGCAATTAAGAACCATCCCAAGACCCCCGCTATGAAACGCTTCCTCGTGATTTTCTTTCTGGTCGGCACTCCGGTGCTCTACGCCCAGGGCCTCACCCTCTCCTCGCCCACCGTCGGCGGCCAGATGACCGCCAAACAAATGGCTGGCATCTTCGGCTGCGCGGGCGAAAACGTGGCCCCCGCCCTCGAATGGTCGAACCTACCCGCAGGGACCAAAAGCATCGCTCTCACGATGTACGACCCCGATGCCCCCACTGGCGCGGGCTTCTGGCACTGGTTGGCCTTCAACATTCCCGCAACGACGACCTCGATTCCCGAAGGCGGCAAGCTGCCCGCCGGATCGGTCGAGAGCATCACCAGCTTCGGGATGCCCGGCTACGGCGGTCCCTGCCCACCGGAAGGCCACGGCTACCACACCTACACTTTCACGATCTACGCCCTTGATGTTGAGACCCTTCCGCTTGATGCGAAGACCCAACCGGCCGTCGTCGGCTTCCTAATCAACGCGCACACCCTCGAGAAGGCGACAATCATCTCCTACTACAAGCGCGACAAGAAGTGACCCTTCGACCCGTCAACTACTGGCCTCAACAAAAACCGAGCGGTCCACTTACCCGTGTGGCCGCTCGCTTGGTTTGGTAGGTAGGGGTCCCTAATGCTTCCCGTTCCCGTTCGAGGTGCTGGAGGCCGCAGCTTGAGCTTGGGGGCTCGACGCGGCTTGCTCGGCGGGGTCGATGTGCGCGCCCATGCGCGAGAACTTCTCAATCCGCTCGGAAATGCGCTCGGCGGGGGTCATCTCCTCCAACTGAGCGAAATGACCGAGGATCTCCTTGGCCAGCTTCTTGGCCATCTTTTCAGGCTCGACGTGGGCACCACCGAGTGGCTCCTTGATGATCCCGTCGATCAGGCCGTTTTTCAGCATATCCGGCGCGGTGAGTTTGAGGGCCTCGGCGGCTTCCTCCTTGTGGTCCCAACTGCGCCAAAGAATCGACGAGCAGCTTTCGGGCGAAATGACCGAGTACCAGGTGTTTTCCAACATCAAAACGCGGTCGCCAATGGCAATGCCCAAAGCACCACCCGAAGCACCCTCGCCAATCACGATGCAGACCACGGGCACCTTCAGCATGAACATCTCCTTGAGGTTGCGGGCGATGGCCTCGCCTTGGCCGCGTTCCTCGGCCTCCAAGCCTGGGTAAGCCCCCGGCGTGTCGATGAGCGTCAGGATCGGCAAGCCGAATTTTTCAGCCATGCGCATCAGGCGCAGCGCCTTGCGGTAGCCCTCGGGGTTGGCCATCCCGAAGTTGCGCAACTGACGTTGCTTAGTGTTGCGGCCTTTTTGGTGCCCGATGATCATCATCGGCACCCCGTTTACCTGGCCAATGCCGCCGATAATGGCCATGTCATCCTTCACCTGGCGGTCGCCATGAAGTTCGACAAAGCCTTCTACCATCATCTCAATGTAATCAAGCGTGTAGGGACGATCGGGGTGGCGCGAGAGTTGAACGCGCTGCCAACGCGAGAGCCCATTATAGGTTTTGCGTTTCAGCGATTTGAGCTTGTCCTCCAACGAGGCAATGGCACCGGCGACCTTCAGGTCGTTCTCGGCACCCAGTTCGCGCATGTCGTTGAGTTTCGCCTCCAGTTCGGCGATGGGTTTCTCGAAGTCTAAGGCCATACAGTAGAAAGGCGTGCTGCCAAGTGGCGAGTCACAAAGGTACGGACCCTGGCGGGGCATGGCAACGAGAATGAAGAACCATTCGGATTTCAGTTGCGATCTATTGGAGGGAAGCTGGTAAGCACGTACTTTTGTCCACCCTTTCGCACCGAGCTGTTCGCAGCAAGGCACATGGGTCGGCTACTCGAAACTTTGGTTCGGTAGTTCAGTTGGTTAGAATGCCTGCCTGTCACGCAGGAGGTCGCGGGTTCGAGTCCCGTCCGGACCGCCAACCGAGTAGCCTCTCAAAGCCCCCTCCTCCGAGGGGGCTTTTTTGTTTTGTGGACGAAGTGCTAGCGGCAATGCTGATAGCAATGCAACGTCGGGCACTCGCCCCATGTGTGGTTGCGACATTGTAGGCCCGTGGATTTGGCAATCGCGGTGCATTGCGGGTTGTGTGGCTTCAGGTCAACAAAGCCAACGACAGCGGTCAATGCTGCCCCAACGGCGAGGCCTGCAAAAAATCGTTTCATGGGAATGGATAAAAGGTGGGATGCACGCCCCTCAACTACGTAATTTTTGAGCATTTATTGCCCAAATAACCACCACTTCTTCTTCTCCTGTGGCCATTCCATCTGCTCGGGTGTCAAGGAATCCATGATATCCTGCGGCTTGGGGATGGGCTTGGCGATCTCCCGAACTTCTTGACGACGGGCCAAAAATCGCTCGTCATCCCAGAGGTAGTGCGCGCTATGCCCTCGCTCGACATCCGTTCCCTGGCGGACTCGCTGGCTTCGTTCCTTGTACCGCGCCAGTGCCCAATCATCACTCCCAATGTGGCGCAAATGAAGCAGCAAGGGTGCACCGGGTAACGGTGGACGCTGGCGGTAACGTGGCCTAGCCGAGATCAACTTGTGTATCCCCGCATCAAACTCCACCTCCACAAGCTTGTGGAGGTTTAGGATGCATGGCTTCGAATAAGACTCCCGTGGCTCGCCGGACCAAAAGACGGATTGCTCCACAATGGGTGCGCTAGTGGGCAAGCCATCAGCATAGACGTTATAGCCTTTGGTACGGACAATGGCCGGCTGGTCAAGTGAAAATGGGGCGATCGGTACAATGAATTCGTCGATGTCCACCATCAACACCAAATCATGACTGCTACGATAGGCACGCCAAGCCTCGTTCTGGACCGGGGTGGTCTGCGCGGTCTCGTAGGTGTCGGGCTTCCCGTAGTAGTCGACTTTGCAGCCCAGATCCCGCGCCATCTGATCCGAACCATCGGTCGAGTGGTTGTCGAAAATATGGATATCCGCACCCATGCGCTGGTAATGCGCCACGAAGGCGGGCAGCAAATCCCGCTCGTTGTGCGAGGGGGTAATGACGATAATGCGAAGGGGTTTCTGGTGAGTCGGCATCAGACAAATTTGAAACTAGAGACTCGAACGCAAAGAAATGATTGCATTACCATTTTAGCCCAAGGCTTTATTTGACTTGTGTGGGCACGCAACTACCACCCAGGAGATTACCAGAAGGCCCACCACTTCCTCTCTTTTGGCCAGGCCATTTGCTCGGGGGTCAGCGCATCGCGAAGCTCCTGCGGTTTGGGGATGGGCTTGGCGTTTTCACGGGACTTGCGACGAAGCTCCAACCACTGATCCAGTTCCTTATTGTAATGCGCGCTGTGACCCCGCTGTAAGTCGGTGCCTCGACGAACGCGGTCACGGCGTTCCTGGTATCGGCGAAGGGCCCATTCGTCCGTGCCCATGTGACGGAAATGAAACATCAGCGGCGCGCCGGGCTG
Organism: uncultured Cytophagales bacterium; assembly: GCA_964350605.1. Classification (GTDB taxonomy): domain Bacteria; phylum Bacteroidota; class Bacteroidia; order Cytophagales; family JAAEPT01; genus CAYGKP01. Next base: position 5,574 of record CAYGKP010000084.1, read on the forward strand.
GGGTGGCAAGTGGCGATAGCGCGGCGTACTGGAAAGAATTTTGTGAATCCCTGCGTCAAAGTCGACATCTACCAGCTTGTGAAGGTTCAGTACGCACGGCTTCGAATGCGCGTCCTTTGGAATCCCTTGCCACAGTTCGGGTTGTTCTTCGATGGGCCCATCGGTGGGGATTCGAAGGGTTGTTGCATTAAAACCATTGGTACGCACGATGGCCGGTTGATCCACCGAAAACGGGCGAATGGGAAACACAAACTCATCCATGTCGACCATCAGCGCGATGTCGTGGGTACCCTGGTACCTGCGCCAGGTTTCGTTCTGGATCGGTGTGGTCTCAGAGGTCTCGTAGGTATCGGGCTTCCCGTAGTAGTCGACTTTGCAGCCCAATTCGCGCGCCAATTGGTCGGAGCCATCGGTTGAATGATTGTCGAAAATGTGGATGTCGGCACCCATGCGTTTGTAGTGCGCGATGTAGGCAGGCATGATCTCCTTCTCGTTGTGCGAGGGCGTGATGACAATGATGCGCATGGGAGATTGGGTCATGATCGTAAGTTCGGTTACCAGAATCGCCAGGTCGGTGTAGTATCAATCGGCCAATTACGCGCTTCAGGGGATAACTTGGCCAGCCGTTGATCGGGCTGTTCAATCCACTCGGCTTGCGACCGTACCGATTCGAGAACCTCGAGGTACCGCTCTTCTGCTTTATACAGGCTGCTTTCACCCCGACTGAAATCGCCCCCACGCTTCACTCGTTCAAGTCGTTCGCGGTACCTGGCCATCAGTCGGTCTTCCCCACCAACAAACCGAAGGTGCAAAAGCAATGGTGCCACTTCCAGGGGCGGTGGCATGTGGTAGTCGACACTAGGGCGCGCTCGGAGCACCCGGTGCCCTCCCGCCTCGAAGGTGATCTTGCGCAGCTTTCGAAGATTAAGCACACAAGGCTTGGAATACGCGTCTTTAGGAATTCCTTGCCAAAGAGCGGCTTGGTCGGAAATCGGTACCTGAGTGGGCATTGATTTGCTGTAACAATCATAACCCTGGACCCGTACCACTGCTGGTTGATTTACCGAAAACGGAAGGACCGGCATGATGAACTCGTCCATGTCGATCACCAAGGCGATGTCATGGCTCGTTCGGTAGGCCTTCCAGCCTTCATTTCGTACCTGAGTGTGTTCGACACTATCGAAGGCATCCGGACTGCCGTGCTGCTGCACTTTGCAACCGAGTTCGCGGGCCAACTCATCCGACCCATCGGTCGAGTGATTGTCGTAAATGTGGATGTGCGCGCCCATGCGCTTGTAGTGCGCCACAAAAGCTGGCATCAACTCCCGCTCGTTGTACGAATAGGCAATTACAACGATCCGCAGCGATTCACTCATCTAACATCCGTAGGGGAAAAAGGCACTGGCTTGAAACGAGGAATGGGCTTGGCTAGAGCGTAGCCTTTACGAACCTTCTTTTCAACCTCAAGGTCGGTCAGAAAGTAATGCAACCCATAGCCACTGGCCAGGTCGGTACCTTTCTCCTTCCTTGCCGCACGCTCCTTGTAACGCATCTGGATGTAGTCCAGCGGCCCCACAAACTTTAAGTGAAACAACAGCGGTGCATCGGTAGCGGGTTCAGCCTCTTGGTAGCGGGGCCAACTGCGGCGAATGCTGTGCAAACCTGGCTCGATACGCAAGTAGCGTAGTTTTCTCAGGTTCAGGATGCAGGGCTTGGAATAGGCTTCGAACGGGCGACCGAGCCACAGGTCCGGCTGGTCAAACAAGGGCCGCGCCTCCGGATGGTTTTTGCTGTAAATGCCATACCCCCGGCAGCGGGTAATGGCAGGCATGTCGACGCTGAAAGGCTTCTGTGGCAAGATGAACTCGTCCAGATCGACCAAAATGGCCACGTCATGCGAGCGTCGAAACTTGCGCCAGATGTGATTGAAGGCCTTTGCCGTGCTTGTGACTTCGAAGGCATCAGGGCTTCCGAACTTTTCGACCGTACAGCCCAAATCGAGGGCTAGTTGGTCCGATCCGTCGGTGGAATGGTTATCCAGGATGTGCACGTCCGCCCCCAGGCTTTTGTAGTGGGCAACGTAGGCAGGCATAATCTCCTTCTCGTTGTGTGAAGGACTAATAACGATGGTGCGAAGCTGTGTCACGGTCCGACTATCGTTTCCAAAAGGGTTTTTTCGTTGCAGGCCAGTCCAGTTGATCGGGGCCAAGACTTGCGAGACACTCGGCTGGAAGTGGGATACGAATGGACTCAGCGCGTTGCTCCTTCATGACATCCAAGTACATATCCACGCCTCGCTGGAACTTCAGGCTTTCGCCTCGCGAATAATCACCACCGCGTTCGATACGCTTGCGTCGCTCGTGAAAACGATGAATGATCCGCTCTAACCCACCTGCATACCGATAGTGGAGCAGAATCGGCGCACCAGGCAATGGGTCGGTCCTCTCGTATCGCGGCTTGGAGAGTTCTACCCTGTGGCCACCCGAAACGTACTTGATGGTTTTTAGTTTGTGAAGGTTAATGATGCACGGCTTGGAATAGCCCCGGCTCCATACCCCCTCCCAGAGTTCGGGATTAGACTCCAAGGGGTTGGCATCAGGAAATGACTCGGTGATGCAGTTAAAACCGTTGGCCCGAACCACTGCTGGTTGGTCAACAGAGAAGGGCAAGACAGGAAACAAAAATTCATCCATGTCAACGATGATGGCTATATCGTGGCTCCCTCTGTACGCCTTCCAAGCTTGATCGCGAACTTGATTGTGCTCCAAGGCGTCGAACGCATCGGCACTTCCATGGGTAGTTACTTGACAACCCAACTCACGAGCCAATTGGTCGGATCCGTCGGTGGAATGGTTGTCATAAATGTGAATGTCGGCTCCCAGTCGTTGGTAATGCGCGACAAAGGCGGGCATCAACTCCAACTCATTATGAGAGTACGCGATGACAATGAGCTTCATAATAACCCTGAAAGGTAGCGAACTAGTGACACATTGACGGCTGTCGATCGCCCAAGGATTCGTTCGAAAACCAGACGGTCGCGTAGTGCTCGGTGATGCCTAGGCCGATGGCTGCCCAGGGCTCCTCCCATATCTCTTTGTTTAGGATCGTGTTATCGTGCGACGGGCTGGACTGCCACCCCTTCATCGCGTACTCGACCATCATCTCGGGCGTACAACCCGTGCAGGTGAACGAGATTTCGTACCCCACCGCTGGTTTCCCTGTGATCTCCTGCACCTTGTTCCAGATGCACTCGGCGTTCGCGTGGTCGGACGTGTAACAACAAGGCGACCACCGCGCATCGCCCGACGACCAGGAGTGCATGTTGCAAACGCCCGTATCAGGATGCGCCACCTCCATGTCCCAACAATGCAGCTTGGCCACCTGGGTGAGCCCTTCAGACACCTTAAGGCGCGGCAAATGATGTTCGTGGCGATACTGCATCAAGGCTTTGTAGAGCTCCTTTTCCTCCTTCGAGAAGCACATCGGCGGCTCGGGATAGTCGCGCTCGACCTCGATGGGTTCGGGCAGCACGTGCGGATCCGGGGACTGCGCGGCAGCCGGCTGAGTCGCCGTGCAGGAGAGAAACAACAGACCAAGAAGGCTCAGGAGCCAGCGGTCGGGACGGGGAGCAAGTCTTTCGTGCGCCATAGGTAGAGGAGAAGTAGGTGGGTAGCGACGGCACCAAATGTGTGCCAAAGGAAATGAGTGCCGCTATGAAGCCAGCCAAATTCGTCAATCTCTCGGGCAACAACCGCCACCCCAAACAACAAAACCGCGGCCAGCACGACCCGCGCCTGAAACCACGCGGTGCGCCGCAGGAACAAGAGAATCGGCGTGGCAATGGCAATCCCCAGAATGGCGTACCCCGTCGATTTGGGCAAGGTGTCCTGCCGCCAAATCAGGCGGTTCAGAAACATCATCGCCATGAACCCCACGAGCGTGATCGTCAGCGCTTTCCAGGTGCTACCCACCAGCTTGCGGGTGAACCAAAAGATCGAGCTGGCCGAGAGAATCGCAATCGGCATCCAATCCAAATACAACCACACCTGTCCAATCCGCGAGGCGTGATAGACCGTGCCCCCCACCCCGCCGACGAGCAGCAGCACGACCGCGTACAGG
>CAYGKP010000085.1:0-9637 GCA_964350605.1 uncultured Cytophagales bacterium
CGAGGGCAGGTGGCGCTACCGCTTCGAGCACCCCATTGGCCAAGGCTTCTTGACGGTTGCCAAGGGCTCGATTTCGATCAATGGGATTTCGTTAACGGTCGTCGATTCGTCGCCCACCTCGTTTTCGGTGGCGATCATCCCCTACACCTTCGAACACACGGACTTGCAGCACGTGACCGTTGGCAGCCGCGTCAACTTGGAGTTCGACATCGTGGGTAAGTACGTCGCCCGCCTGCTCGCCGAGCGGAGTTAGTCTCTGCCCCAAAGGGGCTTGACGCGGGCCACATAACGGTTGTGGAGCCACCCGAACAGCAGGGCGAAGGTTGACCCGATCAGGCCGCCGCACAGCACATCGAGCGGGTAGTGAACCCCTAGGTATACCCGCGAGAGGGCGACCCACGTGGCCCAAGCCAATAGGAGCCACCGCCAGCGACCCGTACCAATCACAATCAGGAAAACGGCCAGCCCGAAGGCATTCGCGGCATGGGACGACACGAAGCCGTAGGTTCCCCCGCAGTTGTAGACGATGTCGACCAGTCCTTCCAGCGTGGGTTCGTGACAAGGCCTAAGCCGGGCGACGATGGGCTTGAGGAAGCCCGAAGCCACTTGATCGCTCGCTGCAATGACACCCGCGACCAGCACGAGCGAGAGCCAGACTCGCCCCTTCAGTTGGCGAATCAGCAGGTAAACCAGAAAGGCATAGAAGGGAATCCAGATCAGCTTATTGGAACCCACCCACATGAAGCCATCCCAGAAGGGCGACCCGTGGCCGTTGAGGGCCAAAAAGACCTCGGTATCCCAGCGAAGCAGTGTTTCCATTCAGATTTAGGCGGGCACCGGATCCAGCCAGTTGACCCCCTTACGCAGCCAAGTTACCGTCTGCGCCTCCCGGCTCCCAGGCTCGGGTTCGAGATTATACCCCCAAGTCGCCACGGGCGGCATGCTCATCAAGATCGATTCGGTGCGCCCGTCGGTATCGAGGCCAAACTTGGTGCCCTTGTCGTGGACCAGGTTGAATTCGACGTAGCGGCTGCGACGCTGGTTTTGCCACCCGATTTCTCGCTCGCCGTAGGGCAAGTCCTTGTTCCATTCAAGCAGTTGCAGGTAGGTGGGCCCAAAGAGCCGGCCCAGGTCGAGGGAATAGGCGAGGAGCGTTTCCTTATCCAGGGGCTCGCCGGGCTTGAGGTGGTCGTAGAAGATGCCACCTACCCCGCGGGTTTCCTTTCGGTGCGAGAGGTAGAAGTAGTCGTCGGCCCAGTCCTTGAACTTGGGGTAGAAACTTGGGTCATACTGATCGCACACCCCTTGGAGCTGCTCGTGAAACCATTGGGCTTGCCTGAGGTCCACGTAGTGCGGGGTCAGATCGATGCCACCACCGAACCAGTAAAGGCCCGTCTCCATCTCGAAGTAGCGGACGTTCATGTGGATGATCGGGCAGTAAGGATTGCGCGGATGCAATACGATCGAGACACCAGTCGCGAGGAACCCTACGCCTTCATCAAGCCCCAACTTGTCCGCGATCTTCTCAGGCAGTTGGCCGTGAACGCTTGAATAGCCGACACCGCCTTTCTGCACCACAAGACCATCGGTGATCACGCGGCTGCGTCCACCACCACCACCCGGGCGGTCCCATGAATCTTCCTGAAACTCGATGCCCATGCCGCCCGAGGTGAACGTCTGGCAGATGTGGTCTTGAAGTTGGGCGTAGGCCTGGGCAATTTCCTCCTTGGTCATGTTGCTTGCGTCGTCGCTGGTTGTTTCAGGCAAGTTCGGGGGTGTTGTTTTCCAGATCCGTGACCCAGATCAGCCCAGGGCCAGACCTTTGTTAAAACGGATAGCCAATCCCGAAGTTCAGCACCCAGTTCTTGGGTTGGGCGGGGTTGACCAGACGTGCCTCCAACGGTTCGGCCGGGTCCCACACTTTGGCACCCACATCGAAACGCAGGATGATGAACGAAAAGTCAAAGCGCAACCCGAGGCCCGTTCCTACCCCCAACTCGCCCAAGGCATTGGATGCTTTGAATTGCGAGCCAGGTCGGGCCACATCGGTATCAAAGGACCAGACGTTTCCTGCGTCGACGAACACCGCGCCGTGAATGAAGCTGAACAGCTTTTGGCGCAGCTCAATGGAGAGTTCGAGTAGAATCTCGCCGGGTTGCTCGAAGCTGTAATCGAACGTTCCGTCATTTTCGCGTGGTGGACTGTAGGAACCAGGACCCAGACGGCGAGGCAGCCATGCACGCACGCTGTTGCTACCCCCAGCGAAGAAAAACTTCTCGTAGGGAAGGGTTGTCGAGGTGCCGATGGGCTTGGCGAGTCCGCCGTTGAAGCGAAACGCCAAAGTGGTCTGTTTGTTGAATGGAATGTAATAGCGGAAGTCGTGGCCAAAGCGAACGAAGCGATAAAAAGGCAGGCCGAAGAGTGAATCTTCGGGTTCGCCCAATACCGGGGCATAGAGATTCGGCAACGTGCCGCCCAATTCGGCGAAGAACTTTGAGAAGCGCGAGCTTTTTAGGTCGCGAAGCTGATCGAAGTTGTAGATCGTAGAAGCCGAAACCGAAGTAATGATCGATGGCTCAAACGATTGAATTAGGTTGTTGCCTTGAGCCGCTAGGTCGTTGAGGTATTGGTCGAACTCCGCAGTTTTGTCACGGGTGTTGATCAGCGAGAGGTTGATCGGCGAGACCTGCACACTTCGTAGGTCGTTGACCCGGAAGTCATAAAGCAAGTTGCCAGTCACGGCAGTCCGGCGAAACTCCGGTCGTTTGATGTCGGTTACCCCGACCGAGAGTCGTGTTTTGGGACCGTAGTCTGCCAGCTTGTAGCGCAATTTTTTACCAACCGGGAAAAGCAGCTTGGGGAAGATTAAGGTTCCACCCAGGGACAGTTCTTGCGTCAATAGGACGTTGTTGGCATTGACCGCACTGGCTTGTCCCGAAGAAGAGTAGCGTCCAGTAATCTCCAGGATTTCAAAGCCTCGGAATAGTTTACGGTCCTTGAAGGATAGACTCAAAAAGGGACCGGGTATGCCCTGGCCGGATACCAGGTTGAGGTTGACTCCGGCTTCTGCAGTAATCTGATATTTAGGGAAAGAGCTGATGGTCAAATAGGTATCCAAGTACCGATCGGTGGTATCGATGGGTTCAAACTGGATGTTGACGTATTTGAAAATGTCGAGCCCCCCAAGTAACCGTTGGGTGAGCATGACCTTCGAACGGTTGTAGGTTTCATTGGGGCGGATGCGCAACTGTGCATCCATCACTTTCTTCGAGTACTTGCCTATCCCGTAGAGGTAGTTAATGCCGTTGTAGACGACCGTATCGCTGGTTTCGCTGCTTTCATCGGAGATGATCACGTACACGTTTCGATAGAGCCATCGGATGTGGATGCCGTTCTCGGTCTCGTTGCGAAGAATCGTGCACGCAATGTCAACTTGGTGCTCACCAACCGTCGTGTCCACCTCGAAAACCACATACTGGCGTTTGAAGTGATACATGCCATAGTCCTGGTAGAGGCTGAACAAGCGGTCCCGTTCGGCACTCAGCGTTTCCTCGCTATAAATCTCACCAGACCACAGGAGGCGCTCAACGATGTTGTCGTCAATGACTCGTTGGTTGTTGCCAAGGTAATCGCCCGGAGACGCATCATAGGAGATGTTGCGGATTCGATACGCTTCGTTCTCATTGTAGCGATAGAGAACCACAGTGCTTTTTCGCCGGGGCGTAAAGAAAAGGACCCCACCGATCTGTTGAATCGGGATCGCCTGGTAACTGGTCTCTGCCTGGAAATAGCCCTGCGAGGCCATGTGTAGGCGCATCTGTTCTGCACCGAGATAGGCTTCTGTGGAATCGTAGAAAACGGGCGGCTCGCCGATCACGCGCATGAACCAGTTTCCCTCTTGAATGGTCGTCTGGATTTTCTGGAGTTTTTCCTCTTTTTTTCGGCGCAGCTTGTCCTCTTTGTTTTCCTTCGCCTTGGCGATTTTCTTTTCGTACTTCTTCTCGATTTTTTGATATCGCGCTTGGAATACGCCCTTCTCTCGCTTTCGTAGGTATCCTTTCCGAAAGCCCAGGTAGAGCCGTAAGTAGGGGAGCGTGCCTCCGAACAAGAAGTTTCGGTTTGGCTTTTGGCGGAGGAACTGTTCTAGGTCACCCCCACTGAACCCCTCGCGACGTTTGATGGCCTGGTATTGGCTCTTCGCGTGGCGGATGTCCTGGCGAATGGGCCGATTTAGTTTGACTGAATCCAGAAGTGCTGCGGCCTCGGCAATTGATAGGCTGTCCGCGCCGCTTTGTTTGAGCGACTCAAGGGAGTCATTCAATGCCTCCACTCGTTTGGGTGATTCTTTGCGAGCCCGCTTGAGTGAATCCCATTCGGCTTTTTTCAGCCGCTTGAGTTCTCTCCAGCGGGCCTCTTCCGCCTCAACCTTGGCTTCAAGATCTTCAATCTCTCTTTGAAGCACAGCCATTTCCTCAGTCGATAGCGTGTCGGCCTTGCGCGCTTGCTTATACGCACTCTTGGCGTCGGCTACTTGTTCCTTGTAGCCATAACGAAGGATTTCCTGACGCTCAAGCAGGGTGCGGTTTGTGCCACAGTCTTTGCCAGGCTCGTTGCAGTACTTGTTGATCTTTTTTTGGAGGTTGCAGGAGCTAAGGCTCAGCACACAGCCAAGGGAGATCAACAAAGTAGAACGAAGGCGCGGGGCCCGAATCATGAGCGAGGGAAGCAAGCTAAGCGTGGCGAAGGCCAAGACCATCAGCCAACTCAAGGTTAAGAAATTCCGCGCCCTGCGCCAACGGTTCTTGGTCGAGGGGGGAAAACGAGTGCTGGAACTGGTCGAAAGCGGTTGGTCGATTGAAGATTTGGTCTGTACCCCACGCTTTTTGGCTGAGCACCCAGGCGTTCGTTGGCCGACTGAACCCTTGGTCGCGAGCGAAGATCAACTTTCTGCCTTGGGCACTTTGACAACCAACCGGGATGCCTTGGCTGTCGTCAAGATGCCAATACATACCGATGAATCGTTGCCCGAAGGCTGGATACTACTGCTTGATCGGGTGAGCGATCCAGGTAATTTAGGTGCGTTGCTTCGTGTGGCCGATTGGTATGGGGTGAAGGCTGTGGTGCTTTCGCCTGGTAGCGTGGAATGGACCAACCCGAAAGCCATCGCCGCTTCGATGGGCTCGTTTCTGCGAGTGAAGGTGGTGGAGGTAGATCTCGAAGGAGTTATTGCGCAGGACCCACGAACCGTCTATGCTGCTTTGCTGGAGGGAAACGAATTGGGAGCCGTTGAGCCACAATCTGAAGGCTTTCTGCTGATGGGCAGCGAGGCACATGGGATTTCGCCTGAATTACTTCTTGGAAAGGTCGAACATGTGACGATTCCCCGCCGCGGTGCGGCCGAGTCCCTGAATGTCGCGGTGGCGGCGGGCATCCTTTGCCAGGGATTGATTCGCTAGGGGAGGTCGAACACCTCGTCCTCAATGGCGAGCGAGGTGTTGGGGAACACCGCCCGCGCTTCGTTAAGCAATTTGCTTAGGCTTTTGTAGCGGGTCGAGAAGTGGCCGATAATCAAATGCTTGGCCCCGGCAAGTTGTGCAAACTCAGCCGCCTGCGCTGCGGTACTGTGAAAGGTTTCGTGGGCCCGCTGGGCGTGTTCTTCTGCGAAAGTGGCCTCGTGATACAGGAGATCGACTCCGGCGAGTGTGGGCGCCGATTCGGGCGTGAAGCGCGTATCCGAGCAGTAGGCATAGGAGAAGGAAGGCACTGGCTCGCCGACTTCATCGGCAGAAACGTACACCTCGCCGGTTTTGGTGACCAGGTCCCGACCTACGCTCAGTTGCTGCAATTCATCGGGGCGCAAGCCTTCGGGCAGGTGCTTTTTGAAAAGCTTGTAGCGTTGGGGTTGAAATCGGAAAAGGAAGCCTGTGCAGGGGATCCCATGACTGAGTGGAACGGACGAGACCACTACCCCTTCCGGTGTGCGGAGCAATTCGGTGGGACCATCGGTTGTCGTTGCGACAAAATCGATGGGATAATGGAGTACGCTACCAGTAGCTTTCAGTTGCGCATCAAGCAGGTCCCAAAGCGGCGCAGGGCCGTATAGCTGAAGTGCTTTCACGCGGCCCGTCAAGCTCATGCTCGAAAGCAGCCCGATCAGGCCGAAAAAGTGGTCCCCGTGTAAATGGGAAATGAAGATTGCGTCCAGCTTATGGAAGTTGATCCGGTGGCGGATCAGGGTCAACTGCGTGCCCTCACCACAATCAATCAAAAAACGGCTCTTTCCGACGGCCAAATACTGGGCAGACTGGTTGCGTCCGTGGGCCGGATAGGCCGAGGAGGAGCCAAGGATGTGAAGGCGTAGCGCCACGCGCTTACTCTCCGCGCAGGTCGCTCTCGATCTCGTTCATCGCCACCGCGTCGATCGCTTCTTCCACCGAGGGGAGAATGTTGAGGACCGCATCGAGGCGCGAGATCTTCAGCAGCTTGGTCACATGTTCGCTGGGTGCAGCGACAACGAGCATGCCGCGGCTGTTTTCGCAAAGTCGGTTGGCGACTAAAATGGCGCTCAGACCAGATGAATCCACGTATTTCACGGGGGAGAGGTCCAAAATCAGGTTGCGAACGCCGCCCGTGTTGAGCTTGACGAATTCGCTTTTTAGCTCGGGAGCCAGTACACTGTCCAGTTTCTCCTCGTCGAGACGAACCAGGCTGTACTTCTCTTCTTTATCAATGGTGTATTTCATAGCAATGGGGATCACTTGCGCCAAGCAGGTCTACGAAACTACGAAAAAGCCGTAGGTGCGAAAAGGTTTTATCCACTTGTGACCTTCTTAGGCAAGCGCGAAACGTAGGTGATCTTCGATCCGCACAAGTGGGTCTTGGTTCAAGCCTGTTGGAGCGAGTGCCTCGCCAGTCAATTGTTCGTAGAGTTCCAAATAGCGGTCGGTGATCCCCTGAACCACTTCTGGGGTCATGGTGGGGACCGTTTGCCCCTCCTTTCCTTGGAAGCCGCCGGCCATCAACCACTCGCGGACAAACTCCTTGGAGAGCTGCTTTTGACGCTCGCCCTTGGCCAATCGCTGTTCGTAGCCATCGGCATAGAAATAGCGCGAGGAATCTGCCGTATGAATTTCGTCGATCAAGAGCACCTGCCCATTGCGCAGGCCAAATTCGTACTTGGTGTCGACCAGGATGAGGCCACGCTGTTCAGCCATCTCGGTGCCTCGCTGAAAAAGCGCGCGGGTGTAGGCTTCTAGCTGTGTGTAGTGCGCTTCCGATACGAGGCCTTGGGCCAGGATTTCTTCGCGGGAAATGTCTTCGTCGTGGCCTTCGGCGGCTTTGGTAGAGGGCGTAATGAGGGGTTCGGGAAAACGCTCGTTTTCCACCATGCCCTCGGGCATCGGTACGCCGCAAAGGGTGCGTTTCCCGCTCTTGTATTCCCGCCAAGCATGGCCCACCAAGTAGCCGCGAATGACCATCTCGACCGGGAAAGTCTCGGCTCGCCAGCCGATGGAAACTTGCGCGTCAGGGCTGGAGATCAGCCAGTTGGGGCAAATGTCACGGGTAGCTTCCAAGTTGCGAACGGCCAGTTGGTTGAGCACCGTTCCCTTGCAGGGGATGGGTTCGGGCAGGACCACGTCGAACGCCGAAATGCGGTCTGAGGCGACCATGGCTACTTTGTCGCCCAGCGAATAAACATCGCGAACCTTGCCACGGTAGAAGCCTGTCTGGCCGGGCAATTGAAAGTTGGTTTCTCGTACCGCCTGCATAAGGCGAAAGTACGCGGGGGCGCGGGGCTCTACAAGTTCTCTTTCCGCACCAGCTTGCCGCGTTGGTACTCCTCGCGGCGAATGGCTTTGCCTTTCTCGTTGTAAAAGGTGCTATCGCCGTGCCGCTTGCCGCGCTCGTAGGCTGCTTTTTCGGCGATTTTCCCGTTGGGGTGAAAGGCCTGTTGGGTGCCTTCCAGTTTGCCGGCTTTGTAGTTTTCTTTTCGGATCAAGGTGCCCTCGGAGCTGTATTCCAAGTGCTCGCCGTGTAAAGTGCCTGCTAAATAGTCGGTCTTTTCGGCCAGCTCACCATTGGGGTGATACCGTTCCCAGGTGCCACTTTCGCGGGTGTTGGTGTAGGCTTCCTTGGCGATGATGTTGCCAGCAGCATTGAAGCGTGTCACAGTCACGATGTGCGCACCCTTCGAGGTATGGCTGTTGTCCCGCTTCTCGATCAGGTTGCCCTTCTCGTCAAACCGCTGGGCGATGCCGACTGGGCGACCTTTCTCGTCGAACTTATCGAAACTCTTCAGGGTGCCATCGGGATAATAAGTTTTCTTCTCGCCGCGCAAGTGGTCGTCTTTGAAGCTAGACTGCTCCTCAATTGCGCCTTCGGGGTAGAATCGTTGGTTGCTACCCTCCAGTTTCCCTTTTTCGTACTGCTGGGTCAGTTTGGCTTGCCCACTCGGGTAAAACTCGCGGAACGGGCCATGCAGGATGTTGTTCGCAAAATGGGCCTCGCGCAGCAACGTGCCGTCGGGCGCATAGCTGAGTTGCTTGCCATGCTTGGCACCTTTCTGATAGTTCTGAACCTCCTTGAGGCGGCCTTCCAGGTCGTATTGCTTGACGGTGCCGTCCAGTAAGTCGGCCTCAAATTCGGCCGTCTGGATCGTATCGCCGGTAGGCGAGAACACCACCATATGGCCGTCTTTCTGACCCTGGCTGAATTCCACGATGGACTGGACTTTTCCATCCGGATAATAGACCACGGAAGGTCCATCGGCTTCACCCTCATGATACAGCACAGTTTGTTGCGGCTGCCCACTGGGGTAATACTGAAGTGAGGGTCCTTCCAACACCCCGTCACGAAGTAGACTGTGGCTCAGGAGTGTGCCCGCCTCATCGCGCTGTTCACCGCGGACCCAAACGCCTGGGGCACTGGTGTCAACGGGGGCATAGACCGTCTGGAACTTGAGTTTTCCTGGCGGCTCGAAGAGCAGCTCGGCGACGGGAATGCCCGCCTTGAAGCGCTGTTTCATGCGGACCATGCCCTCGAGGTAGTAGGTGGTCCAAAGGCTGTCCTTTTTACCTTCTGTGTACCAGCCTTCGGTTTCGGGGGCTTCGCTCGCCTCGCGGAAGAACTTAACGTAGGGTCCGCTCCGCACCGTATCGCCGCCTTGAATCCGGGCGATGTAGGCTTCCTTGACTTGGGGGGGCGGACGAACGCCACTGGTGCTGTCGAACTCGCTTTCAAAAAGGATTCGCACCCACTGGCCGCCTTGGGCAGAGAGTAGGGTGGGGGCGAGTAGGCTTAGGAGGCCGGAAAGAAGAAGTGAACGCATCGACACAAGGCAGGGGTACGCTTCCTGCAACGCACAAAGATGGCAAAACGTGTGCCGAGCCCCAGGCGGCCCGGCGGGAATTGGGCGATTTGCCTCAGATGGCCGGTGCGCAGAAAGAATCCCCCGGGGAGAAATAGATGCCTCGGCCTTGGAGTCGGAAAATAGACGGCTTTGCTTATCTTTGCCGTCCCTTTAGGGGGATCGCGGATCGGTCAACGGGCCGATTCGGAGAGATGGGTGAGTGGCTGAAACCAACAGTTTGCTAAACTGTCGTACCTCTAAAGGGTACCGGGGGTTCGAATCCCCCTC
>CAYGKP010000086.1:0-3297 GCA_964350605.1 uncultured Cytophagales bacterium
GTGTAGAGCCGCTGGAGGTTCAGGCGGGTTTGCAGCTTGATTTGGCGGCTGTTGTCGATGGTGTTGCCCAAGGGGTTGCCGATGGTGTCCTCGAGACCCAGGGCGGCGGCAGTCCAGTTGTAGCCCGCCGTGTAGTTCACGTCCGCGTCGATCCATTGGGTGAGCGGCAGCTTGGCGAAGGGCAGCCGATAGGTGACATCGATCGACTGGGTGTATTGCTTCAGGCGGCCACCGCTAAACAGTTGGGTCCAAATGGTGTCGCGGTAATCTTGCCGATCGCCCTCGGGTTCGTCGATGATGGCCCGGGCATCGGCGTTGAAATTCACTTTGATCGACTCGGTCAGGTTCCAGCGCAAGCCGTAGGTACGGTTGAAGTAGAACGACTTCTCGTATTGGGGGGTTACCCCCTCGGTGGTGAATTGCGAGTTGTAGAGTTGGGTGCGCGTGTAACGGCGGTCCAGGTTCGCGCGCAGGGTGTAGTTGACCGGCAGGGGGTTGATATTGAAGTCCTTGATGGGGCGCAGGTATTTTCCTTTGAGTCCTTCACTTTTGGCAAAGGGCTTGATAACCAGACCCTTGGCATTGAAGGCATAGGCAATCGTCCCGGTCCATTGTTGTTGAACGCGCGACTGGACATTGTTTCCGAAGGCGGCATCGCCGCCGCCGATGCCTCCGGCCCGTTCCTCGGAATACCCTGCCGAGAGGGTTAGGTTTTCCACGTCATAGATGTGTGGCTTGGCCTCGGGGTTCACGCGGGTTTTCTGTACGCCCGTCAGGTTGATCGACCGGGCGGTTTTCTCGTACACCACTTTCTCGCGCAGCGACTCGCGTTCCTGGGGATCATCGATGGCACTCAGGGATTTTTCCAGTTCCACGTCTTTGTCCAAGGGGTTGTATTTGGGCCGGACGATTTCCTTGTCATAGCTCGCGTACAGCGGCAGGCGCAGGCCGATCTCCTCCCCCGCAAATTTTTCGAGGTTCAGGTTGGTCTGGAACCCATAGGTCGCTGTCAACTCCCGCGTGCGTTCCGAGATGCGGCTTTCGATGTCACCGTAATTGGGGGTCACTACGCTCCCTGTGGCTACCACGCTTCCCAAATCGGCCAATTGGGCCGTCACCGTTCCGCGCGTGGCAAAGCCGGGGTCCTTGTTGAAGTCCGCCACGCGCAGCTCGTTCACCCAGATGGTCGCGCTTTTGTCCTGCCCATCGTCGCGGGGGTTTCGGATGCCGATCATCATCGTTCTGACCGAGGTCAGGTCAGGGTTGCCCACCACGGTGATGGTGTATTGGTTGTAGCCCGTCTCGAAGCGTAAGAGCTTGCTGAAGTTCTGTCTGTTGCGCTCGACTTTTGCATCAACCAGCACCTCGAGGGGCACGTTGATCTCGTTGGCCCGCCGCCAAACTTCCTCGGGGTCGGCGCTCGCCACGTTTGAGAACTGCAGGGGCACGCCGATTTCGTAGTAGTTCTCGGTAAAGTCGGTGCCCAGGCGCAGGAACCCCTGGACCTCGCCGTCGTTGGTGGAAAGGTCGCCGTTACGCTCGGCGTGGACGAACATGCGCACTTTGCCATACATGAGCAGGTCATAGGCGACGTTCTTGAACACCGCCCGCGCGTCGCCATCGCGCAAGTCGGTGACAGACAGGCGCAGCGATTGCTCGTTGATCTGGCGGGTGACTTGCGAGGTGTTATCCACGTCACGCACCACATCGGGGGGAATGGTGTAAGGCGATGAGGTTGCCGAGCCGCCGCCGTTTTCCTCGATGTTGACTGTTCCGACGGTAAAGCCTTGCCCGCCGCTTTCGGGGGGGAGGACGACGCCCGGCTCCGAGAGGTCGTCGGTAAAGCGCCGCCACTGTGCGCCGACCACTTGCAGTTGGGCCATCCGAAGGACAACCGGTTGGCTCCAGCCGTTCAGGTAGGTGCGGATGTACTTGATGGTTTTGAAGTCCGAGATCGCGCCGACCTGGAAGGCATTCACGTTGTCGATCTCGCGAATCGGAATGCGGAACTGGAACCAGGTGACTTGGTCGCCGTTCACGGTGTTTGTCACCTTGTCGACGATGTAGGGGTGGTTGCCCACGTCCATCCCCGGTTGAAGCTGCACGCGGTATTCGTAGTAGGACTCCGTCTGGTTGATGGTGTTGTCCTGGTTGAGGTCCTCGTTGTCGGGGGTGGTTTTGCTGGCTTGGGGAAACTCGCCGCCCGCGTTGGTGGGCGAGTTGTTTTCCAGGTTGGCTTGGTCGCGGTAGCGCTCGATGATCGGGCGGTCGTCGCCGGTGCTTTGGCGGTAGTGCGAGTAGTCATCGGACGAAGGATCGGCTTGCAACTCGGCTTGCGCCCCGGCATTCAGGAACCCAATGCTGCCCAGAAAGCCCGAGAAGAAACTTTGTTCCGCCCCGCTCGATAGGCCGTCGAGGCCCACGTCCTGGCTCGACCGGTCGCGGCTGTTGTCGAAGGCGGGGGTGATGAACTGTTCAGTGGTCACCTCGCCCCAAGTGGTCGCTTGGGTGTTGTCGGGCAGGCCATTCTCGAAGGCGTGAACGCCATCGGGCAGCACGTCCTCCGAGACATTCCCCAAGTTGATGTAGAGCGAGCCGCCCGTGGTGTTGGGCACATCGGAGGTGTTCGGGTTCCCGTCCCGGACGATGTTGTTGCCCCCACCGCTTGTCATGAAGGGGTCCATCATCCAGAACTCGACGAACTCGATGTTTGCGTTGTCGAAGTCCGTATCGAAGGTGATCGCGCGGGTCATCGCGCCCCAGTTTTCGGTTGGGTTCGAGAACAGGCCGTTGGGGTTCAAGAAGCCCACGCCGTTTTGGTAGTTATAGGGCCCCCGTTCGCTGGGGAAGTAGGCAATGTCCAAGGTGTTTTGGTTCACAATGACGGCCCCTTGGTCGCGGTTGGGAAAGACTTCGTTCACGCCGATGGGCCGGGTGAAGTGGTTGAGCAGGTCTGCGGCCGGGGCCGAGATCGAGTTGTTGCCCGCGCCGTTCGCGTAGAACGAGTTGTCGATGTTGTACCAACTGAGCTTCGCGCGGCGGTAGGCATAGTCCAGATTCTGTGAACCGGCTTCGGGGAAGCGTTGCGGTGTCGAACCGATCACCCACTGGGAGGGGTTGCGCGTCAGGTCGTAGGGTGTCTCCGCGCCCTCAAAGTCGTCGAGGTAGGAGGTACCCCCGTCGCCGAGCACTTTGTTTGCACCGGGAATCAAGGCCGCGCCTTCCCAGTTGATTTGGACGTTCGACTCCTCTTTGGTCTGGATGCCCGGCAGTTTGTCGACCGCCCGGGTCAGGATG
>CAYGKP010000086.1:3307-9628 GCA_964350605.1 uncultured Cytophagales bacterium
TTTACATCCAAGCCAATCTGGGTGTTCTTGATCGGTTCGTCGCCGATGTTCACCCGGGTGATCAGCGGGCGTTCGTTCATGTGCATGATCGTGGCACCGATTTCCAAATCGCGGTTGACTTTGTAGTCGAACCGCGCGCCCATCAGCGACTTGGTGCGGAAGTTGAATAGGTCGGCCCGTTCGTACTGAATGCGGATTTCCTTGCCCGAGGCCAGGGCTCCTTGGTTGAGGATGCGCACGCGGCCCAGGTTGTAATCGACCGTGAAGTCGATGCCCTCGGAGAGGTTGATGCTCCCCGCTGTCACGACCACCGACCCAGGGGCGATGTTGATGCCCGGCAGCAGAATGTCGGCGGTGCTGGCCGATTGAAAAACCCCCGTGAGGAAGAACTTGCTTTTACTGGCCGCTTGCAGGGCATCGCTTTTGGTGGTCGCGTACAGTTCGGTAAACGTGTACTTGTCGATTAACGCGGCCTCAGTGCCCGAGATCAGGCCCAGTTCGGTCGAGGCCGAGGACACCACCAGGTCGTTGCCAAATGGCTCAAGCTGAGGAAAAATGACCAGCCCGCGGTCGGGAATGATGGTGGCACCGGCGATCCAGTCGAAGTTGCCGTCGGGCAAGAAGTCGCCGTTGGGGTTCAGTTTGTCGAGGCCGAAGACGCGTACCAACGGGATGTCCTTGATCCGGATGCCTTCCTGCAAGGTGGGGTTGTCAATTCCCGTGAGGTCGTCCTTGTAGATGACCCGCAATTGGAAGCCGTCCTGCTGCACGCTAGTGGTGTTCAGCGTGTAGATGTTTTTCATCATTAAGTCGAAGGAGGGCAGGTCCGTTCGGATCGACTGGGGCTTGAGGAGCTTGAGAGCCACCACTTGATCGGGGTCCAGATTCTGGTAGTCTTCTGACAGTTCCCCCACTTTGTACTGCTGGCCCGCGTAGGTGAATTCGAAGGCCACCGCCACACCTTCATCGTTCTTTAGTCGAGTGGTTAGCGAGAGGTAGCCCAGTTCGGGATGGAAGGTATAGTCGCGGGCGGGGTCCAGTTTGCGCGCCGAACGGATGAGTTCGAAGTCGGTGCCCGAGGCGTAGCCCGCCCCTTGCAGGGCAGCGACCGTTTGGTCCACATCGCGAAACCCGGTGAGGCCCGTCACGTTGCCGAACAAGGTGTTGGCCCCGTTGTGCGAGACAGGCTCGGCGCCGATGGGCGTGACCAGTGCGTCGTTGTTGATGCGGGCCGCGTTGTTCTCGCCCAGATCGAGGAAGCCCACCACGTTGCGCAGGTTGTTGGTCGTGTTGTTTCGGTTGGTGACGTAGACCTCCATGCGCGTGATGCGCACCTGGCTGTTGGGGGCCGTGGGGTTGTTGCGATAGGCCAATTCGAACACGTCGTGGAAATACTGCGAGAGCAAGAAGTGACGGGTGTCGTCGTATTCGTTGACGGGGATTTCGAACTCGCGTTGCTGGGCCCCGCCGCGCAGGTAGATCGACTCGGTCTTGCCCCGTTGGTTCGAGAGCAGGGTGGTGACGTACAATCGACCGAAGCGCAGTTCGGCCTTCACCCCAAAGAGATTCTGGCCCCCGCGCACCAAGCTGTTTCGAATCGGCATCGAAACGTTCCCCGCCTCGATGCTTTGCAGAATGTCCTCCTCCTTGCCTTGGTATTCGATCTTCACGTTGTTGTCGAAGTCGAAGACCGCCTTAGTGTCCCAGTTCGCGGTAATGCGCAACCGCTCGCCGACCACGCCCAGCACGTTCATCGAAATCTGTTGGTCAAATTCGAAGCCCCCCGTTCGTTGCTGGCGGACGGGGATGGCCGGGTTGTCCACCCGTTGCCAACGGCCCCCGAAGTCGAGGGTCACGCTTCCCGAAGGTCGGATCTCAACCAGCGTATCGCCCGTCGGGCTCTTTTTGGCAAACACCAGGTCGTTGACCTCCTCTTCCTCGCGCTTGTCTTCGGTCTCCTTGCTGGCCCGTTCGCGCCAATACTCCTCGACCATCTTGCGGCGCTTCCATTCGGCAAACTCTTCGAATGTCATTGTCGAAGGCGGGCGCGTTTCGATCTCGCCCGTCCGTTCGCGGATCTCGAACGAGCGCATGTCGGGCGCCAATTCCGCGTCGTACTCGTAGTCCGACGGACGCAAATCGAAGGGGCTTTTGGTCCCCGGATCGGAGAAGGGGTCGCCGTAACGGTCCGCGGGCAGGGTATCGGCTTGGGCATGACCGACCGACGGGCGCAAAAACGCCAGGATGCCCAGGATCAGGCACAAGGAGGGGATGGACGACAAAAATCGCACGCGTTGTGCTTGTGGCTTCTCCGGCCTCGCTGCTGCTGCTAGGCGTTTCGAAGGGCTTCCCGAAGGAGCACTTCCAGGTTGTCGGGCGGCGTGGTCTGCGAAAGCAGTTTGTCCACGCTTTTTTCTGCCGCTGCGCGCGGCAAGCCCAAGGTCACCAATGCGGTTAACGCCTCGTCTCGCAAGCTATTGCTCGGCCGGGTACTTGAAGTATGAGAATCTCCGAGCAATCCTTTCTTGCGGCGCACCTCGCCCAGCTCCAACAGGATGCGTTGGGCGGTCTTTGCGCCGATGCCTTTCACCCGTTGAAGGGCAGGCAGGTTGCCGTTGATGATGACTTGGTGTAGTTCCTGAGGCGGCAGGCTGGAGAGCACCATGAGGGCCGTCGAGGGGCCGACGCCCGAAATGCCGATGAGTTCCAAAAACAGCTCGCGCTCCTCCTTGGTCACAAAGCCGAAGAGAGTCAGCGAGTCTTCCTTCACGCTCAGGTGCGTGTGAAGCCGAACGGCCTCGTCCTTGAGCGCGCCAAACGTATTGAGCGAGATGTGGACCAGATAGCCCACGCCCGCGCAGCTGAGGATCACATGGGTGGGTTCCTTCTCGATCAGTTTCCCGTCCAGTAAGCCAATCATAACCCGCCGGTTTCTTGGGTTTGTGCATCGACCACCGCAATGGCAGCCAGGTTGACGATTTCCCGCACCGCCGCGCCACGTTGTATGACGTGGACTGCCTTGGCCATGCCGAGCAGCACTGGACCGATGGCCTCCGCTCCCCCTAGTTCTTGGAGCAGTTTGTAGGCAATGTTGCCTGAATCGAGGTTGGGAAAAATCAGGGTGTTGGCACCTTCTTCTGCCAAAGTCGAGAAAGGATAGATCTCGTGCTGCAAATCGGGGCGGATGGCGAAGTTGGCCTGCAGTTCACCTTCCACGACCAAGTCGGGGAATTTCTCCTTGAGTAACTGGGTGGCCTTAGCCACTTTTCGTGCACTGGGGTTCTGGGCGGAACCAAAGTTGGCGTGCGAGAGCATTGCAATGCGCGGCTCCACACCGAAGAATTTCACCGCCCGGGCGGTAATCGTCGTGATGTCGACCAATTGCTCGGCCGTGGGGTCGAGGTTCAAGGTGGTGTCGGCCAAGAAGAAGGTGCCCTTCTTGGTGGTCAGGATGTACATCCCCGCCACGCGGTTGATGCCTTCCTCGACCCCAATGACCTGCAAGGCTGGAACTACAGTCGAGGGATAGTCGCGTGAGTACCCCGAGAGCATCGCATCGGCTTCTCCGACTTCGACCATCATGGCTGCGTAGTAGTTGCGTTCGCGCATCAGCTCGCGCCCCTCGGCATGAGTGACCCCTTTTCGCTTGCGTCGTTCGTAGAGCACCCGTCCGAATTCTTCGCGCTTGGCGCGCTCGGAAATGTGGTCGATCATCTCGATGCCCGTCATGTCGTAGCCATGCTCCTCGGCGATTTGGCGGATCATTTCGGGCTTGCCGATCAGGATGGGCCTCGCGATGCCTTCCTGTACCAGCAGTTGGGCCGCCCGCTGGATCGCGGGTTGATCCCCCTCGGCGAAGACCACCCGGCGCGGATCGGTCTTGGCGATGGTGATCATCCGGGTGATCAGCTTGTCGTCGATGCCCAGGCGTTTTTTGAGGGCAAGTTCATAGCCCTCCCAGTCGGTGATCTGGATTTGGGCCACGCCACTTTCCTGAGCGGCTTTGGCCACCGCGGGCGAAATGCGCGTGATCAACCGCGGATCGATGGGTTTGGGAATCAGGTAGTCGGCCCCGAAGGTGATCGACGATTTGCCGTAGGCTTTCGCCACAAATTCCGGGACGGTCTCCTTGGTCATCTCGGCGAGGGCCTTGACGGCCGCCAGCTTCATGGCCTCGTTGATCTCGGTGGCACGTACGTCCAAGGCCCCCCGGAAGATGTAGGGGAAGCCCAGTACGTTGTTCACCTGGTTGGGGTGGTCCGAACGGCCAGTGGCCATGATGATGTCATCGCGGGTGTCCATTGCCAGTTCGTAGTCGATCTCGGGGTCAGGGTTCGCCAAGGCAAAGACAATGGGTTTGCCAGCCATGGTTTTCAGCATCTCGGCCGACATGACGTTCCCTTTGGAAAGACCGATGAACACATCGGCACCGACCAGTGCTTCGGCCAGGTCAGTGGCTTTCGTTTTGTCGTTGGCGAATTGCGCTTTCGAGGGATCAAGCCCCTCACGGCCCGGTTTGATGACTCCTTTGCTGTCGAGCATCACCAGGTTTTCTTTCCTCACGCCCACTTCCACGTAGAGCAGCGCGCAAGAAATCGCCGCTGCCCCCGCGCCGTTCATCACCACCTTGACCTTGCTGATGTCTTTCTTCGCGACCTCCAGGGCGTTGATCAATGCGGCCGCTGAGATGATCGCCGTGCCGTGCTGATCGTCGTGCATCACCGGGATGTTCATCTCGCGGCGCAAGGTCTGTTCGATGAGGAACGACTCGGGTGCCTTGATGTCTTCGAGGTTCACGCCGCCGAATGTGGGTTCAAGGGCCTTGACCACTTGGATGAATTTCTCGGGATCGGTCTCGTCGATCTCGATGTCGAACACGTCAATGCCCGCGAATTTTTTGAAGAGCACGCCCTTGCCTTCCATCACGGGCTTCGAGGCCAAGGCCCCAATGTTGCCCAAGCCAAGCACCGCCGTACCGTTCGAAATCACGGCCACTAGGTTGCCCTTGGCGGTGTATTTGTAGGCGTTGTTAGGGTCCTTCGCGATTTCCAGGCAAGGCTCGGCCACTCCGGGGCTGTAGGCCAGTGATAAATCGCGCTGGGTGCTGACCGATTTGGTGGGGACAACTTCGATTTTGCCGTGCGGCTCGCGTTCATGGTAACGCAGGGCGTCGGCTTTTTTGGAGGCTTCGCTCATCAGAAGGTAGGGGAAGAAGAAAGAGTCAAGGTCCGCAGTACCGCTTCAAGTTGGCGCAGCGAACGTGTTTTTTTCACTTGAGGGCCGTAGAAAAAACCTTCGGCCCAGTAGAGGCGGTTTCGCTTCACATCGACAAAAGCGTAGCCCACAAAAGGCCCCGCCATCGTCATGTCGCCAAGTTGCCAGTGGCCGCGCAGTTCCTGAGCCGGGCGGCCCGCAAAGCTGGTGGTTTGGGTGTGGACCTTCACGTAGGTTTCGGTGTAGAGGTACGAGGTGGTGTCGTCGCTGCCATAGACATACTGCTTGCCCAGCGCGTCGCGCCACGCGATCAGGCTGTCGACCGACAACTGCGAGGCATCGCGGTACTCCTTCCAGGCGATCATCACGTTGTAGTCCTTGGTCGAGGTGGGTTCACGTAGCCAAAGGAAGTCCGCTTCATTGCGCGCCACTTGATAATCCTTGGGTACCATCATCTCAAGGCCATGCTGGCTTTCCAGCACGCGCTGGATTGAATCGCTGCGGCCTTGGCGGCGCAAGTCCGCTCGGTAGGCTTCCACTGCGGGGCCGTGGAAATAGGTGCGCACCTCCTCGGCATGAGCGGCGATGAAGTTGCGGAGTGAGTCGCTGTTCGGCGAAAGGATCACCAGGGCGTACTGGCCCTTTAGGTACAGGCTGTCGATGCGGATCAGGAAGGTTGTGCCTTCGCGGCTGACGCGGTCCAAGGTCTTGGGTTTCGCCATGCCCCGAATGGAAGCCGCCGAAGCGGAAGGGTCGTCCATGCAGACGGCGAACAGGTACATCCGCTCGCGGGTGCGCATCTGTTTGAGGTCCTCGGGTTTGGCGTAGGACACCTTGAACATCGGCTCAGGCCGGGCGATGCCATCCATCGTTCGTTGCAGCGCAGAATCAATCGCTGGGCCGGCGCCGTTGTTCCACTCCTCGGGGCTGAGCACCAGGTTCACTTGGTCGAACGAACCCACCAACTTTTGCGGCCCCACACCTTCGCGATCAAGCCCGCAGCCCGACAGCAAAAGCGCGCCGAACAGACCAACCAAAGCGAGGCCAGCGGGGGTGAAGCGAGGGGAATTGCGCATGCTGGGTTAAAACTACAAATTCTGCCCACGG
>CAYGKP010000087.1:0-9518 GCA_964350605.1 uncultured Cytophagales bacterium
CCCTTTGCGCGTATCGCCTTCAACCTAATCTGGGTGGCCGTGGTAGCCTACCAGTTTTTTTTCGTGGTAGTTCTGGAGCTTTTTGGGGAGGTGCCACCCAATGCAGGCGACATCATCCATGGAGTGTTGTCTGTAGTCACGCTCGTGCTTATGATACTCCAGTTGCGTCGACCCTCTTTTTGGCGCTGGTTGGCTCTGTTAATCATTGCGATCCTGTACTCTCTGCTCTTTCTTGTGGTTTCTCACGGCATGTCCTTCTTGGTCACACATTGGTGGCTGGATAGCGATGAACTGTCAGTTGTCCTTGTGGTTAATCTGATCTGGCTGATCTGGATTCGGGATCGACCCGCTGAGACCGCAAAACCATGACAAAATCATTCTGGCGAACCGCCTTTTACCTGATCTGGACTGGGCTCCTCGTTTGGATTTTGGTGGTTCAAGTCCTCCCATTGTTTCAGGTGGCAGGGCTGTTGGGGGCTGCAAGTATTCTGGTTTTTCTGATGCAGCTTTTGCTGATCGGAACACCTCTTCTGCTGGTGGTTCTTCAACTTCGCGGCCCTTCCTTCGGACGATGGTTGACACTGCTTTTCTTCTCTTTAGCGGGCGGACTAGTGCTACTACTTTTCTTTTGGGGCCAAGGTGGTCGAGTTGGTTTGGTACTCTTGTTATGGTCCGTACACGTCGTCTGGCTGTTATTAATCCGCGACGCGCCGCATTCCCCCAATTGAATCTTTCCAAGCCAAGTTGTGCTTTGAACCGTCTTTTCTGTGGATAAGATTACACTATCGGGGAACTGAGCGTCGGCTCAGGGGGTTGGACATGCGACCACGAAACGCGATCTTCGCGACCTAGCATGGCAGAGAAAGTATCCTGTTTGATCATCGGTTCGGGCCCCGCAGGCTACACCGCGGCCATTTATGCGGCCCGCGCCGAACTGAATCCCGTCCTCTACACCGGTGCTCAACCTGGTGGACAGCTCACCACCACTTCGGAGGTCGAGAACTATCCCGGCTACCCCCAAGGCATCGACGGACCCGCCATGATGGCCGAGTTCCAGGCCCAAGCCGAGCGCTTCGGCACGAAGGTGCGCTACGGCTACGTGAACAAAGTCGATTTGAGCGGTCCGATCCACAAAGCCTGGACCGACAACGGTGAGGAGTTCGAAGCCGAGACCATCATCATTTCCACGGGGGCTTCGGCCAAATACCTCGGCCTTGAAAGCGAACAGCGCCTGATGAACAAGGGCGTCTCGGCCTGTGCCGTCTGCGACGGGTTCTTCTACCGTGGCAAAGACGTAGCGGTCGTCGGTGGGGGAGATACCGCCTGCGAGGAAGCCAGCTATCTCTCGAAAATCTGCAAGAAGGTCTACTTGATCGTTCGTCGTGGCGAGATGCGCGCCTCGCAGATCATGCAGGACCGCGTACTAAACGCCAAAAACATCGAGGTGCTCTGGCATTCGGAAACCCAGGAAGTCTTGGGTGAAGAGGAAGTCACGGGCGTGCGCGTGCTGAATAACAACACCCAAGGGGTGAGCGATATCGAAGTGCAAGGGTTCTTCGTGGCCATTGGTCACAAGCCGAACACCGACATCTTCAAAGGATGGCTGGACATGGACGAGACGGGCTACCTGATCGTCGAGCCAGGCACCACGAAAACCAACATCGAGGGGGTATTCGCCGCAGGCGATGCCGCCGACAAACATTACCGACAGGCTGTAACGGCGGCGGGTACGGGCTGCATGGCCGCGCTCGATGCCGAACGATACCTGGCGGCCAAAGGCGTTCTGGTCTAACATGAAACACACCCAAGCCTCGCTTCTTACACTGGTACTGATCCTGAGCTTAGGAGCGGTTTCCCTGGCCCAGAAACCCAAGGAAGCCCACCGGGTGCCCAGCACCTCCGAATCGATAGAGGCCGACTTGGACCCTGCTGTTTCGCATCCTGCGTCACTGCGCCTTAACCCCAAAAAAGGAACCTTCCAGGAAAGCATTGGTGGGGGTGACGACACGGACCTCGGGTTCTGCTGGGCGCAACACGGACATCAAGCCTACCTGGACAGCATTTATGCAGTTTGGGACACCATCGACGTAGGACTTCGCTGCGACCCCAACCCGTTCAGTGCCTTTGTCCTGGCCGATACTTCCTATTGGCGCGCCATCGAGGAGGTCTATGCCAACTTCGACTCGCTGAACGTGAACCCCTACGATACCGACACTTCGTCGATTGACGAGTTCGCTTGCATGCAGCTGTATGATGAGCTCGCGGGTCGTGCCTGGGCCATGCCGACCAAGCAGACATACATTACTTCGCCGTTCAAGCAACGTCACTCTCGTTGGCACTACGGCACCGACCTGAAGATCGAAATTGGCGATTCAATCACCTCGGTCTTCGACGGGGTGGTGCGTGTTTCGAAATACAACCGGGGCGGCTACGGCAATTACATCATCGTGCGCCACCACAATGGCTTAGAGTCGTTGTATGGGCATTTGAGCCGCCGCGATGTGTGTGTTGGACAGCCGGTAAAAGCAGGCGAGTTGATCGGGCTGGGCGGAAACACAGGGCGCAGCACGGGACCACACCTGCATTTCGAGCTCCGCTGGAAAGGCATTGCCTTCGACACCGAGCGGTTGTTTGACTACGACGTTCATACCCTGAGTGCCGATTGTTTTGAGTTAAGTCCCGAAGTCTTTTCGTATTACAAAGAACTCGAGCGAGCCGCCTACCACCGCGTACGTAGTGGTGACACACTTGGTGCGATTGCACGCCGCTATGGCACCTCGGTCACAGCCATCTGCCGATTGAACGGCATCCGCAGTTCAAAAATCTTGCGCATCGGGGAGACCCTGCGCGTCCGCTAACATGACGCTCGACCTGTTGGTCATTGCTGCCCACCCCGACGATGCGGAGTTGGCTTGCGGTGGTGTATTGGCCAAGCACGTCGCCCAGGGTAAATCTTGTGGCATTCTGGACTTGACGGAAGGGGAGATGGGCACCCGAGGTTCGGTCGCCGAACGACGGGAAGAAGCCGCCGCCGCCGCCAAGATCTTAGGCCTCTCGCACCGTGAAAACCTAGGCTTGCCCGATGGCTTCCTGCAGCCCGCAGACAAAGAACAGGTGATGGCCATCGTTCGGGCCATTCGCCGCCTAAAACCGGCATTGGTACTGGCCAACGCGCCTTCGGACCGCCACCCAGACCACGGAAAGGGCAGCAAACTAGCCAAGGAAGCCTGTTTCCTCGCGGGTCTTCAAAAGATTGAAACCGAAGAGCCTGCATTCCGCCCACAGGCACTTTTCTACTACATTCAGGATCGGTACCTGAGCCCAGACCTGATCCTTGATGTCACCGCCGAATGGGAGACAAAAGTCGCCGCCATTCGCGCCTACAAAAGCCAGTTCTTCAATCCAGCAGGGGAGGGGCCGCAGACCTACATCTCGCGGCCCGAGTTTTTGGACTACATCACCGCCCGAGCCCAAGAGTTTGGCCACGCCATTGGTACTCGTTATGCCGAAGGGTTTGTGAGTGAGAAGGCACTTTCAATTGATAATTTTTTCGATCTTTCTTTCGGTCCTTTTTAGCCGAAAGAAAAAATGGAAGAGTCCAATGTTTTGCCCGTCGATCCGTACTTCACGGCTCAAGAGACGCGCATCCGCCTTGACGAGCAGGGGCGCACCATCCGTGAGATCCTAGATGTAAAGCGCCTGTACGACCTGCCCTTGGTCAAGCATTGGCCCCGGTTTGGTTATTACGTCTTGGACTCGATCATTACCCGGGTCTTGATCCTTGTCATCATCATTGCTGCATTTATCGCTCTGGATGGCGCAGGTTTGAATACAGACCCGTATTATTTTGATACCCCGGTGGGGAAATTGATGGACATGCTACTGACCTGGACGCTGTATGCCTTGGTCTATTTTGTCTTTGAAATTGCCATGCAACGCACGGTGGGAAAAGCTGTTGCTGGGTGCGTGGTGGTCAATGAGTGGGGCAAGAAGCCCAATTTTGGCCAACTACTTGGTCGCTCCTTTGCCCGGCTTGTGCCCTTTGAACCGTTCTCCTGTTTGGGTGGCAAGGGCTCGCGCGGTTGGCACGACAAATGGTCGGGTACCTATGTGATTCGAAAAAAGGAATTGCAGCTGTTTGTCGCCATTATGAACGAACGACGTCGCATCGACACGGAGAAAAAGCGACGCCCACCCGTCAAGGCGCCAGCCGCGTAATCCGCCACCCTTTGGGGGAGCGTTCGTAGAGCAATCGATCGTGCAGGCGCGAGGGGCGACCTTGCCAGAATTCCCAGCGCAACGGAGACACCGCGTAGCCGCCCCAGAAGATGGGATACTCCACTTGCTGCCCTTCGAAACGGGCTTCCATCTCGGCAAACTTCTTCTCCAACTCCGCGCGGTTGGTAACCCCGTTGCTCTGTCGCGAGGCCCAGGCCCCAATCTGGCTGCCCCGGGGCCGGGAGTGAAAGTAGGCCTCGGACTCCTCGGGGGTTAGCCGTGAAATATCACCCTCGATGCGCACTTGCCGCTGCAACTCGGGCCAAAAAAACAGCAATGCCACCCGGGTTTGATTCTCGGCCTCCTTGGCCTTATCGCTCCCGTAATTGGTGAAGAACTGCAAGCGGCCTTCACTGTCGATGCCTTTGATCAGCACCGTTCGGGCTTTTGGATGGCCAAAGGCATTGGTGGTCGCCAAGGTCATTGCGTTCGGTTCCATCACTTTCGAGGCAATGGCTTCCTCCAACCAGCGTTCAAAAAGGGTGAGGGGCAGGGCATCCGCCTCGGATTCGTCCAGCGACTGGAGGGCATAGTCTTCTCGGAGTTGGGCAAGGTCCATGTCGCAAGGTAAACAGCAGAAGCCACCCGACAGTTTGCCCACTATCTCACGAGTGCCTCAAAAAATATTCTCAATTCAGCCCTTGGGGTCCCAACGGAAATTCCCTAAGTAGCAGTTACTCTTTTGGCTCCCCAGCGATCCACGAGAGTCAGCCCCCCCACGGATGCCCAATCGCTTTCAACCCATCGAAGAACCTCGCAAGGGGAGCTTACTGCTCTCCGAACCGTTTCTCACAGATCCGAACTTCGAACGGACGGTGGTGCTGTTGTGCGAGCACAGCGAGGAGGGCACCCTCGGCTTCGTTTTGAACAAGCCGATTGAAGAGTTGACCATTGGCCAATTGGTCGACGACCTGGAAGGCATCGAACTGCCTGTCTTCCTTGGCGGCCCAGTAGAACAAAACTTGGTGCATTACGTCCACCGCTTGGGCGACGAGTTGGAAGGCAGCTTCCCAGTCGGTAATGGTCTGCACTTCGGTGGAAATTTCGAGCAACTCAAAGCCCTGCTTCGCACGGGCCAAGTCGGCGAGCGGGACATTCGTTTCTTTTTGGGCTATTCAGGTTGGTCGGGCGGCCAACTGGTCGAGGAGATGCGCACAGAGTCCTGGATTCTGACCGAACCAGCCGATTACACCTGGCTCGGGGCCGATACGCCCCACCTTTGGAGCAACGTTCTGAAGGAAATGGGCGGTAAATACACCTTCCTGGCCAACTCGCCGAACGATCCTCGCTTAAACTAGCGGAAAATCCATCGCAGATTTCCGGCGGTTTCCTACCTTTGTCGCCCCGCCTCCTTAGCTCAGTTGGTAGAGCAGCTGATTTGTAATCAGCCGGTCGTTGGTTCGAGTCCGACAGGGGGCTCCATCACAAGTGGAACAAAAAAGCGCTCAAGGCAACTTGAGCGCTTTTGTTTTATCAGGACGGAGCGAGCGATGATCGACCCATTGCTTCGGGCAGCTTATTCAGGGAGTTCCAGGTGAATCCGCTCGTCGCGCAGAATCTCGACAGCCTTCGTCAGAGTGATGCTCTTCTTCGCGTTGGCCAGTTCTTGGCGGAAGCCTTTGATCATCTCGCGACGCTTGATGGCCTCCAAGCAGCGTCGGACTTGGTCTTTATTACTTAGAATCAACCCAGGTACGGGGCGGGGGCTGCCATTTTCGTCGGTGGCAACCATCGTGAGGTAGGACGAGTTGGTGTGCTTGACGATCCCCTCGTGGAAGTTCTCGCTAATGACCTTCACACCAATGACCATCGAGGAATTCCCCACGTAGTTCACCGAGGCCATCAAGTGCACCAAATCGCCCACCTCGACAGGCGCAAGGAAATCTACCCCGTTCATTGAAGCGGTGACGTTGTAGCCCCCCGCGTGCTTGGCCGCACAGGCGTAGGCTACTTTATCCATCAAGGAAAGAATCAGCCCCCCGTGAACCTTGCCGCCGAAGTTGGCGTAGGCGGGGATCATCAGTTCGGTAATGGTGGTTTGCGATTCTTCGACGGTTCGGAACTCGGGGAGTGACATCATGATAAAGCGGTTCAGAAAGGGGAAAGCTAGCAGTTTGTGGGCGGGAAGGCCAACAAGCCAGCGCGGCCCGGTAAAAGATTTTAACTTGCGGAGCGTTGGGGTGGAAGAGTTCCCGCTTTGATCCCCGTTTCTGTGCTCATGCGTCGTTTGCTACTCCTGTCCCTCTTGGTGCCTGTTTTGGGCCTCCAAGGCTGTTTTCTCAAGAACTTGCTTCGCAGGAAGTGCCCGATCGAGAGTTGCCGGGTACGCATGCAGCATTACCACGAGGATCAGTTGTTCCGCAGCCGCGTAACGCCCATCTGGAAGAACCAGAACCCCCAGATCGGCCAGGACTGGAAGCCGCCGAAGAACAAGTAATCCTTGTGGATAACCTCCCGCCCGAACCTAGGCGCAGGGGGCGGAAATGGCTATATTTGGGTAGGAAAAACCCATAGGGTTCCCCCATTCCAGAACAATTATGGCTGAAGAAACCCGAAGCATCATCCCCATTGACATTGAGGATGAAATGCGCGGTGCCTACATCGATTACTCGATGTCGGTCATCATTTCCCGCGCGCTGCCCGATGTGCGCGACGGACTGAAACCCGTCCACCGCCGCATTCTGTATGGAATGCACGAACTGGGCGTTACCGCCTCGAAGCCCTACCTGAAATGTGCCCGTATCGTCGGGGAGGTATTGGGTAAATATCACCCCCACGGGGACTCAGCGGTCTACGACTCGCTGGTGCGGATGGCCCAAGACTGGTCGCTGCGCTACACGCTGATCGACGGCCAAGGAAACTACGGTTCAGTCGATGGCGATTCGCCGGCCGCGATGCGGTACACGGAAGCCCGCATGGAGCGCCTCACCGAAGAGATGCTCGCCGATCTGAAGAAGAATACGGTCGATTACCAGACCAACTTCGACGACTCGCTCAAGGAGCCAACAGTACTGCCCGCACGATTGCCAAACCTGCTCGTCAATGGCGCGGCAGGGATTGCGGTGGGGATGGCCACCAACATGGCGCCCCACAACCTCACCGAGGTCATCGACGGGATTGTCCATTACATCGACAATCCGGAGTGTACGGTCACCGACTTGATGGAGCACGTCAAGGGGCCAGATTTCCCGACGGGGGCGAGCATTTTTGGCCTTCAGGGGATCAAGAACGCCCTGGAAACGGGTCGGGGTCGCATCGTCATCCGCGCGAAAGCAACGATCGAGGAGATCGACAACCGCGAGGCGATCATTGTGACCGAGATTCCCTATCAGGTGAACAAGGCGGCGATGATCGAGCGCACCGCGCAGCTCATCTCCGAAAAGAAAATTGAGGGCATTTCGGACATCCGCGACGAGTCGGACCGTTCGGGCATGCGCATCGTCTACGAACTGAAGCGCGACGCGATTGCCAACGTGGTGCTGAACATGCTCTACAAGCATACCCAGCTTCAGTCAAGCTTCAGCGTCAACAACGTTGCCTTGGTCAAGGGCCGCCCCGAGACCTTGAACCTGCGCGACATGATCCACCACTACGTGGAGCATCGCCACGAGGTCGTGGTGCGCCGCACGGAGTACGATTTGGACGAGGCCGAGAAGCGCGCTCACATCCTTCTTGGTTACCTGATCGCCCTTGATAACCTCGACGAAGTCATCAAACTGATCCGAGCGTCCCGCGATGCGGATGTCGCCAAAGATGGCTTGATGAAGAACTTCGGTCTTTCGGAGCTCCAAGCGAAGGCCATCCTCGAGATGCGCTTGCAGCGTCTCACCGGTCTGGAGCGCGAGAAGATCCAGAAGGAATACGACGAGGTAATGGCCCGCATTGCCTATTTCAAGGAACTGCTCGGTAGCCGCGAGATGCGCATGGGCGTCATCAAAGAAGAGATGGCTGAATTGCGCGAGAAGTACGGCGACGAACGCCGCACCGAAATCGTGCATGCTTCCGACGAGATTGGCATTGAAGACCTGATTGCCGACGAGCCGATGGTCATCACCGTCTCGCATCAAGGCTACATCAAGCGCACGCCCCTGACCGAATATCGCTCGCAAGGCCGCGGTGGGGTGGGCTCGAAAGGCGCTGGCTCGAAGGAAGAAGACTTCAACGAGCACCTGTTTGTTGCCTCGATGCACAGCTACCTCTTATTCTTCACCGACCGAGGTAAAGTGTTCTGGCTCAAGGTGTACCAAGTACCAGAGGGGAGTAAAACCGCCAAAGGCCGACCGATTCAGAACCTGCTTCAGATCGAGCGGGAGGACAGCGTGCGCGCCGTCCAAGCGGTCAAAAACCTGGACGATCCCGATTACCTGGAGAACAACTTCCTGTTGTTCGTCACCCAACAAGGCACCGTCAAGAAGACCACCTTGGAGGCCTATTCGCGTCCCCGCCAAGCGGGCATCAATGCCATCACGATCAACGAAGATGACCGCTTGCTCGACGTGGCGTTGACCAATGGCGACAACGAGATTGTCCTAGCCAAACGCAGCGGGAAAGCCGTCCGCTTCCACGAAAGTGACATTCGCTCGATGGGTCGCGGTGCGGCTGGTGTGCGCGGTGTGGCGTTGGAAAACGACAAGGATGCCGTTGTCGGCATGGTCGTGCTCAACAACCCAGACATGCAACTGCTGGTGATCAGCGAGAACGGCTACGGAAAGCGAACGCCTTTCGAGGAGTATCGTTTGACTGGCCGTGGTGCAAAAGGCGTTACCACGTTAAACATCACCGAGAAAACTGGCGGCTTGGTCACCATGCTGGGCGTGCTCGAAGGTTTCGACCTGATGATCATCAACCGCTCGGGCATCACGATTCGGACTCGTGTGAGCGAGGTCAGTTCGCTGGGCCGCGCTACGCAAGGGGTGCGCCTGATCAAGCTGAGCAAGGACGACCAGATTTCGGCTGTCACTGTCATCGAAGAGCTGGAAGGCGTCGACGAAGACTTGGTGGAAGGCGAGGAAGGTCCGATTGTAGAGGGGGAGACCCCTGAAGCTCAGGCACCCGAAGAAACGGAATAAGTTTTGCGCCCCGTCGTTAGACTGGTAGCCTGACCAATGATGCTTCGCCGTTCACTGACACTTCTCTTGTTGGTGCCCACCGTGCTGTGGGCCCAAAACCCAAAGGCCGAAAAAGCCTTGGTAAAGGGCGAGATCTTCCTGAAAGCTGGGAAGCCAGAAAAGGCGATCAAG
>CAYGKP010000088.1:0-9422 GCA_964350605.1 uncultured Cytophagales bacterium
TCGCCCTCATTCTCCACCCCCCTCTGATATGAAGCGCGTGCTCCTTCAGCTTGGTCTGCTGGCCTTTTTCCTGCCCACCCAAGCCCAAAACCTCGTGAAAAACGGTGGTTTCGAATCCTACAAAACCGCCCCAATCGACGAAGGCCACTTCGACGTGGACTCTTGGTACAACCCCAACCCCAAGGGTGGTCGTTGGCCAGCTTCGACTCCTGCGCACCTGCACAGCTCGGGCAGCGGTTCGGGGAACTGGAAGAATGAACACTTCGGCGTCTCGAAGCCCTACAAGGGCAACGGCATGGTCCTTCTGGTTGATTACAACCCCAACAAGGACAACTTCCGCGAATACGCCTACACCGAGCTGACCGCGCCCCTGGTCGTTGGTAAGAAATACCGCCTCTCGATGTACCTCTCGAAGGGCGAGTCGGACTTTTACGGCATCTACACTGCTTCCGGCTTTGGCGCCTATGTGGGTGTGAAGAAGCCCGTCCAGGAAGATGCTGAAGTGCTCGACGACTACCGTCCAAACTACCAATTCCTGCCGGTTTACGACAAGCCAGGTTGGTCACAAGTGGTCTTGGAGTTCGAGGCGCGCGAGCCTGCCAAGTACCTGATGCTCGGCAACTTCCATAATGACGAACGCCAGAAGCGCGCCACCTTCACCACGAAGGGGAAATACGACAACTTCTCGATCCTGTTCATTGACGAGGTGGTGTTGGAACCATCCGATGGCAGCCCCATTGCCAGTGCCGAGGACCCAGAGCGCACTTCGCCCATGGACCTGCTCGGACCCCGGACGACACCCACTACCAAGCCCACACCCGAAGTCGCTTCCTCGGGCGACAATCTCTTGGTTGATGGCGGTTTCGAGCGGTACGACAAATTGCCCAGTGCCGACGGGGAATTCCTGGCGACCTATTGGAAGAGTGCCAACAAGACCTACGACAACTGGCCCAACGCAACGCCTGATTACATCCATGCAAATGGCACGGGGAACGGCGGTGCGACTGGTTATAAGGGGCACACCTATTATGGGGAAGCCAAGCCCGTAGATGGTAAGGCGATGATCGTGCTCAACGGGTACAACGGGAACAAAGCCGACTTCCGTGAGTATGCCGTAACCCAACCGACTGGCGGCATCAAGAAAGGCCATAAGTACCGGTTCGAAATCTATGCGTCACTCGGCGAGGGCGATTACTACGGTTGCATGCGATCGAATGGCTGGGGCGTGATGGTCTCGGAAAGTTGGCCCAGCCAGAGCTCGGCAGAGATCGTTTCGCCCAGCAAAAAGCAGATCGCCTACTTCACCCGCGATGAGTTTGGTTCGAAAGGATGGGAGAAGTATACCATCGAGTTCACCGCCGAGATGGACGGTCAGTACCTGACGCTTGGCAACTACATCACCGATGGCAAGCAGAAACGCAGCAGCTTTACTTCCAGCTGTCGCTACGCGCCTCAATCAATGGTGTTCTTCGACAAGGCAAGCCTGGTGGACATCAGCACCACGCCGGCCATCAAGCCGAGCCTGAGCTATGACTGTAAGGAGACAAACATTGTCGATCCAGGAGAGATCTACTCGACCTATTCCTACGGTGGGACCGACCGCGCAACCCTGAAAGCCCAAGGCTTCAGCGAAGCACAGATTGATCACATCGTCACCATGAGCCACGAACGTTCGTGGCCCACCAAGATGGTGGAGCTAGACAGCCGCTTGGACAACCCCTCGGTCATTAAGAAGTACAACGTCTGCCAGATCGCTACACTCGACAATAAAGTGGTCCTTTGGGTGCGCAAGTCGAAGAACGGCTCAATGCCTTCGGGCTTCGCCCCGACCGAGGACTTCTACATCCTGCTTGGGAAGTCAGGTATTGGAACCCCTGCACCTGAGGTGGTCCCTACACCTGATCCCATCCCAGAGCCCGAAGGCGACGGCCTCTCGGCCATGACCCGCAAAGAAGCACCGAAGACGTTTATGGGTCGTGATATCGTCGAGTCCGGCGAGATCAAGTTGGCCAAGGACGAGATCGTCCTGGAAATCTGGGACAACCTGATTGTAGATGGCGACACCATCTCTTTGCAATTCAACGGCGAGTGGTTGCTTGAGTACCACATGGTTTCCAAAACGGTCGTCAAGATCCCCATCAAGATCGATCCCACGAAGAACAACCTCTTGGTGCTGCATGCCCACAACCTGGGTTCGATGCCGCCGAACACCGCCGAGGTGGCCTACACCGATGCGGCGGGCAAGCGCCAGGTGCTGACCATCAAGAGCGACTTCACCACCTCGGGGGCCATCCGGTTCGTGCCGCCGGGCAGGTAATCCTACTTATCGGTAAAAACATGCAGGCCTGGGATAACAATCCCAGGCCTTTGTGTGTTATCTTAATCGGTACACAGACGTCACTCCGTCACCACGCAATCCTCACGACCCCTGCTGCCATGGCCGCTGCCAAAACCGCCACCCAGACACCCACCGTGCTCGACTCCATCCAACAAGCATTCGCCGACTACCTGTCGACCGAAAGCAAGTACCCTGCTTCCATCACAGCCTTCGCCAAAGCTCAAGGCATTGATGCCCAGGAAGTGTACGATACTTACGGCTCGCTACGCGCCCTCGACAAATCCATCCACGAAAAACTGTTCGTCTCGGTCGGCGAAAAGCTGGAGGAAGACGAAACTTTCTCGGCTTACTCGGCCCGAGAGAAGGTGTTGGCCCTGAACTTCACCTACTTCGAGTCGCTGAAGCCCTACCGCGGTTACCTGGAGGCCAAGCGACCCCACGGCATGTGCCAAGTCGGTAAACCGTATCTGCCCATCCAAGACAAGTTCAAGGAGGCCATGCAGGAGATCCTCGGCGAGGCCAAGGCCTCCGGCGAAGTGCCTGCACGTCAAGTGCTGGACAATGCCTATCCGCTGGCCTTCTGGGGCGGCTTTAACTTTCTGTTCCAATTCTGGCTGAAGGACGACTCGAAAGGCTTCGAGCGCACCGATGCGGCCATCGAAAAGTCGGTCAACCTGGCCTTCGATCTGGTGGGTAAGGGCCCGCTTGATACCATCTTCGACTTCGGCAAATTCCTCTTTCAAAACCGTTCCTAATGGCTGACTCTGCCAACCCCACCAACCCACAATCCGCCCAAGAGGGTGCTGAAAAATCAAAAGAACGCGCTGCGGTCAAGTCAGTGACTTCGATCCCCACCGGTAAAGTGGCCCGCGCGATGAAATTCGCGGGTACGGGCGCGAAGGTGGGTGGTAACTACATGAAGTATTACGCCAAGCGCGCAGTCGGGAGCGACAAGCAGAAGGCGAAGGATTCCCTTCACGAGGACAATGCCGAGGACATATACGGCTCGTTGGCCCAGCTCAAGGGCTCGGCCCTGAAAGTCGCCCAAATGCTTTCGATGGACGCGACGGTGCTGCCCCCGGCTTACACCGACAAGTTCCAGATGGCCCAATACAACGCGCCACCGCTCTCTGGGCCGCTGGTCATCAAGACATTCCAGAAGAACGTGGGCAAAGCACCCGGTGAGGTGTTCGATGTGTGGGGCAAGGAAGCCTTCGCGGCTGCTTCGATTGGGCAGGTGCACGAAGCCCAGCGAAATGGCGAGAAGTTGGCCGTCAAGGTGCAGTACCCTGGGGTGGCCGATTCGATCCAGTCGGATTTGAAGCTAGTCAAGCCCTTTGCTGCCCGACTCTTCAAGTTGAAGGATAAGGAGATGCGCCGTTACATGAGGGAGGTCGAGGATCGTTTGGTCGAGGAGACCGACTACGAGTTGGAGCTTGAGCGCAGCGTCACGATCTCGAAGGCCTGCGAGGACATTGAAGGCATCACCTTCGCGAAGTATTACAAGGACCTCAGCGGCCCACGGGTGCTGACCATGAGTTTTGTCGAGGGCGTGCCCCTGGGGGAATTCGTGAAGACCAACAAGGACCAAGAGTTGGCCAACAGCCTGGGCCAAACGATGTGGGACTTCTACGAGCGTCAGCTCCACCACCTGAAGATGACCCACGCCGATCCGCACCCAGGCAACTTCATCGTCACCCCCGACAACCAGCTCTGCTGCTTGGACTTCGGCTGTGTGAAGGAAATGCCCGACGACTTCCACGCGGACTACTTCGCGCTGATCAATCCGGAGAACTTCGGTTCGAAGGAACGCCTCGAGCCCATCTTGGAGCGCCTGGAAATCGTCCTGCCCACCGACGGGGCGGAGGAGAAAAAGTTCTTCTACGAGACCTTTCAGGAGCTGGCCGCGATGTTGGCTCAACCGTTCGTGCAGGGGAACTTTGACTTCTCGGACGATGCCTACTTCCAGAAGCTCTTTGCCTTCGGGGAGGAGAAGGGAAAGATCGCCCAGAAGAAGGGCTTCAATGGCGCACGCGGCGTGCCCCACCTGATCTACCTGAACCGCTGCCACTACGGGCTCTACAACATCCTGCACGTGATGAAGGCCAAGGTGAACACCGGTGGTGTGCCGGTGATTGCCTAGCGGAATCGCAGCTTTCTTTCCGTAGCTTACAGGCTATGGAACCGCTGCATTTGATCATCCTGGGCATCGTGCTCGCCCTTGACGTGTTTGTAATCTACAAGCTGCGGGGCACAGTCTACAAGAACATCTACAAGGCCTGGCCCGTCGAACCCAAGCCCGGGCCGATGTGGAAAACCGCCGTCCGCAGCGCGATCTACTACCCCCAAGAGAACCCCGCACCGGACGATGCAGCCTTTACGGCTAAACTGGCCGGTGCCAAGCGAATTTTGTTGCTCGTGCCTGTGGCGATGCTGATGGGCTGGGTGATGATGGCCGTGATCTTTTTTCTGATCTAGCGTTGGGCCCGATCCGGCCCGTTTTTAGTAAACTAGCGGGCATGAAGTCGCTCCTTTTCCTGCTGCTGCTGGGACTTACCGCATGCGGGTCTCAGTCATCGGATACTGACGAGTCCTTCCTGCCGCCACCAACGAGTTATCACTACCAAGTCGTTGACGGCCATCGGCTCTTCTACCGTGAAGCGGGCGATACCAGCTTGCCGACGATCGTGTTGCTGCATGGTTATCCTTCTTCCTCTCATACCTATCGGAATCTCATCCCGCTGTTGTCGTCTCACTACCATGTGATCGCCCCCGACAATCTGGGTTCCGGCTATAGCGATCACCCGAGCCCCGATTCCTTGCGGTACACTTTCGACCTGCTGGCAGACCTTAACCAGAGCTTGCTTGACCAGTTGGGGGTGAAGCACTACGTGATGTACATGCAGGATTTTGGTGCGCCTGTGGGTTACCGGATGATGAGCAAGGACCCCAGCCGCATTGACGCACTGATCGTTCAGAATGCGAATGCCTATCTGGACGGCCTCACCCCAAGGCGCCAAGCCTTTTTCAAAAATGCGCAACTGGACACCAGCCAAGCGCAGTACGACTTCCTGTATTCGCTGACCAGCCGGGAGGCCGTGATTCAGAAGCAGTACCTCTTCGACCTAGACTCCTCAAAGTATCCAACCCAAAGTCCTGATGCCTGGATCCACGACCTTGCATTTCTTTCCCCGGACTCGGACCGCCGGATTCAAGTCCAGTTGTTCCAGGATTACTACACGAACCTGTTGGCCTACCCGAGTTGGCAAGCCATGCTCCGCGAGGCGCAGCCGCGAACCCTGATCGTTTGGGGTGCGAAGGACGAGAAGTTTAATGCCAAGGGGGCCGAGGCGTACCTGCGCGATCTGCCTGAAGCCGAGCTGCATTTGCTGGAAGCCGGGCACTTCGCTGCGGAGGAGAAGACGGAAGATGTGGCCCGGTTGATGCTGGAGTTTCTCCGATCGAAGAAGTAAGCGGGCCCGGGCGGTCCGCGGCGCGTTGAACTGGCCCACTTTTTGGTATACTAGCGGGCATGAAACGACTCCTCTTCTCCCTGGCGCTGGCCCTCTCAGTGAGCGGCCTCCGCGCCCAATTCCACGAGAACGGCTACGGCCCCATCGATCTCACCAAGCCCCTAGCGGAAAATCTGGCGGCACTTTCAGCGGTCACCGACGTTCAGTTGGTCCAAAAAAGTGGCGATGTGCCTTTGCCCGCCGAAGTGGACTGGTCAGGCTATCAAAGGCTCACTTTCAAGTTGGACAAACAGGAAGCACCCGGCGCATTTCCCGAAGGGGTGACCGACTTTATGACCGTAGAGAAGGGCAAGATTACCGCGCTGAATTTGAAGTTTCCCGCCAACCTTTCGGTCGATTCGCTTCTGGCCGATTTGGAGGCCTTCTACGGAAAGCCGTCGAAATCCAACCGAAAGATGACGGGCTTAACTTATCGCTACACACATGCGGGCTATGAGATTTCTTACATGCCCTACATGCAGGAAGACAACCAACGCGTGCTCTTCAAGCCGCTGAAGTAGACGCCCAATACGGCCCGGTTTTTGGTCTTTGCGATGAAGCGAACCACAAACGCAAAGTTCCCGTACCTCTTTTCGAATCAAACCCAAACACATGAAAACACTTCTCCTCTCCGCAGCCGCGCTGCTGTCGGTCGCCACCCTGCGCGCCCAATTCCATGATAACGGCTTCGGCCCGCTCGACCAATCCAAATCGCTCCCTGAACTGGTCAAAGGCCTCAGCGCCGTGACCGAAGTGAGCACCGTGGCGTACGGCGGTGGCGGCATGCCCCAGAAGAAAGCCCTGACGGGTAGTGAAGATTGGTCTTCGTTCTCCGGCGAGCTTCACTTTACGGGCAAAGGCCTCCAGCCGATCGCAGGTGTAGCACCCGAAGGCGGCTTCTCGAACATCGGGAATGGCGAGTTTTCGAATCTCACCCTGAAAGTGCCCATGTCGGCTGATTTTCAGGCAGTTCTGGCGCAGTTGACCGAGGCGTACGGCGCACCCGAAGAGGAAGAAAACTGGGGTGATACCGACTACATTTTCTATGGCGCGGGTTGCGAGCTGAAGGCTTCCGAGGCCGATCCGGACAACTACCGCAAGTACCACGTGATCGTCATCTGGCCGCTGGAAGATGCGGTGGAGGAGATGGACTAGGGCGCAAAGGCTGCGGAAGCAACTTCTCAAAAACGCCAATGAAAGGAGCCGTATCTTTAAGGGATGCGGCTCCTTTCGTTTTCCCTTCTTCTGTTTTTCACCTCTGGTCTACGGGCGCAGTTTCATGAAGGTGGCTACGGTCCGCTGGATCACCGAAAATCGCTTTCAGACATTATTTCGGGCCTCCATCAGGTGTCAGAGATTAACTACCTGCAATACGGATCGGGCGCGGCACCCAAACCATTAACGACCACCAACAGCGTCGACTGGGCGGGCTTTAGCGGCGAGGTCTACTTTCTGGGCGATGGCTTGCCCCCTTTTGCAGGTCAACGGTTTACCGCTCAAGGCTACTTTCGTGCGCAACAGGGGAGGGTGGGCGAGATGGTCCTGTACGCCCCAGTGAAAGTCGATTTTTCCAGGTTGATCGAAGCGATGGCCGATGTGTACGGCGAGCCGGAAATTGAGGAGGACTGGTTGGCACAGACCAACTACCTGTTTTTTGCAGACCGTTGCGATGTGGTGGTGATCCCCGCTGCCCCAGAGGACGGCCGCGAAACACACACGATCTTACTCCGGCCTTTGGGGTCAGAGTAAGAAGGTATCAGTCCCGGGGACGTTCAATCACTTCGGTGTAGCGAGTTTCGAAGGAATGGTAGAACAGTGTTTTGCCTTCCATCTGAGCCTTTTGGTGATCCGGGTGGCGGCCCCACGCTTTCGCATCCTCGATGGAATCCCAATAACTGATCGTGATTCCCTTGGCGTCTGCACCGCGCGCACTTTCCAAACCACGATATCCAGGCTGGCTTTTCGCTAGTTCTTCCAGCAGTTCGGAAGTTTCAGCATAGCCGTGCTCGTAGGCATCGGCCTTCAAGTGAGTGGTGAAAATGACAGCGATCATAGTCGAAAGTTCGCCTCAGCAAACTACTTCGCCAAGAAAACCACCGTGGCGGTCTGCTCGTTGTACTCGGGGTGCACGAGGTAGACGTTTAGCGTCGCCTTAGCGCCCGAGGGAAATTGCAACTCGCCGATCACTTGCTCTTCGGTGTTCGTGTCGGGGTTGTAGCGGGTGGTCATCACCTCTTTGGCTTTGCCGTATTCGGCCTCCATGACCTCGCGAATTTCAGGCAGGGCGCGGTCGTCCAGCTCGTAT
The DNA here is from genome assembly GCA_964350605.1 of uncultured Cytophagales bacterium. GTDB lineage: Bacteria > Bacteroidota > Bacteroidia > Cytophagales > JAAEPT01 > CAYGKP01. The sequence goes on from CAYGKP010000088.1 coordinate 8,156, forward strand.
TCAATGCGCACAATCGTCCCTGCCTTCACACCGATCATCGGCGGGGCCATGGGCAAAAAGCTGTGGAATGTCGAGTAGTCCAGACCGAATAATTCGGCTTTCCCGGTGTAGGTGGCCCAGTTGGTCTCCACATAATCGTCCTCGGCAAACAGGTCGCCGCCAGTGTTTGTGGCCATTGGTTCGGGTTGCAGCTCGTTTGTCAGGGGGGCGAGCGTAGCGCCTATTTTAAGCTTCTGGAAGCCATTGTCAGCGTTCTGTGCCTGCAGATTCGAGATCAGGACAACTGAGAGTAACGAGAGGAAAAGTGCTTTCATATGTCAGTTTAGGTAGGATACGAAAATAGTGCAAGAAAGATACCAATCTAAATGGCGTCGCGTTGGGTGGACAGCGATAACCAGGATTCGAGGGCTAACCCAGTAGCACTGTGGGCACACTGCCGCTGCAATTGGTTGGTCGGTTGGCGGTGGCCCCAGGCGGAGAAGGCGGTCCTTCAGGCGATCACCCAGTCTCTCACTGGGTGAGGGGGCCGTTCTTTAACCTGGCCTTGCGGCGCATACTTTCCCTATCTTGGGCGAGATGCGCCGCTTGCCATTCTACCTCCTGTTGTTTTTGACCGGGCCCACTTTGCTGGTGGGCTGTGAAGAGAAGCCAACACCCGAGGCCAAACCCCTGCCGCCTGTCGAGCTCGGCCTCGATTCGACCGAGCGGGTCTAACAAGCCGTCCGCTACTCGCGAACCACGGCGCGCTTCTTCAGCTTCTTGCGGTAGTCCTTGACCAGCGAGCGCGTGTTGGGGTGCTGGAAGTTGTAGTCGAGGACCAGCTTGATGGGCTCGGTGGTATTTTTCGACCAAGTGACGTAGACCGTCTCACCTTCAGTGAGCTCTTGGCCATTGTGTGAGAGCACCTCGGGGCCCTTCGTGATTCGGTACAGATCGTCCACCAATTGGAAACCAAGCATGCCTTCCAGCTTCTGATACTTGATGTCGTACTCGGCCCACAGTTGTTCGCGCTTCTCGTAGAGTGCTTTGCTAGTGACCTCCACGCCTTCGGGCATGTCGGAGAGCTTGCCCTTCTTGTAGGCCTTGTAGAAGCGCTTGAAGTCCTTCTTGACGTCGACCGAGGTCCAGTCCTGGTCGCCGTGGCTGGGGCTGCTCTTCAAATCTTGGTAGACCAAATGGCCCGTTCCTGATTTGGGGTCGAGGGTGATATCGACTTTTTCCATCCAGATGCAGCCCGTCAGGGAGAGGGCAAACAGGAAGAGGGCAG